>JAHDYP010000024.1 GCA_023383055.1 Verrucomicrobiota bacterium | reverse complement strand
ATGCGGCGGCAGTGCGGGGGAGGGCTGCGTCCTTACCTGGGGAGATCTCGGACACGTGCGGCGGTGGCAACACCGCAGCGCCCCGTCCAGCAATGGGCGGGGTGAATGCCGAGAAGTCAGCCGAGGCCATAGAACTCAAGGCAACGAGCCGGGAACACCCGGAGGACTCATCTGGGGAAGGGCCGAACTTGACAGGCAGAACACGACCACTGCTGAACGGAGGCCGGCGATGAAGCCGATTGGTGGAGCCTTGGCCCCGAGTCAGCGTGGTAGAGAAAGAGTGCTGCTTCATCCTTCGGGACTGTCAGGAACCGCCGGACGCGGACCCGCATGTCAGGCTTGTCCCGCCGAAGCTGGGGCGAAGGCGGATGGTGTGGGGGGCGGGGGTTGAAATCCCCCGCCTACCCGATTATGCACTCTCATCATATTCCGGCGAACGGCTCCGTCCTCTCGCGAAACAGGTCAAGCCCGCCCAAATAATCGACTAAGTCCTCGACCTGCGCCTCGTCAGCACCATGCACCCACACCAACATCCGCTCGGTGATGTGGAGCTGACCGTCTCCGCCGGGAGCTGACACACTCCAAGTATTGAATTCAAAAATGGCTGTGCGCGAGTACCGTGGAGTGGTGGTGCCGGATACGTGGTGCCAGACGATCCGGAATACTCCCAGGGATCCCTCGGTAAGGCGGACGCCCGCGTCCGGTTCGCTAATGAGTGGATCGTCACCGGGCTGCGGGAAGTGCCGGTATAGCCCAATGACGGCGGATTTGTCCCCCTTGGGTCGGCCAAGGAACATGTCACCATGTGGGCCTGAAACCTCACGCCAGCGAACGACCTCGGGGTGGGTAGTCTGTTTCAGAAGCGGATAATCCCCCGGCTTCACCGCGACTCCGACTGTTGCTTTGCACGACGTGAGCAACAGAACCGCCGAGAACATCAAAACCGCCCACTGCTTCGGCGCTTCAATGTGCATAACGAGGGAACTGAGCCACGGAGACCTGATACCATACGACATATCAGCGCAGCCATATTCAAAACGGATATGCAGGTCTCCGTTGGCTCAAGTGCCTGGTGTGCGCCTGACATGGGCGTGGACTGATGGGGTGACCCGCCTTCGTCGAGAACTTCGGCGAGGCAGGGAAGTCCCCTGTGCGGGAACACGGTTGTCCACCCGGCCTTCATGGTCGGAGGATGACTTAAGCACTAGACAGAAGCAACTGCGGGATCGCGAGGTCCCGTGGGAAGGAAGCCTCAGTCAAACCTGATGAGCCAACGAACAGAAAGGTCATATCAGGCCGACGGAACGGGCAAGCTGGCACCACACAGCCAAGCCCCGGGTTCAGTTCCGGAGGTAAATGATCCGGTTGCTCAGGGAGAGTTCACGTCCTTACTCAGGGAGATCTGTGCTCCGGGCACGGCGGCAACGCCGGGCGCGGCGGATCGAGAGGTCCGTCGTGAGGGCACAGAAGTCAGCCGAGGGCATAGTAGCTCCGAACCTTCGGAGCGAAGGCCCGAACTGGTCGGAAGCGGATCAACCCCGTCATCACTGCCATCCCTGTCACGGCCGACCGGCCCGGGGGAAGCGGGGGGGACGGAGGGGAAGCATGGAAACGCTTCAGACGATCTATTGGAACAGGTCCTGTCCCGGGAGAACATGCTTCGAGCATGGAAACGGGTGAAGGCCAATGGCGGGGCACCGGGCATCGATGGGATGACCATCGCAACCTTCCCCGCTTTTGCCCGTCAACACTGGGAGCGGATCCGTTCGAGCCTCATGGCAGGCACGTATCATCCGGCGGCGGTCCGCCGGGTGATGATTCCCAAGCCCAACGGGGACTTGCGCCCCCTGGGCATTCCGACGGTCCTGGACCGTGTCATTCAGCAGGCCATCGCGCAGGTGCTCACGCCCCGGTTCGATCCGCACTTCAGTTCGCACAGCTACGGGTTCCGCCACGGTAAGCGGGCGCATGAAGCGGTGCGGGCGGTGGAGGCGGCCAACCAGGCGGGATATGTCCACGCGGTGGACTGCGATCTGAAGTCCTATTTCGACACCGTCAACCACGAGCGGTTGATGAACTTGCTGGCCCGACGCATCGCCGACCCGCGGGTGCTCCGACTCATTGGACGCTACCTGCGAGCTGGAGTGGTGCTGCCGGATGGACAACGGGAGGCAACGACGCGGGGCGTGCCGCAAGGTGGGCCGCTGTCGCCGTTGCTGGCCAACATCATGTTGGATCCGCTGGACAAGGAGTTGGAGAAGCGCGGCCACCGTTTCGCACGGTATGCCGACGACTTCCTGATTCTGGTCCGAAGCGCCCGAGCCGCCCAACGGGTCATGCAGAGCGTCATTCGATTTGTGGAGGTCCGGCTCGGATTGGTGGTCAACCGCCAGAAGAGTCAGGCCGCGCCGTTGGCTCGATGCACTTTCCTGGGTTTCGCCCTGCGGCGAGGCAAGGTGGTGTGGACGGACAAGGCGTACCGACGGTTCAAGGAACGGATCAAGGAGATCACCAGTCGCAGTTGGGGCGTTTCGATGTCCCGACGGTTGGCAGAGTTGCGGCGCTACGCGGTGGGCTGGCTGAATTACTTCGGTATCAGCCACACCTATCGTCAGGTGCTGGAACTGGACCAATGGCTGCGGCGGCGGGTGCGGCTCTGTTACTGGAAACAGTGGCAGCGGCCCCGCACCCGGCGGCGGCATCTCATCTCCCTGGGCATCCACCCGGACGAGGTGATGAAAGCCAGCCGCTGCCGTCGCGGATACTGGTGGATGAGTGGCAACGGAATTGTGCAGCGCGCGTTGAACAACGCGTGGCTGCGGGAGCAAGGCGTGCCGGACTTGAAGGCACAGTGGATCGAAATGCATTACGGAAAGCGGAATCCCAACTGGGATCCTGCCTCCGTTAATCTGACCGGAACCGCCTGACGCGGACCCGCATGTCAGGTGGTGTGGGGGCCGAGGGGGCAATCCTCCCGGCTACCCGATTAGCCATGGTTTTGGTCCTCGCCGTACTGTCTCCGGCGGAAGCTCCGTGTAGCCTGAGCCGTGACAAGCGCTGAAAACAGTGCAATGCCAAGACTCACGATTGCAGCGAGCGGTTTCCCGATCTCCCAGTAAAAAAACACCGCGGCAATTGCGGCAAGAGCGGTCGTGCCGAAGATCAGCCAGACGCCAACCACGATCACCAGCTTCTGTGGCGGTTCCGAACCTCTGGGATGCGACAGCGGCTGATGCTCGGTGTTCATGGCTAACAGGTATTAGGCCTAGTGCGATGATATTGAATCGGCGACATGCGCTGTTCGTGTGATAGGCCTAATTGTTGACGTTAACGCGGTTGCCACCGAGTTCGACCTGCTTCCCAGGTGCCGCCGCGAATCTAATTGGGATGTGGCGGGGTGAGGGAAGTTGGGGGTGGATTTTGGTAGACGATTCAGCGCGTGTTTAATACTAAACGGACTGTCGGGACGATAAGGCCCAAAGGAGGAAGGAGCAAGCATGAAGCTGGAAGATTCATCTGGAGAATCCATGTCATTGGGTGGAGGAAGTTCACTGGTGGACAGAAGGAAGAAGGGGGAGATGGGAGATGGGAGATGGGGGGCTTCGGCTCGTGCTCTTGCTCTTGCTCCTAATCTTACTCTGGGCTCGGAGATCACGGGGCTCGCATAGGCCACGAACATGGAGTTTTGAAGGTCGAGGCTGGCTTGAGATTTGAGGGTGGGAACTCGGGGATGCGTTCGGTTCGAAGGCTGTCGGAAGGGGGGCGATGAAGGCTCGAGGGTTGGTTTCAATGCGGGATGGAATGAAGGGGTGCGCTTGGAGGTTGCGGAACTGTTTAAAGCGTCCGGAACGTGCGGGCGTTGCTGCGGCTGGTCTGTGACACAGCCGCGGTCCGGTGGGGAAGAGCACTTGACTCAAGGGGATTGGCCGTCATTAGATAGGGTGCAATTCAGCGCATCCAATCGTCGGGTGATTCCGAGGTTTTCGCCGGAGCGACAGGATGGCAGAAAGGTTGCCCATGCAAACGCACGAGAACTCTCCGGAGGTTGGCGCGATGAAGGGAACGTCGGCGCGGCGCGCATTTACGCTGATCGAACGATTCCTTTCGGTGCGGTAGCCATGAACTTGTTCGGGGTTCCATCCCCGCTTCCGCGGTCCCTCCCGCTCCAACCGTTCCGCATCAGTTCGATCGGAGCACGATAATATCGTGAATCTCCAGCCGGGGCAGCGTGAGCTGGATCGTCCCATCGCGATAGTCAAACGGCAGCGATCTGCCGCCAGGTTCCAGGTTGACTTGAATCGGCTTCGTCGGCTGTCGAATGGTCACGGCAAGCGGACCGACCGGTGGAATAGTCTCAATGATCCCGGCCGATTGGTGCGGGCCGCCGGTGTTGACGAGGTTGACCAGCAACTGGCCCCGATTGCGCGCCAACGTAACGTCCACGTCCGTCGAACCTCGCACCTCGACCCGCGGCCGGGGGAACAGCTCGCGCGCGAGATCGTCGACAAAACTTCGCAGGCCGGGCGAACGCGCCTGGGCGTAGTCCTGGCCGAGGTCGAAAGCGGTGGCGGCGATTCGCCCCCGGCCCAATGGAGTGATGACGGCGGCAGGCTGCGACGGGGACTCGACGTTGCTGGCGGTGTGAAGCCGACCAAAGGACCTCGTCTGCGCTCCACACTCCAGGTCCTGCACCAGCCCTCTGACGGAGGTCAGCGTGTCGTGATGTGCCAGGTGTCGTGATTCCACCTTCGGCGCGCCTTGGAGAGTCACGCCCAGGTCGGACTCGAACAAGGCGGCGGTGCGCGGCCCGATGAGGAGCAGGTTGCCACCGGCTTTGACGTAAGCCACGAGCTGCCGGCGAAACTCCGCCTCGAGGTACTCCCATTCCGGCACCACGATGAGCGGATACTCCGGCATCCGGCCGACCAGGTGATGCTCGCCCAGGACCTCGACCGAGTATTGGCTTTCCAGCAAAGCCTGCAACACGCCGCTCAGTCGACCCAGGTCGCGCGGGTAAAGTCCGTTGATCCGGCGGTAATGACCGGCGGTCGAGAGCAGCAGCGCCACTTGCGGCACCGCCTCGGCGTGATGGCACAACGCCTGGCGATCCCGGCAGAACTTCGCCACTTCCGCCATGACGGGGAGCTGCTCGTCAAAGACCGAACCGTCCCGCTTCTGTTTGAAGTACGCTTGGAAACCTCCGCCCAACGCGAGCACCACGGCGGCTTCACGCTGCAATTGCACCGCGGTCTTCTGCGACGACTCGCCCTGACCCCGCGCCTTGAGGCTGAAGCTCCAGGCCATCAGATCCCAGGCCACGCCCTGCCGCGCCAGGTAACGCGCCGACACTCGCGCGGAATTCACGCTGTCGTCGGGTGAGTAGTCACCCGAAAGAAAATCGAGCGGCGCGCTGACCGGCTCGGCCATGTGATCGGTGTAGGCCCAGTTGCTGCACAACTCGAATTGCGGGTGGGTCCGTTTCACTTCCCCGATGTAATAGCGCAGATAACGGCGGAACAATTCCCGGTTGAAATCGAGAAACTCGTGCCAATAAGGGTCACCCGGTTTGCGGGGAACGCTGGTGAAGCCGGTCGTGTCACGAAAGGCTTTCAGTGCCGGCTCGCTCCAATCCGGCGCGGCGGCCCAGCATTCGCCGTCAATCCAGGCGCCGTCCACCCCGTAATCGCCCGCCAGTTCCCGCAATTGCGGGATCAACAACTGGTCGGCGTAGGGACTGAAAAAGGAGGTGGCCCGGTCATTTGTGCTGCCGTCGGCATTGATCACTCCCCAATCCGGGTGGCGGAGGATCGCCTCGCTGTCCCATACCCCGGAATAGTGAAGGTAAAGCGACACCCCGCGCTCGGCGGTGACCTGTCGCCAGAGCCGCAGCGGGTCGCCCACAAAGCCCGGCGCCGGGTGGCCGACTTTCGTCGGGTAACTCGAAAGGCCGCGATGACCTTTGCAGTCAATTTGAAGATAGTCAGGCTCGACGAGGTTGATGATGTTCTCAATCATCTCGCGGGTGGTGTGCTTGCCGATCTCGGTGCAATCGGGTCCCGCGTGGAAATCGAAATGAACCCCCAGGAAACTGTCGGCGCGTTTCAGGCGCTTGGGTTGTATATCCGATGAGGTCGGCGCGGCGGATGCGCGTTCGGGGGCAAGGACCGTGGTCAGCAAGGCCAGGCTGAGAGCGCAGGCAAGCAGGGATGTGGTTTTCATGGCTCCTTTCTCATTGGGATCGCACGGGGGCGAGCATGAGGCCGGCCCAGGGATTATTCAAGGGTGACTCCAGGGACAGCGCGGACCGGGGTCGCCGGGTCTGTCCGATCGATCCGGATGGCCTCGACCACGGTCAATCACCCGGCCAACAGCTCCGCCAATCCGAGCTCGCGCAGGATCGGGTCGATGCTCAGTGCCAACTCAAATTGACGGTTCCGCTGATCGATCTCGTAGAGGGCCACCTTCATCAGTTCGACGAGTTTTGGCCGGTCTTGGTCCGAACGACTGGCTTCCCGCGGTGTCCGGTCGTCGAGGAAGAAATGCGGTTCATCAATGCCGGCCTGCTGTAACAATGGAACAGCAGAATCTCGTCATACAGCGAAATCATGCCGATAGTCCGTTCTCCCGCTGAATCCCTATCGGCGCCAAGGTACGGGAGGTAGACCTCGAGATCCTCCGGGGTACCACGGACTCGAAATCGGTATTCTCCGCGGCAATCTCCGTAGGCGGGATGCCGCGGCAAAACCAGGAACGGCGCACGAGCGGGGTTTGCCTCGAGGAGCGCTTTGAGTTTCGGAATGGCGTCGCGCACGCGATAGACCGCGGCGCTGTGCCCGGCCGGTCCGACCAGTTCGCTCGTCGTTGGTCAGCGCCGACTCCGGATCCGCGGCCCATCGTTCGAGCGGACTACCCACCTCGATGGCACTGTCGCCCAGGAGTACGGTCATCACCCGCTGCACTTCCGCCATTTCCCGCAATACCGGAATGTCCGGCAGATCGCCATACGCTTCCCCGGCCCTACGCCCGTCTCCGGAGGTTCGCTGATTCGCCTGGTCAAACCAGCGAAGCTCCAAATTGTGGAATCGCTGATAATTGGCGAATCCAAACGGATTGTGCCCGCAATCCGATGGGCACGGAATCCCCGAAACCCGCCGGGACGCGCATTCCATTCTGGTGAGGGCACGGCCCAGCGGACACCGTGAACCTGTCACTCAGTGCCGGTTCAGTGCTGGTTCGGAAAAGGCCGTCGCAACCGACATCGCCCCAGCGCCTTGCGTGCGTTCGCCTGGTGCCGTGAGCTGGCAGGGCCACAGTCCGCTGTCGATTTCCAACGCGTCCATAATCGCTCGGCACCCTTGCTCCTGCACTCGACACCGGCGGCCAGACTCTCTATGAATGAGCCATGTCTCCCTCCAAAATCGACCGTCGTCGATTCCTCAAGCAATCCGCCTGGTTAACCGGCGCCACCACCCTGCCCGGTTGGATCGCCCCGGCCACCGCCGTCCGGGGCGGCGAAGCGTCACCGAACCATCAGATCCGACTGGGCTGCATCGGCCTGGGCACCCAGGGCACCGGCAATATGAAAACCTTCCTCGGCCATCCCGAGGTCCGGGTAATTGCCGTGTGCGACGTCCACGAAACGCAACGACGGCTCGGGAAGGCAACAGTCGACAATTTCTACAGCAACCACGACTGCGCCGAGTATCGCGACTTCCGCGAGTTGATCGCGCGCCCGGACCTCGACGCCATCCAGATCACCACCCCGGATCACTGGCATCCGCTGATCGCGCTGGAAGCGGCCCGGCACCACAAGCACATGTATTACGAGAAGCCGATGGGCTGGAGTTTTCGCGCAGCTCAGGCGGTGCGGACTGCGGTGCACGCGAACCAGGTGGTGTTTCAGTTCGGCACCCAACAACGTTCCGGGGGCAATTTCCGGTTCGCTTGCGAGTTGGTGCGCAACCGGAAGATCGGCCGGCTCCAGACCATCCTTGTCGGCGTGCCCGGGAGCGTCCCGTTCCCGGATCAACCCACCGAACCCGTACCGCCGGAGCTCGATTACGAGCTATGGCTGGGCCCGGCGCCCCGGAAGCCGTATAGCTTCGAGCGAGTCCGACCCTACACGCACCGGCCCAACGAGTCGTGGACCCGCAATTACAGCACCTGGTATCACATTTCGGATTACTGCATCGGGTTCATCGGCAACTGGGGTATTCATCACCTGGACATCGCCCAGTGGGGCCACGGGTCGGAGGAAACCGGTCCGATCGAAATCCAGGGCCGCGGGACCTTTCCCACCGCGGGCATGGCCGACTGCGCGCTCACCTGGCAGGTCGAGAACCGCTTCGCCGACGGCGTTACCGTGGTCCATATGGACGACGAAACCAGCAAGCAGCACCCCCTGCAAAAGGCCGGGCATGGGCACGGCATCCTGTTCCTCGGCACGGAAGGCTGGGTGCACGTGGATCGGAGCGGACTCGATGCCGAGCCGAAATCACTCCTCAAAACAACCCTGGGCGCGAACGACACGCGCCTGTTCAAGAGCGACAATCACCACGGCAACTTCGTGGATGCGGTCAAGGGCCGCAGTCAACCGGCGTCGCCGATCGACCCGTCGGTCCGCTCGGACACCATCGCCTGGCTGGACCAGATCGCCATTAAACTCGGCCGCACGCTCCGCTGGGATCCGGCGAAAGAAGATTTCGTGGGCGATGCCGAGGCCTCCGCCATGCTCGAACGCCCGCTGCGCCCACCCTGGAGGCTCTCGTGAACCGACCTTTTCGCTTTTCGCGATCTGGTCCTGCGTCCTGGCGATGGTTGCAGGCCCTGGCGCTATGCGCGGTGGTACTCACCCGCGTGGGCGGGCAGGAACTAAATGATGCCGCGAATTGGCGCCTCGGCGTGGCCGCGTGGAGCTTCAATCGCTTTACTTTGTACGAAGCGGCGGAGCGCACCTCCGCGCTGGGGATTCCGTACCTCGAAGCTTTCGAGGGCCAACGCGTCAACTCCATGAGCGACGCCAAGCTGGATCCAAGCCTGTCCGATGCCGCCATCGCCGAACTTCGGGCCAAGCTGAAGTCCGCCCACATCACTCTCACCAGCATCTACATCCACGAACTTTCCGCGGAAGAACCGCTCTGCCGGCAATCGTTCGAGCTGGCCCACAAGCTGGGCGTCGAAACCATCATCTCCGAGCCCAAGCCCGAAGCGTTGAACCTGATCGAGCGCCTGTGCGGCGAGTTCAACCTCAACGTGGCGCTTCACAATCACCCACAGGGCAGCTCACGGTACTGGCATCCGCGCGAAATCCTGCGAGTGCTGGATGGGCGCAGCCCGAGACTGGGTGCCTGTGCCGACCTTGGCCATTGGCAACGGTCCGGTATCCCGCCGCTGGAAGGCATCCGCATGCTCGGCTCGCGGCTGCTGTCTTTGCACGTCAAGGACCTCAATGAAGCGGGGCCGGACGGCCATGATGTCTGGTGGGGCACTGGTCAGGGCGACCTGGCCGCGGTGTTCCGTGAAGTCCACCGGTCCGGGATTCGACCGACCGTCTTCGCCATCGAGTACGAACACCATTGGGAAGACAACCGTCAGGACATCGCCGAATGCGCGCGGTTTTTTCGCGAACAAACCGCGGCGATCGTGGCAGCTGCGACGCAGCCACCCGACCCGTTGTTCGCCGGCTGGGCGAGCACCGACATCACTCCAGCCCGTCCCGTGGCACTGGTCGGGCAGATGCACAAACGGATCTCGACCGGCGTGCGCGACCCGCTCACCGCCACCGTGCTCGCCCTCGAGACGCGGGGCGCGGACGGCCGCCGCGAGCCGGCCATCCTGGTTTCCGCCGATCTCATCATGATCCCACGCGTGATTCAGGATCGGCTCCGGGAAATGCTCCGACCGCGCCTGCCGGATTTTGATCCAACCAGGCTGTTCCTGTTCGGCACCCATACCCACACCGCGCCCGGGCTGGTGGATGACACGTTCGGCGAGCTTTATGACGTGAGCGGTGATCCCGGCGTGATGAAGGCCTCCGAGTATGCGGACTTCTTCCTGGACCGCGTGGGGCGCGCCGTGGAACAGGCCTGGAAAAGTCGCGGGCCGGCACGCATGGGCTGGGCGATGGACCACGCCGTCACCGGGTTCAACCGGCGCAGTGTCTATGCCGACGGCCGCGCGGTGATGTACGGCAACACGGCGGAGGCGGGGTTCTCACACACCGAGGGCGGCATGGACACCGCCGTGGATGTGCTGGGATTCTGGGCTGAGAACGGCACGTTGCAGGGGGTGGTCGTGAACGCGGCGTGTCCGTCCCAGGAAGTCGAAGGCTTAAGCGAGATCTCCGCTGATTTCTGGCACGATCTGCGCCTGTCATTGCGTGCCCGACACGGCGAGAAACTGTTCGTCCTGCCCCAATGCGCCCCCAGCGGCGATTTGTCGCCGCATCCGATCTACCGTCAGCGCACCGAGCAACTCATGGATCGGCGCCGTGGCCTTTCCCGCCGGCAGGTCATCGCCCGCCGCCTGGCCCACGCCGTCGAAAGCGCGCTGGAAGTCGCCGCGATCGATCCCGCGGATCGAGTGGTGCTCCGTCACAGCCGGGTGCGGGTGGACCTGCCCGAACATCAGCCGGCGGTCCAACCGTTCTACCAAACCGATTCCGTGCGCCCGGCCGAGATCCATGTGTTGCGGCTGGGCGAAGTGGCGATGGCAACGAATCCGTTCGAGCTGTACCACGACTACGCGACCCGCATCGAAGCGCGCAGCGTCGCGCCGATTACCCTGCTGGTTCAGCTCGGTGCCGGGAGCAGCGGCTATCTGCCCACCGAACGCGCCGTGCAAGGGGGCGGTTACAGCGCCGACAAGTTCATCGTCGGTCCCGCCGGTGGGCAGGCCCTGGTCGAGGAAACCGTCAGACAGATCCACCAAATGTTCCGCTAACCCCCAAGCAGAAAGGCAGTCGTCATGGGCAAGATCCAGATCGGACTCAACGCCGAGTTTTCGCGCAGCTCGGACAAACCGTTTGAATGGGCCGTCAAGAGCGCCGCCGACATGGGCTACAAGTATTTCGAGCCGATGATCCATTTCGGGCGTGAACTCATGAGCGAGGCCGGCTATTTCCACACCGTCTCGATGTTCGACGATCCCTGGCGGATCAAAGACGCGTGCGACCAGGCCGGTCTCACCATCTCGGGTCTCCAATCCCACGGCCCGCTGGGGCGGCCCGATGTCCACGGGGAATACCTCAAACTCGCCATCCGGGTCGCCGCCGAGATCGGGGTTCCCGTCATCAATACGGACGAAGGCATCAAGGCGAAATGGACCACTGAAGAAGAGGATTTCGTCCTCATCAAATACACCCTGCAGGAAGCGGCGTTCATCGCCGAGCGCCGCGGCGTCAAGATCGGGATCGAGCCCCACGCCCAGTATTCGAGGCATCCCGACGGCCTGGACCGCATTTACCACCTGGTGAAATCGCCGGCCATGGGGATCAACTTCGATACCGGCAATGCCTATCTCTGCGGTCACGACGTCTATGCCTGGCTCGAGCGCGTGGCCAGTCGACTGGTTCACCTGCACGCCAAGGACATCTCCGTGGCTCATTCCGACGCCGAACGCGGCAAAGTCACGGGCACACCCGTGGGCTGCGCCTGTGGTGAAGGCGTGCTCGACTGGCAGCGCATTATCCGGATCGTGCGGGAGAACTGCCCGCGCGACATTGTTTTCTCGGTCGAATGCGGCACCCCGGCACAGGCGTCGAAGAGCCTCGCACACCTCTCGCGGCTGGCAGGCTGAGGCCCGCGACCGAGGAAGCCGACGGGCTCCAGCCGACTGCGGCTTCAGTGTACGGCCACATCGAAGTGCTTCATCCCCGTCCGCAGGGCCTGGCGACTGCGGGACTCGGCCTGCTGCCGCGCGCGGTACTTCGGTCGATCGAAGCTGATGTGAGGTCCGCGGTTCGGCGGTTTTCGTGGCAACCGACGCAGCCAGTCATTTCTCCCGGTTGCGCTGGCGTGCCGCTGCGCATGGACTGAAGCAGCATGCGGTTTGCATCGAGCAATTGGAAATAGACGAATCGCTCGGCCGGCACGGCGAAGTACGCCGAGCCATCCGCGGCGACCGGCACGGTGCCCAGGCTCCGTTTGTTGTTGAGGTCGTGCCGGTTCATCGCTGGCCCCTCGATCCCCAGCCCTTCCCAGACGGGCATGCGCGCCCCGGGGCTATCAGGGCGGCTGGGAACAGGATCATCGTGGTGACCAGGCCACGGACACGGGACGCGGGAAAGCGGCAGCGCGTGCGCCGATTTGGAATGCCGCGGCATGGCGGATGCCTGAACCGTGGCGAGCATATCGTGACCCGTCCGAGCCACGCCGTGCTGGTTGGCCAATCCATCGCCGATCCATGCGTGAGTGCGTGAGTAGTTGGGCTCGAGCCTGTCCATTTGAGTGTGATTGCGAAATGGGCAGTGCTGGTGTTCCTGTGCGCGAACTGGGATGCCCCGGGCAAAAGCAGTGCCGCGGAGGAGGCCCTGCCCCAATCCGCTGCCGGAATCGGCGACACTCCCGCAGCGGTCATCGAAAGACATATTCAAGCGGTGGGCGGACGCGAACGTCTTGAAGCCATCGCAACCCAGTATCTCCAACTGGATGCCTGGGAAGGCAGGGAAACCTTCGACCTCACCCTGCAATTCAAGGGCGCGGATCAGGTGCTGCTCGTGGCGTCCTTGCCGAATGGGATTCAAATCAGACAGGGCTGTGATGGCCAGGGACCCTGGTGGCGACAAGACCCGAGCGGTGTGCGGGAGTTCTCCGGAGCCAGGCTCGAACTGGAGTTCCGCGAACTGGCACTCTGCCTGAATGCCACCGCCTTACTGGACTTCAAGCCAGACGCGGTGGCGCTCTGCCTCAAGGGGGAGGAAACCATCGGAACGCTCCGCTGCCAGGTGTTGGAAGTCACCATCGCCGAGGGGGCTTCGCTCAAGCTCTGTTTCGATACCGGATCTGGTCTGCTGGTCCAAGCCGGAGCGAGCGTGCTCGAAGACTATCGGACCCAGGGAGGCGTGAAACTGCCACATGTGATCCGAAAAGGAAATGGGTCCCGGCTCGAGGTGAAGGACGTGACCTTCAACGTGGCCATGGACGCGGAACAATTCCGCAAACCTACCGCCCCCAGCTCTGGATCAGCCGCGGGAGGCGGCCAATTCGACCTGGCAACTTCCTTGAACCCCGGGACGCAACTCGGGCTCGTCCGCCAGCCGGTTCCCGCTGATTTCGGAAGAGGACGGCTGTCCGAGTTGCCCGTCTATCGCCCCGACAGCCCCGACCCCTTCCAGGTGGATCTGCGGAGTACGGACCTGTCGCAAGTGAGCGTAGCCAATCGGCTCAGCGATCTGTTGCGCGCGGATTTCGATAGCAAGACCGTTTGGCCCGCCACGTTGCCGGAGGGTTTTGTGCCCTCACAAATCATGGACATGGGCAAGATTCCGGGGCTGCGTATTCGAGAGCTGCACCATCGAGGCATCACGGGCAAGGGCGTCGGGCTGGGCATCATCGATCAGACCCTGCTCGTGGATCACCGGGAATACCGTGATCGGTTGCGGACCTACGAAGAGTTGCATTCGCCCCGCACTGCCCCAGCCCAGATGCATGGTCCGGCCGTGGCCTCCATCGCCGTGGGACAAAGCGTGGGTGTGGCTCCCGAGGCGGACCTCTATTACATCGCCGAGATGCACGGCGAAATGGTTCAAGGCAGGTTTGAATGGAATTTCACCGCGCTGGCTCACGCGATCCATCGTCTTCTCGAGATCAACGACGCCTTGCCGAGGGAACAGCGGATACGGGTTATCTCCATTTCTGTGGGCTGGAGTCCCGGACAGAAGGGTTGCGAAGAAACCGATGCCGCGGTGGCGCAAGCTACGCGGGCCGGGGTCTTTGTGATCTCCACGGCGTTGGAGAGAACCCACCGGCTCGCGTTCCATGGCCTGGGTCGTAACCCGCTCCAGGACCCCGACCAGACCGCGTCCTACGGCCCGGGAAGCTGGTGGGCTCGGAGTTTCCTGAACGGGAGCCGTCGATTCAGCCCGGGGGAACGGTTGCTCGTGCCGATGGATGCCCGTGCCACAGCCAGCCCCACCGGTCCGGAAGACTATGCTTACTATTCCACCGGCGGTTGGAGCTGGTCGGTTCCCTATCTTGCCGGGCTCTACGCGCTGGCCTGCCAGGTTTATCCGGACATTACTCCGGAGCTGTTCTGGGCCACCGCGGTCGGAACGGGCCAGGTGATTTCTCTGGCGCCCGGAGGACAGAGCCTCGAACTGGGCAACATCGCGGACCCCGTTGCGCTGATCGACGCGCTGCGGAAACAGCGCGGTGCAGTCGCCAACTAAGCGGCTCCAGCCCGTCCCAGGTCATCCGCAAACATGCCAGATTTCATGTCCCGTCGCTTTACAACTTCAAACTCCACTTCCGCGCGAGCACGGAGAAATCATAATGCCGCTGAGGTCGGGGCTGATCGGCTTGCCGGCTTGATCAGTGTCCACTTTGATTTGAGCTGGCGGTGGCGGAGTGTCGGCCACGGGCACCCCGAAGCGTGGCGTGCCGTCCGCGTTCCACTTCAACACCTGCGCGCGCGTGGCGCGGTCTGGATTGTTCAACGGCTCGCCGACGATGTGTTCGTAGTTGCGCGCGTGATAGATCATGATGTCCGTTTTTCCGTCAGGAGTGGTGGTGAACGAATTGTGGCCCGGCCCGTATTGGCTCGTCGCAGGGTTGCTCTTGAACACCGGCTCGGGCGATTTGGTCCACGATTTGGGATCGAGCAGGTCGGCGTTTTCGTCGGCGGTCAGCAGGCCGAGGCAATAATTCGCATCGGTCGCACTCGCGGAATATGTCATGAACAAACGGCCATGCCGGTGAATCAGGGCGGGTGCTTCGTTGACGTTGTGACCGATGCGTTCCCACTGGAGGTCCGGTTTGGTGATGCAAATTTGTGTGCCCGCGATGGACCACGGCGTGTCCATTTCGGCAATGAACAATGCGGTGCCCCGTTCCGGCGGCGCATTTTGCGCCCAGACCAGATACCGCGTGCCGCGATGTTCGAACGTGGTGGCGTCGAGGGTGAAGGAATCCCAGTTCATCTTGATCTCGCCCTTTTCAATCCATTCGCCCTCGAGCGGATTGGCGGAACTGTTTTCCAAAACATACTGGCGGATGTGCCAGATGGATTCGGCGCGACCGGCGGCAAAATAGATGTACCATTTGCCATCGATGAAATGGATTTCCGGCGCCCAGATGTGATGGCTCATCGGCCCGCGCGCGTGTTTGCGCCAGATCGTCTTAACGCCGGCGGTGGATAGTTCGCCCAGGGTTTTGGCGCGGCGCAGTTCGATGCGATCATATTCCGGCACGGTGGCGGTGAAGTAATACCAGCCATCCGTGTGCAACGCGACGTGCGGATCGGCCCGCTGCGGCAGAATGGGGTTGGTCCAGGACAGCGGGCTGTTCACTGGGGATAGTCGCACCGGTTCAAACACATCCACCGGCAGGATGCTGCCGTCGGGCGCATGGCGCAGGGGCGAGAGACAGGTTTCGCGGTTGTAACCATTGCCGCCCGGGATCCGGAAACGATGATACGCGATCACCCATTCGTCGCGACCAGGAATTTGGACGACCGAATGATGGCCCGCGCCCTTGACCAGCCCACTCTGGCGCAGAATGGGATTGTCCGGCGCTTTGGTGAACGGTCCGAGCGGCGAATCGCCCGTCGCGTAGGCCACGGAATAACGCGGATCGCGGGTGTCGAACTCGGACCAGGAGAGATAATATCTGCCGTTGCGTTTGTGAACGAATGGACCTTCGTTGTAGCCGGGCGGGGTGAGGTCGCGCACGCCGGCCAGATCGAACGAAATCATGTCGTCGTTTAGCTTGACCGCTTTGCAGCGGCCTTGACCCCAGTAGAGGAAAGCCGAACCGTCGTCGTCCACGAACACCATCGGGTCAATCGCCTGCATCCGTGGAAAATCGGTCTTGGCCACGAGCGGCTTGCCCAGCGGATCTTTGAACGGTCCGGCGGGCGAATCCGCCACGGCGACGCCGACGTTCTGGGCGGCGCTGTAGTAGTAATAGTATTTGCCATGTTGGGTGGCGATGGCCGGCGCCCAGGCCCGGAGGTCTGCCCAAGTCAGATCGCGCGGCAAATCGAGAATGACGCCTTCATCCTTCCAGTTCACCAGATCGGGGGATGACCACGCGCGGAACGAAGTGGAAAGCCAGCCTTCGGTGCCATCGGTGGTCGGATAAATGTAAAACGTGTCGCCGAAAACCGCGATGTGCGGGTCCGCGTTCACCCCGGGCAACACGGGTGGGGGCGGATCGCGCATCAACTTGCTGCCGACCTCGGGCTTCAAAAACACCCGGCCGAGATCGGTCCAGATATGGGCATCCATGCTGTAGGCCAGATGGAGTCCGTCGCCGTCGCCGCGGAAGGAGGTGAAGAGCCAGACCGGTTGGTCGTCGCTTTCGGCTGCGGCACGGTCCGTGGTGGTGAGGGCCAGCAACGCACTCGTGAGGGCGATGGAAATGAACTTTCCGGGGAACCAGCCGATAGGAAGTTGCCTTTTCACGACTGGACTCAACCGTAGCCATTCCGGGGTTATGCCGCAAGCAGCAACCCCTTCAGCTCCCCGTGAAACAGAGCTTCTGGTGACGTTTCTCGCCGCCGGGTTGACGCATCACGGCTCCCAAAGCGCCCTTTACTCACAACTCCGCGGTCTCCTTGAAGGGCAAACCGCGTTGGCTGTGGTACAGCTCGCGCAGTCGCCGATCGCTCGAGCTTGAGGAACGGCGGATCACTTCGGGTGCGACACGGTTGCCCGCTTCACGCCGGGCACGGCGGCCCACCAGCCACTCTTCCCAGCGGATGGGCCGGCCTTTAGGAATCGTAGGGACTGCGCTTTCCGAGTTCATGCGCCACTTCTCTGACCAGTCGGGTTAACTCCGGCAGTATAGCGTACTCCGGACACTCGGCAAGACGGCGCGCCTCCTGCCAGTCCACGTCCACGTGACCGGACAGGGCGACGGCGATCAATTTGCGTGCACAAAGATCGGCGGGCTCGTGATATTGTGGATAGACCGATATCAGGACGCGCTCGACCAGCAGATCCTCGGGGCTGACGAGTTGAATTGGCCCATACGGCGCCAGCAACCCATTGAACGGCGTGCGCGCCAGCGTCTCCACCTCGCCGAGAATATCCACGTACTGTCCGGCAACCTGCCAGCTCCGGGGGCCGCCTTTGGCGCCGTACGGTCCCATTAGTTCCTGGCGTAATCGAATGTCGAGGCGAGTTGGCGAGATCAGGCAAAGGTCCAGATCGCCGGACACATAAGCGCCTTCGGTGTAAAACTCGATGGCCGAACCACCCACCACCACCAACTCGATCCCACGCTCGCGAAAACCGGCCGAGATCAGGCTCGCCAGCTTCAGGTGCTTGAGCGTTGGATCCACCTCTGCGGTGATGTCGTCGAGTGCACGCCGGATGTCTTCCGCAGTCATGGATGGCAGCGTGCGCGCTTCGGCAGGGATTGGCGAGCCTGGAACAGCATGAACCGATGCCGCTTCTCAGATTTACGCGGGGTGGCGGCAGGCAGGCGGCTTCAAATCCGGGCGCGAGTGCGACTGGAGGCAGCAGCGACCCGGGACCAGGCTCTGCGGCGACGAATGGAGGATTGGAGAGAGGGGATGTCAAGTGCCAAGGGCTGACCCCACGCTCCCGACGGTCTCCAAATGTCGAATATCGAGATCTGACCCTCCATGGGTTCTGACCCCCTATGGGTTCACATGTTGTGATTGTCAATTATCGGACCCTTTGACGACCCCTGATTCCTCCTTTACCCCCTTGAGTGCCGCCCTGAGCGACGGCTCCAGACCGTCCGCGTTGAAGTGGAATCCGAGCGAATTGCAGTGTACGCCGTCAACCAGCCCGTGACTTTGCGATGGGTTTAGCATCTTAAGGCCGTCGACGAACCGGATGTGGCGGTCCCCGGCTTGTTGTCGCTGCTGGACAAAGCGATAGGCGGTATCGCGTTTCGCCGCCTGGGCGCGGGCGACCTCGGCGTTGGCGGCCTCGGCCGGGAAATAGAACGGGCTCGTGACGAGAATCGGCGCCCGGGGGAAATGTTGCCGCAGGATGTCCACAAACCCGGGCAGCGCTGCGGCATACTGTTCCGGCTTCGGGTTGGCCCAGAAATCCAGGACGATGCACGAAGGATCCAACTCGCCGATCGCTTCAGCCAGGGCGGGTTCTCCCAGGCCGTTGCCACTGAAGCCGAGGTTCACAAAATCCGCGTCCAGTCGGCGTTCGAGAATCGCCTGGCAGGTACCGCCAGGATTGGAAGCGCACCCGCCCTGGGTGATGCTCGAGCCGTAGTAAAGGATCGGCCGTTCGATGGCGTAGGCTGAGGGTCGCTCGAGCCGGGTGTCGGGATCGAGCGTCAGTTCCGCAACGCTGACCGCTTTGTAGAGCGGCAGATACAGCGACACCTCTCGCATCCGCGGTTCCTGCCCTATCCGCCACTCCTTTTGGATCTTACCGTCGGCGTCAGGCCAGGCACTCCCCAGATACTCCCGGTCCACGTACAAATCGAACCCGTTCTCTCCCACGCTCGCCATGTGGTGCATGTTCGACAAACGGGGATTTCGCGCGGTGATACCAACGCTCAGTGAATCCGTCCGAAACCGGATTCGTCCGCCGCTGGGCTGCTGTGCCAACTCCCAAACCGCCGGCCGAAAGCTGGTTCGTCGGCGCTCGGGGAGTCGACGCAGGACCGGCTTGTCCTCCTTGAACCACGGCAAACCATGCACGGCCAGGCGCTCGTCCAGAATGCCGATGCGCTGCCGTTCGAGCATGGTGAAAGCCGGTGGCTGGCCGACGCCTGCTTGAAAATCATCCCAGAGTCGCGCCGCCTGCTCGTCGGCCGGTCTGCCTCCGCGATGCATCCAAAGTCGATACCGCAACACCAGCGACCGGCCTTGCTCCAGGGCATGGCGTGTTCCCGACCTCGGAAAGGCCGGTTGACACCAGGAGAGCTCCGGATACTGCACCCAGTCGCCCGGATAATCGGGATTCCCTCGAGATTGCATGACCGTCAGTCCCGAGGGCTCCCCACCCGCGAAGACTCCACTCAGGTCAGACCAGGCCCGTGGCCGGTCCGCCTCGGACGAATCGGTATGGACGTGAATGACCTGGGCTGCCGGAGTGGCCAAGCGAAGGTTGAGGCCCCCGTACGCCTCGGTTCCCCGCCGGGCCAGCGTGACGTCAGCTTTCAAAGCCTCAAACCGGAAGGCCAGGTCCACCACCCGGCCAGAGGCGGTGGCCCGTTGCGCCGTGATCAAGACCAGTTCCCGCACAATCGGCTCGCGATCTTCCCAACGCCACAGGTTCTCCGCCTCGATCTCCGCCGTGCCATCGGTGCTGCGCAACGACACCCGGCCGGTCGGTCGTGCAAACACTCGCTGCAACGCGTGCAGATCCCCGCGCTCGCTTCCGTAGTCCACCTCCGGCCAAGCCCAATAGATGCCCCGGTGATGCGGATGATCGGGTGACCAATCCCGTGTCAACTCCTCCCCGTCGACTCCATACAGCGGGTGAATGTAATCGCTCCGGCCACGGGCGTAGATCCGGTTGGACTCGCTGATGTTCTCGAGCAACGGGCCCGGTTCGACGGTACGATAATTGTAACGCAACACCGGTTGGGTGCCTTCGAACAGATCGATCTGGCCGCTCGCAGCGTCTTCCACTGCCCGCATCACGTGCGACCCACCGGAGGCAACCGCGTCGGCCGGATCAAGAGCCATGACGCGACCGTCGAACGCGACCAGGAGAAAGCAGAAAGCGAGCGGGGCGAAGGCGGGTGCGAATCGGGAGGCGGATGAGTGAGGCTCTTTCATGGTCTTGAGTTCAGCAGGCGTCCGTGTGCATCCGAGCCGCACGATTGCGGGATGGCCAATCACGCGCTTGGCTTCATCACTTCGTTTACCACACGCCGCCAGGCACATGGGAATACGGGTCGATGGTGATAGAACACACCGTGTTGCGCAATGGCTTTGAGCCTCGGGTGGCGATTCCCAATGGCCCCGATGGTGGCGAGGAATTTCAACCGTTCGAGTCCTGGAGGGAAATCGCCCGGGCCTTGACGACGCCAAACCGGGAGCAATCATGAAGCCCACTTCTGTTGAAATCCCCACGCTGGTCCGCATGAAGGCTGGCGCCCTGGACCGCCTGGGCATCTACTGCCGTCGCGGGAACTTTCAGCGCGTGGTTTTATTGATCAGCAGCGGCCTGCCGGGCACGATTCCCGAGCGGGCGCAGTTCGCCTTGGTCGGCCAACAGGTTGAGATCATGCGGTGGTGCGAAGTGGGCTCTTCCACCTACGAGCATGCGCAGGCGATCTTTCAGTCGTTGCCGACGAACACCAGTGCCCTCATCGGCCTCGGCGGCGGCAAGGCACTGGACGTCGCCAAGTATGTTTCCTTCCTGATGCGCCTGCCCTACATTGCCGTGCCGACCTCCCTTTCCAACGACGGCTTCTGCAGCCCGCAATCGAGCCTGGAAATGCGGGGTGCACGGCGCTCGCTGCCGTCGGCGATGCCCTACGGGGTGGTGGTGGACACCGAAGTGTGCTTCCAATCACCGCAGGTTCTTTGGTGCGCCGGCATCGGCGATTCCGTCGCCAAGATCAGGGCGGTGTTCGACTGGAAACTGGCCTTTCACGCCCGCGGAACGCTCGTCAATGATTTCGCCGCGTTACTGTCGGACGCGACCGTGTTTCAACTCATGGCCAACCCGCGGCGTGATCTGGCGGGGATCCGTCTCCTGGCGACCGCACTGATGCTGAACGGTGTGGCCATGGAGATCGCCGGCTCGTCGCGCCCCGCGAGTGGCAGCGAGCACCTGATTTCGCACGCGCTGGATGCCATCAGTGCCAGGCCACGGCTGCACGGCCTTCAGGTCGGGCTGGCCGCCTATCTGATTAGCCAGTTGCAGAAACATCGCACGGACAGCATCGCTCAACTCTTTGACGCAACTGGGTTCTGGGAAGAGATTCGCCGGGATCCCTTCAGCATAGCGGACTGGACCGCCGCCTTCCGCGCTGCGCTGGACATCAAGCCCGGCTTCTACACGATCTTGTCCGAGCGGGATTACACCGACGACCTCGCGCGCATCATTCAGACCGATCCGCGGCTGAAAGGGCTTTTCATCTGACGCCGATGTGTCCTGTAGATCAAACGCAACGTTGTGAGTCGAGGGTCAGATCCGCTTAATCTTCAGTGCCACCCACCGACCATGTCAAAGGCAATGCGTGGATCAACCGCCGGATCGGAGCTAACATTAAGCGGACCTGACCCCTGCACGGCTTGTGGGCGATCAGACCAGTTCGGGTTCCGCGATGTGCCGGGGCGCGGGAAAGAGCGGGGTGCCGTCGTCGGCTTCGGGGTATTCGAAGACCTTGCCTTCGTAGTTGCGGATGAGGACGCGGTCGTGGTTGCGGCTGAGGACATATTCGGGGCTGACGGGGACTTTGCCGCCGCCGCCGGGGGCGTCGATGACGTATTGGGGGACGGCGTAGCCGGTGGTGTGGCCGCGGAGTTGTTCCATGATGGCGAGGCCTTGCCGGACGCTCGAGCGGAGATGGGCGGAGCCGGCGATGAGGTCGCACTGGTAGATGTAGTAGGGGCGGACGCGGCACATGAGGAGTTTCTGCACCTGCGCTTTCATGACCTCGGGATCGTCGTTGACATGGCGCAGGAGCACGGACTGGTTGCCGAGCGGGATGCCGGCGTCGGCGAGGCGGCCGAGGGCGTCGCGGACCTCTGTGGTGAGCTCCCGTGGATGGTTCGAGTGGATGCTCATGAAGAGCGGGTGAAAGCGCTTGAGCATGGCGCAGAATTCGGGGGTGATCCGTTGCGGCAGGAAGATGGGAATGCGGGAGCCGATGCGGATGAACTCGACGTGAGGGATCGCGCGGAGGCGCTGGAGGAGATGCTCGAGTTTGGCGTCGCTGAACAGGAGGGGATCGCCGCCGCTGAGGAGGACGTCGCGGATTTGCGGGGTCTGGCGAATGTAATCGAGTTGCTGGTCGAACTGGGGATGGAAATCGTAGCCGGTGGCGTTGCTGACCAGCCGGGAGCGGGTGCAGTAACGGCAATAGGCGGCGCAACGGTCGGTCACAAGGAAGAGGACGCGATCCGGGTAACGGTGGACCAGGCCCGGGACGGGCGAATGGGAATCCTCGCCGCAGGGATCGGACATTTCCCAGGAGGCGGTTTCGGTTTCCTCGATGCGGGGGATGACCTGGCGTCGGATGGGACAGTTTTCGTCGGCCGGATCGATCAGGTTGAAGAAGTAAGGGGTGATGGCGAGCGCGAGTTTGGTATTGGCCAGGAGGGTGCCGGCGTATTCCTCGGGGGTGAGCGTGGGCATCAACTGCTGCAGCTGATCCAGGGAGGTGATGCGGTGTTTGAGCTGCCAATGCCAATCGGTCCAGTTGTGCTCGGGAACATCCGACCAAAAGCCGCGGCCGGCTGGTCGGAACTCTTTCAGGGGGTTGCCCTTGGATCCCGAAGGCGGCTCATCGTCCTGAGCCGTAAGCATTCTGTTCATCGCGCCTGCACTATATTTTGGGTCGGTCGGCTGTCAAGGGGAGGGACAAAGAAGGCAGAAGGAAGAAGGTAGAAGGCAGAAGGAAGAAATTTGCTGAATCGGTGGAGGATCTCCCCGGTCGATGATGCATTCGTGAAACCTGAAATATGGGATATGAAACCTGAGGTGGGCTGGGGGGGCTAGTGGGTGGCGGCGGTGGAAGCCGGGGCGGGGCGGGCGGCGAGTTCCGCCCGGTATTGGTCGAGGGAGTCGAGTTTACTGATGATTTCGTGGACGAGACGATCCGAATTCATGGGGGGAAGACCCGGCAGGGAGCGGGCGGTGCCGGCGCGGTCGCGTCGTTCGAGGTAATCCTCCAGGGTGCGGCGGTATTCGTCGAGCAAAGGCACGGCGCTGGGGGGGGTAAGCGTGCGGAGGAAGCGCAGTTGGCGGATGACGTCCTGGAGCAGGATGCGCTGACGGAGGTAGTCGAAGCGATCGATGATATCCTGGAGGCGGAGGTTGGCGCGGCGGGGCAGTTCCTCGGGATTCAGGCTGATGAGGACGGGTGGATTGATGGTTTGGTGGATTTTGTGGAGAGCGACCTCGAGGGACCAGGCATTGGCGGAATCCAGTCCGGAGAAGTGGACCAGGACGACCGACCACCATTTTTCGACGTCGAGCATTCTGGGGAACTGCTCATGGAACGCGTTGAGAAAGGCGATCTGCCAGTTCAGGTGGTGGGGGAGTTGGGCGAGCATGGCGCCGAGTTGGGCTCTGGCGTTGGGCAGGGTGAGCAACTGATTCACCAGGAGATGACTCGAGGCCTGGAAGGTTTTCCAGGTCTCCTCGGAGAGTTGGGTGGGGTCGATCTCGCCCATGCGGGTGAAGGAGAACGCGGCATACTCCTGGAGTCGTTCGCGGACTGCTCTCAGCGGTTCGCGCACGGCCGGGGGGCGGTTTTGCCAGCGGACCTGGACGCCGTTGATGGTGAGGCTGGGATGTCCAACGACGAGGTCGGCCGTGCTGGAAGCCACGAGGTGCTGGGAAAAACCTTCGGTGAGCCAGAGTGGGATCTCGGCGGACCGGGAGCCGGCGGTGCGGTTGGCGAGTTCGAGGAAGAGGACCTGGACGATGCCGCGGACGAGTTTTTGGGATTCAATCCAGCGAGGGACGTCGACCCGGTATTGCCAGCCGTTGCTGAGCAGCCGGACGCCGATCACGGGCGGTTCGCCGGAGCCCATGGTGGGGTTGACCAGGACGTGGATCGGGTGAAACCAGTAGTCGGGCAAACCCAGTTCGCGCAGGAGCAGCTGCTTGATCCGCTCGCAGGAGACGACCAGGGTGTGCGGGGAAAGCTCAATGTGGGCGCTGTTGGTCGAGCGGGAGGGGGATTCGGAAAGGTCGGCGGGGACGCCGACCAGGAACTGGCCGGAAGTGCTGCGCACGGTGCGCAGGGTGGGGTGATCCCGGAGATCACCGGCCGGGAGCGAGGGCAGGAGAAGCAGGGCGGCGAGCCAGGGTAACCGGGCCAGGGTGCTCACTTGTCGCCGGATTTGGCCGGTGCGGCCTTTTTCGCGGGAGGCGAGGCTGGGCCGGCGGGTGTGGCAGCGGCGGGTTTATCGGTCGAAGCCGAGGCGGACTCTTTTTTGGCGGCCTGACGGTAGTTTTCGCTGCGGTAGTCGGTGATATAGAAGCCGGAGCCTTTGAAGAGGAGTCCGCCGCCGCTGCTGATGGCGCGGCTGACCCGGCCTTTTCCCCATCGTTTCTGCTTGCAGAGATCCTTGGGACAGACCGAAAGGGCTTTCTCAGAGATGGGTTGAACCACCTCGAACTGGTGTCCGCATTTGGCGCAGATGTATTCGTAAGTCGGCATACGGCTTCTTGACCCGAGTGACCTAATCGTAATGTCCGGCCCCCGTCAAGCAGGCGGACTGGCGGACTGGCGGGGGATTTTTCATGGGGGAACGCGGAGGGTCGCACCGGGGGATGGACGGGCATGGCGGGTGTATCCAGGACGCCGGGGTGCTGGTCAATTTCAATGACGCGGACGAGAGTTGGACGACGGAACCGGTTCGCCGGCCGATCACGATCCGGCATTTGCTGACCCACAGGAGGAGATCGTCGGGGTGTTGATGAAGCAGACTCAGGGCGCCAACGACGATACCGCGTGGAGATTCCGGTTGTTGGTGGGGCAGGCGGTGGACGATTAGTCCGCGAGACGCGTCATGGCCGCCGGCGAGACCGGCCGGAAACGGGTTGCACAACGAGGCCAGTCGTGGGAATGATGCCCGTGGAACCGCATCAGAGATGCTGACATTGACGCAACCGGCTTATGACCACCAAAAATTCGTTTAATCGCCGAAAGTTCATCACCGCATCCGCATTGGCCACCGCCACGCTCCCCGCGGCGCTGCACGGGCAGTCAGCCCCGGGGTTTGCGGCCGGCTCGGTGCCGAGCGGGCCGTTGGGCTCGCCCAAGGCGACTGTTCCGCTTGGGCGGATCGGCGGAGTCGAGTTCAGCCGGCTCATGCTTGGCGGCAACCTGCTCAGCGGCTACGCGCATGCGCGGGACCTCGAGTATGTGGCGCATTTGATGAAGCGCTACAACACGGACGCGAAGATTGTGGAGACGCTCGAGTTGGCGGAGTTGCACGGGATCAACGTGATCAACAGCTGGGTCCGCGATGGCATCACCCACCTCGAACATCACTGGAAGCGTGGTGGCAAGATGAAATGGATCGCCCAGGCGCGGCTGGACGGCAACGGTGGTCTCGATCAGTTCAAGCAGGCGGCGGATTTGGGCGCGGTGGCCATTCACATTACGGGGGATGGGGCGGACGCCCTGGTCAGCCAGGGGCGGGTGGACAAGATCGGGGAGACGCTCGAGTTTGTGCGTTCGCGGAAATGCCTGGCCGGGATCGGCGCGCACGGGTTGGGGACGGTGCTGGCGTGTGAGGAGGCGGGGTTGCAGCCCGACTTTTATATCAAGACTTACCACTCCCACGATTATCACACGGCTCCGGGTCCGGACGACACCGGCGATCTGGGGCGTTATGACAATTCGTGGTGCAAGGACCCGGAGGAGGTCGCGGAAGTCATGTTCACGGTGAAACAGCCCTGGATCGCTTTCAAAGTCCTGGCCGCCGGCGCGATTCCCCCGCAACGCGGATTCCGGCACGCGTTCGAGGGCGGCGCCGATTTCATCCTGGTGGGCATGTTCGACTGGCAGATTGCCGAGGATGTCCAGATCACGAAGCAGGTGCTGGGGAACTTGCGGCGGCTTCGGCCGTGGCGGGGGTGATCTCATGAAAGGGAATGTGGGCAGGCGGCAGTTTGTCCGCACGGCGGTGGCTTCGGCGGGCGCGTGGGTTTGCGCTGGTGCAGGCGTCGCCCCGGCGATGGCGGGGGAAGCCGCCGGAGCTGGCAGGCCGGCGGCGTCCAAACCGGTGCCCTTGGCGGAGAGTCTTTCGAGGGAGGATCTAATCGAAGCGATGTCCGCCATCGCCGAGTCGAACATGCGGCAATGTCATCACTGTGCCCAGGCGAGTTTTCTTACGTTGCAGGAGGTATTTGGTCTCGAGGGAGGGGCGATCGTGAAAGCGCTCACGCCATTGCCCGGCATTGCCGAACGGGGTGAGACCTGCGGCGCGGTCATCGGTTCCCTCATGGCATTGGGGTTGGTCTTTGGCCGGGATCGAGTGGATGATTGGGCGGCGTGGCGGGCTTGTTTGGCTCCCGCCCGCGAGTTTTGTGCCCGGTTCGTGCGGGAGCAAGGGAGCACGCAATGCGGTGACCTGTTGGAGAAACACTTCGGCCGGCGGTTCGATCTTGGGGACCCCGGGGATTTGGCCAGGTTTCAATCGGCGAGTCCGGGGCCGACCGAGGTTTGTGGGCGAGTGGTCACCGAGGCGGTGCGGATGGCCGCGGAGGTGATTCTTGAAGGGCGCCGGCGACCGGGGCGCAGGGTTGAGCTGAAGCGCGGGGGAGCGGGTCAGCCGGGGGGCTGAGCGGCATCGGAGCTGCCGGGTTCGGACTCGGGGAGGATGGACATGCCCACCAGTTCGATGGTGCCCTCATTCGAGAGGCGTTGGATGCGGAAACGGAGCGCGCCGAACTCGACGGCGGCGTCCATGGCGGTTTTATCCGGGCCGAGTTCCCTTCTCATGACCGAATCCAGCGTGGTTTCGGGCGAGGCATCGATTTCAATCGAGTAGAATTCCTGGAGTTCACCCACGGTGGTAGAGCCGCGGAAGGGGAATTCCACGGCCTTGGGGATCGTGCCGCGCGTGTCAGGGTCGCGGCCGAATACCTGATTGACCAGGGGCTGCGTGCCGGATCGCATGACCAGAATGACATGATCGCCGGCGTGGATTCGGGTGATGCCCTGCGGCGGAATAATCTGGTCCCCGCGCGCGATCAGGGCAATGACGACCCCCCCCGGCAGGGCCAGGTCTTTGACCAGGCGCCCGGCAGCGCGGGAGTCCTCGCCGATCGAGAAATCGACCACTTCCCCATCCACCTGACGGAGTGAGCTGATCTCGAGCGTGACGGGGGGCTCGGGGTCCCGAGGCCGTTCCAGTCCCAGCCAGCGGGCCACGGGGGTGAGGCTGGTTCCCTGAATGACCGCGGACACCACCACGATGAAGAACACCACATCGAATAGCAGGGAGGCCTGCAGGGTGTGATCCGCCGTGCTCAACATCAGCGGAAACGTGGCGAGCGTGATGGGCACGGCCCCTTTCAAGCCGACCCACGAGAGCAGGGTGAGTTCCCGCCAGGAGAACCGAAACGGAGCCGCTGAGATCAGCACCGCCACCGGGCGCGCCACGAGAATCAAGACGGCACCGACCAGGAGGGCCTTGCCGCTGACGTCCAGCAACCGGCTGGGAAAGCAGAGCAGACCCAAAGAGACGAACATCACGATCTGCGACAGCCAGCTGAGGGCATCATGAAACCGCCGGATGCTGCGCTGGAACATGAGGCGTCGGTTGCCGATCACCACGCCGGCGAGGTACACCGCCAGAAAGCCGCTTCCGTCAAGCTGCGCGGCCAGCCCATAGATCAACAGGCAAACCGCGCTCATCAGGACGGGATACAAACCGGCGGCGCCCAACTCGATGCGGTTGGCCACTTCGACGGCCGCGTAACCGCCCAGCAAACCGACCACGCTGCCGACCGACATCTGCCATACCAGCAAACCGAGGAGACCGGGACCCAAGGGCGCATTGCCCAAGAGCACCTCGATGCAGCCGACCGTCAGGAAGATCGCCATGGGATCGTTGGAGGCGCTTTCGACTTCGAGCACGGCGGCCATGCGTTTGGGCAGGCTGACGCCGCCCCAGCGCAGCGTCGCGAAGACCGCCGAAGCATCGGTTGAACCCACAATGCTCCCCAGGAGGAGCCCTTCCAGCAGCGTGATGTTCAGAATCCAGGAAGCCGCCAGTCCGGTGATCACCGCCGTCACCAGCACGCCGATCGTGGCCAGCAGAATAGACGGCTTCCACGCCACGCGGATGGCGGGCAGGGAGGTGCCGAGCCCGCCATCGAATAGAATGATCACCAGGGCCAGCGTCCCGATCGCATGCGCCACCCGGTAATTCTCGAATTCCAGACCGCCGAGGCCCTCCGATCCCGCGAGCATGCCCACCAGAAGGAACAGCACCAGCACCGGCATGCCGAGCCGTGTGGACAACTTGCTCGAAGCGATGCCCAGCACCAGCAACACGCCGGCAACCAGAATCAGTGCGTCAATCAGGAACATTTTCGATCCGGCCACTTCGATAGCCTTTCCGGGGGTCTTTGGCAATGACGCGGGCGCGGTTGTCCGCTTGTCAGTCGTTGGCCGGGTCATTAGCCTGCCGGCGTGAAACGACCCAACTTGTGGCGCCTCGTCTTCCTCGCATTGGCGGCGCTCGCGATCTCAACGACCGCACTGCCCGTGGTCCTGCCGCCCACCGCGCTCCCGGGTTTGCGCCACGAGGCGCCCTTCTTTCCGGACGCCGATTACCGGGCTGACATTCCGGCGCCGGACGCACTCCTGGGATTTCCGGTGGCGGAACGCGCCGCGACTCCCGAACAGGTCGAGGCGTGCCTGAAGGCTTGGACGACCGCGGCGCCGGAGCGGACACGCCTGGTGGAATACGCCCGGAGCCACGAAGGCCGGCCGTTGCATTATGTGATCGTGACCGCTCCCGCGAACCTCGAGCGCCTGGACGATATCCAGCGTGGGCTGGCCCGGCTCGCCGATCCGCGCGAGGTGGGGGAGGCGGAGGCAGAGGCGCTGATCGCGCGCCTGCCCGCGGTGGCGTGGCTGGGTTACACCATCCACGGCGACGAAACCGAGGGATCGGACGCGGCGTTGGCGCTGCTCCACTACTTGATCGCTTCGCAGGACGGGCGGGCCAGCCGGTTGCGCGAACGGCTGGTGATCATCATCGATCCGCTGATGAACCCGGATGGCCGGTCGCGGTTCCTCAAGATGGTGACCGAACACCGCGGAGCGATGCCGAACGTGGACGACCAATCGTTGTTGCACTCGGGTTATTGGCCGCGGGGCCGGGGGAATCACTATCTTTTTGATCTCAACCGCGATTGGATCCTGGGCGTACATCCGGAAACGCGCGGTCGAATTCGCGCGCTCTCCGAATGGCATCCCCAGTTGTTCGTCGACGCGCATGGCATGGGTGCCCAAGACACGCACTTGTTCTCCCCTCCGCGCCCGCCGATCAATCCGAATATCCCGCACGCGCGCGGCGAATGGTCGGAGACCTTTGCGCGGGATCAGGCACGGGCGTTTGACCGGCAGGGGTTGGTCTATTACACGGGTGAGTGGCACGAGGAGTGGTACCCGGGTTATTCGGACGCCTACGCCTCGTACCGGGGCGCCGTCGGGATCCTCTACGAACAGGCGCGCATTGCCGAGGATGGCGTCCGGCGCCGCGAAGGCCGGATTCTGAGTTACCGCGAGTCCGTGCGGCACCACGTGATCGGGTGTCTGGCGAACCTGGAGACCACCGCGGCGCGTGGTCGCGAACTGCTCCGGATGCTTTGGGAAACGCGACGGGCGGCGGTGGCCGGCGACGGTCCGTACGCCCGGCGCACCTTTGCCATCCTGCCCACGGCGAACCGCTCGCGGCTCGAGGCGTTCCTCGATTTGATGCGGCTGCAGGGGTTTGAGCTGTTTGAGGCCACCACCGCCATCACGGCGGCGCGTGCCACCGACCAGTCCGGCCGTGAACACCACGACCTGGCCCTGCCGGCTGGAACCGTCCTGATCCCGAACCGCCAGCCGCTGGCGCATCTGCTGGCCGCGATGCTCGAGTTCGATCCGCGGCTCCCGGATGAAGTGTTGCGCGAGGAACGCACGGAGCTGCTCGAGAAAGGACGCTCGCGCATTTACGACACCACCGCGTGGAATCTGACGATGGCATATGGTCTCGAGGCGGTGACTCTCCCCAACGCCCTGCCGGCCGGCACGCGCCCCCTGCCTTCCGCCATGCCGAGCGCACCTGGCGCGAACGAGAGCGTGCTCGAGCCCGTGGCCTATGCCATCGACGGTGCCGACGATCTTTCCGTGGCCGCCGCCGCCCGCCTCCTCGAGCAGGGGGTTCGCGTGCGGGCCGCCGATAAGGCGTTCGAGTTCGATGGCGTCCAATTCGTCCGCGGATCGGTCGTGGTGACGACGCTGGATAACCGGACTTTCGAAGGGGACTTGCGGAAAGTGGTGACCGGCACGGTCGCCGAACTCGGTTTGACGGCCAAGGCGATCGCTTCCGGGCTGGGCGCAGGCGATCTGCCCGATTTGGGTGGGCAGCATTTTCGACTGCTGGATCGTCAGCGCGTGGCGTTGCTCGCGCGGGGCAACGTCAACTCCACCGACTACGGGGCGATCTGGTTCACGATCGATCATCGGCTGGGCATTCGTCACTCTCATCTCAGCGAGGAGAGCCGACACGATCTGGCGCGCTACAACGTGCTGATTCTTCCCGACCGCTGGGGCGGCCCCGGCAGCGTGGCGAACCTCGAGGCGATCAAAGACTGGGTCAGAGCCGGCGGCACGTTGATTGCCCTGGACAAGGCGGTTGCGCCGTTGCTGGCCGAAAGCGCCGGATTCAGCAGGGTCCGCGAGCTGCCGGAAGTGTTGGGGAAACTGCCTGACTACGAGTTGGCCGTGTTGCGGGAATGGCTGGGACGTCGCGGCCTGATGCCGGCGCCAGAGACCGTTTGGGCGCACGAGCCATCCGCGGCGGTCGCTTATCCCTGGCAGGCGACGGGGGGCAAACACCCCGACGAACCGGAGCTCAAGAAGCGGGATGCCTGGCAGCGGTTGTTCATGCCCCAGGGCGCGCTGCTGGCCACGCGGGTGAACACCAACCATTGGCTTGCCTTCGGTTCGGAGGAAACGCTTCCCATCCGCGCCGCGCATCAGCCTGTCCTGATGGTTGCGGATGGCGCCGAGGCGCCGGTGCGTTACGGACAATTGGTCGTTACCAACGAAGCGGCGGTACTCGAGTTGGTTGCGCCGCGTCAGAGCCGGGATGCCGGTGCGCGTGAGGAGAGCGGGGACGGAGGCAAGCCGGAATCGAAGAAGGAGTCGAGCGAGGGCCGGCGCCTGGGTTGGTGTGCGCTGCCCCCGGGCACCAGCTTGCGGCTGCGCATGAGCGGTCTGCTCTGGCCCGAAGCGGCGCAACGCCTGGCCAACTCGGCCTATGTCACCCGTGAGAGTTACGGGCGCGGCCAGATCATCCTGTTCGCCAACTCCCCGGCCTTGCGTGGCGCTTCGCGCGGTGCCGAAAGGTTGTTGCTGAACGCCGTGGTTTACGGTCCGGGCTTGGGCACCCAGCCGCCGATCATCCCATGAGGCGAACCAGCTCGATCCCGGCTCCGGTGCCGAGGTTGCGAGAATACTCCTTCTGGGAGGGATTGTTCCAGTGTTCGTGGACGCCGAGGCTGGACAACCGCTTCACCGACGTCCCATGGTCCGGATCATAGAATGTTCCCGAAGGCGGATCGGCTGCCAGCGCCGCCTCGTGCAGGTAATCGTCCACTCCGGGGCGGCGCGGATAATCGTCGTATTCGGCGTGGAGCACGTCGTAGCCGACGGAGTCGATGGCTACGGGGTCTTGCGAGGCAAACAGGCTCTTGGCCCAGTCGCCCGCGAAAGGCGAAGTCGACATCCGGCGCGGCGCGGGATCGATGGGATGTTTGCCGGAGAAGAGGCCGTCAATGAGATTGAGCACGGTCTTGCCGCCGAGATGGGCGTGGCCGAGCAAGTCGACCTGCTCGCGATAATGCCGGGTCTCTTTTGCGAACGAATGACGGTGCATGTCGTAGTAGCCCTTTTCGACCGGCCAACGGACGAGCGAGCCGAAATGGTTCTTGCCGCAGAGGGTGACACCCGTGGCGACGTGGGCCTTGAGCGTGGCAAAGTTGACGAGGTAATCGGCTGCCGCGATGCAGGTGGGCAGGTAATCCTGGGTCGCGCCCTCGGGGCGGCAACTCCAATAGAGTGGCACCGATGAGGTTTCGACTTTGGCGCGGCCGAATTTGCCCGCGAAATCCTCGTAATGGGCATCGGGGCATTCGCGATGCAGGATCGTGTGATACTCGTTCACCAGGTAGGCAAGCGTATCGCAGACCGTGATGTCCGATTCCCTGACCCCGGCCGACGCCAGTTGACGAACCAGGGCGATGATCATCTGGGGCGCGGTGTTCATGTAATCCTGCCGTTTCACCAGATGGTAGCTCTCCGGGTCCACCGCGCCTTCGCGCCAGATCATGCCCACCCAGTTCGGTTTGATCAGGATCTTCTCACCCGCGCGGTAGCCGACGCCGCCCTTGCCGCGGACCGCATTGAGGTGGCGGAAAAGCTTGTCCCAGGCTTTCGAGGTTCCGACTTCGCCGGTCAGGTTGCAGACCGCCCGCTCCAGCATGCGGTCCACCCGTTCCTGTCGCAGGTGGTTCGCGTCGTACCAGTGCCCGTCGCCGGGACCTTGCCACTCGAGCACTTGAGGATCGCGCACCCACACCACCCGCCCGGGATGGATGCCTTTTGCTTCGCCGATCGGTTTCAGGGGAGTGTGATCCGAAAGCGCGTCAGCCTCGGACGCGCGCAGGATTCGGCCCGGCAGCAGAGTCAGGGCGGCGGCGGCGGAAGTGGTCCCGCCGACGAAGGCTCGGCGCGTGATCTTGCGGCGACTGGAGGTATTGGAGTGGGGTTGCACGGGAGAATTCCTTTATCGGTTCATTCTTGGGTATTCAAGCAATCGCTCTGGGTACGGTCCGAGTCTCCTCCCGCTTCCGTGCTCCCGTCAAGCCAGCGGATCAATGCTGGGCCTCACAAATGGCCCGCAAGGACCGCGAAGCTCCTTCCTTGCGGGACCCGTACGCACTTGAACCTCACGCTCCCGGCCATCGAACGCTTGCGGTTAAGGCACCAACCGGGCAGGCAAGAATCGGGCTGCGCCCGTGTGGGGGAGGAGAACCCGGATCGAACCGCTCATCAGCGTTTGGTTGGATTCGAACGTCCAGGAATCGAGGTTGGAGGAGGATTCAACGACGTAACTTCGGCCGGCCTGACCTTCGAGCCGGAATTCCAGTTGCCTGGGAGGAGCGCTGGGCGCAAGCGTCCAGCGCGGCGGCTCGCCGCGTTCGGCACGACGAACAAAGTCGCGCTTTGAGCTGGCAAGGTGTTGGTCAAGACCCCGCTGCTCACGGAGATATCGGGAAGCCGCACGCTGGTGTCGCCGCAGGTCGAGCGGACGGCGCCCGGTGAACCTGTCACCCTATTTGCGATGGTTTGGGTGGGGGGCTCAGGGTGGCTCTGGATCGCGGGGCTGGCACTCTGCGCGTGCGAGGAGACGGGTCGATAGTCTGAGTTACCCCGCTCGAATCAGAGTTCGCGGAGGGCGCGTGCGACGGGCAGGCGGGCGGCGCGGAGGGCCGGGAGAAGTCCGCCGATCAGGCCGATCAGGGTGGCGCAAAGGATGCCCTGAATGAGCAGGCTGGGGGTGACCCGAAAGGCGAAGGCGACCTGGCTGAAGCTCTGCCAGTTCATGGTGGCGGCGCGAAAGCCGTCGAATACCCAGTAGGCGATGGCGCTGCCGAGCAGGCCACCCAGGAGGGCGAGGAGCAGGGATTCAAGGAGGATGGAGACGACGACCGGGGAGCTGCCGAAGCCGAGGGCGCGAAGGGTGGCGATCTCGCGGGTGCGGGCGGCAACGGCAGTGTACATGGTATTGAGCGCTCCGAAGACGGCGCCGACGGCCATGAGCGCGGCAATGAGGGTGCCGAGGCCGGTGATCAGGTTGTAGACGGTGCGGGACTGGTCGATGTAGTAATCGGTCTGGAGGAGGGCTTTGACCTGGAACCTGGGGTCGTTCTCGAGAGCGTGCTGGAAAGCGGGAAAGACTTGGGGCGAAGTGAGTTTGACAACCACGGTTTGATAACTGTTGCCGCGCTGGTAGGCGGATTGGAGCATGGTGGCGTCGGTCCAGATTTCGGATTCGGCCAGGCCGCCTTCGGCGGTGAACAGGCCGACGATGGTCCAATCGTTGCGTCCAACGCGAATCGAGGCGCCGAGGTCGAGACCGACGAATTCGCGGGCGGCGCCGATGCCGACGATGACCTCGTTGCGACCGGGGACGAAGGGGCGGCCCTGTTGGATGCGGAGTCGGTCATGAACCTCGAAGGCGTTGGGGCTGACGCCGCGGAGGGGCACATTGGCGTCCGTGCCGGTGGAACGTTTGGGGAGATTGATGACCACAAAGAGTTCCCGGGAGGCGAGTGGTCCGGCGGCGCTGTGGGCGACACCGGGGGCGTCGGCGATCAGGCGCGATTCGGGGCCGGAGAAGAAGCTCATCATTTCGGTATCGGAACCGCTGCGGAGGATGATGGCTTTGGTGGGGTCGCCGGACCGGGTCATGACGTGGCGGAAGCCCTGGGCGATGGAAAGGACGGCTACGAAGACGGCCACGACGCCGGCGATGCCGAAGACGGAGGTGGCGCAGGCGCCTTTGCGTTCGATGATGGTTTCGAGGCTGAGCCGGGTGACCGAGCCGGTTTGGGCGAGCCAGTTGAGGGTGTGTCGGAGCATCAGATGCGGCGGAGGGCTTCGGCGATTTGGAGGCGCATGGCCTGCCGGGCGGGGAGCCAGCCGGCGGCGAGTCCGAGGCCGCAGGCGATGAGGATTCCCCAGAGCAGGTTTTGGCGAGGAAAATAGAAGATGGGGAGGGCACCGCCGGTGGGATCGCCGGAGGCGATGAGGAACCAGGCGATGGCGAGGCCGGCGGTGCCGCCGAGAATCGCGAGGAGGCAGGACTCGGCCAGGACGAGGGCGAGGGTGAGGAGATTGTCGAAGCCCATGGCTTTGAGGACGCCGAGTTCCTCGGTGCGTTCGCGGACGGATTGAGCCATGGTGTTGCCGGTGACGAGGAGGATGGTGAAGAAGACGGCGCTGAGGATGGCGCTCATGATGGTGGTGATGTCGCCGATTTGCTGGGCCCAACCGCGGAGGAAAGCGCCTTCGGTTTCGGTTTTGGTTTCCTGGGGGGAATTGGCGAATTCGGCATCGATGAGGCGTGCGACGGTGGCGGCCTGGTCGGGGTCCTGGACGCGGACCATGTACCAGCCGACGAGACCCTGGCCGAAGGCGCGGGCTTCATCCAGGTAATCGTAGTGAAAGTAGAAATTGGTGGTATCGGTGCCTTCCTCGGCGCCGTCGTAGATGCCGACGAGGTCGAATTCCCAGGCGGACTCGCCGTTTTGCCGGACCCAGACGGTGGCCTGGATGGGGATGCGATCGCCGATGTTCCAGCCGTATTTTTGGGCGGTGCGCCGGCCGGCGATGGCGCCGGTGCGGGTGCGGATGAAGGCGAGGCGTTGGTCGGCGGGGAGAAGGAACTCGGGGTAAAGGTCGAGGTATGCCTCGGGGATGATGGCCATTTGAGCGAAGAAATTCCTGGGGTCCTGGTAGATGCCGCCGAACCAGGAGGCGTGGGCGGCATTTTGGACCCCGGGGATGGCCAGGATGCGGCGCAGGTAACTTTCGGGGAGGGGCTGGGTGATGGAGACGCGATGTCGGACGATGAGGCGATCGGCGCCGGCGAGGCTGACGCCCTGGTCCATGGCGCGGGCGATGGCGGAGAGGTAACCGTAGAGGATGAAGGCGACCACGATCGAGAGCAGTGTGAGCAGGGTGCGCAGTTTGCGGCGTTTCAGGTTGCTCCAGATGAGGTGCAAGAATCTCATGCGACGGCGGTGGCGCTGAGTTGGCCTTTGTTGAGGTAGATCGTGCGGGTGGCGCGGGCGGAGGCGTGGGGGTCGTGAGTGACCATGATGATGGTTTTGCCGTGGTCCCGGTTCAGGGCTTGGAGCAGATCGAGGATGTCGTCGCCGGATTTGCGGTCCAGGTCGCCGGTCGGCTCGTCGCAGAGAAGCAGGGTGGGGTCGGTGACGATGGCGCGGGCGATGCCGACGCGTTGCTGTTCGCCGCCAGAGAGCTGTCGGGGGTAATGTCGGGCTCGATCGGTGAGGCCAACGACGCGGAGGGCGAGGGCGACTTGCTGGCGTCGGCGGGCTTTGTTGAGCGAGGTCAGGAGCAGAGGCAGTTCGACGTTGCGGTCGGCGGTGAGGACGGGGAGGAGATTATAGAGCTGAAAGACGAAGCCGACATGGCGGGCGCGCCAGGCGGCGAGGCGCCGGTCGGACAGTTGATCGATACGCTGGTCATCGATGGCGACGCGTCCCCGGGAGGGGCGATCGAGGCCGCCGATGAGATTGAGGAGCGTGGTTTTGCCGGAGCCGGAGGGACCCATGAGGGCGACGAACTCGCCGCGGCGGACTTGCAGGTCGATTCCCTGGAGAATGTGGAGGGTTTCAGTGCCGCGTCGAAACTGTTTTTCGACCGCTTCGATGATGAGGATGGGGGGGGGGAGCGGTGGGGAATCCATGGCGGGCAGGGGTTGGGGGCGGGAGCAGGACTGCCGCGGCTAGGGTTGTTGTTCGCGCACCTTCATGCCCGGGCGGAGGTTGGGAGGCGGCTGAACGATCACCGATTCGCCCGCACGCAACCCGGTCTGGACCGTTGCCGGGTCGACCTCGCCGGGCAGGGAGTTCACGGACCGTTTTTGGGCCCGCCCGTCGGCGACGACCCATACCCAATTCGTTGGAGCGGAGCCTTGCAGGGCGGCGCGAGGGATGAGGACCGCGGCCGCGTTCGAGGAGGAAGCTTCAGGGTCGAGAAAGGCCACACGCACGCCCATCTGCGGGAGAATGCGGGGGTCGAGTTGATCGAAGGCAACGCGGACGCGGACGGTGGCCTTCTGGCGGTCGGCGGTGGGGATGATGGCCAGGACGCGAGCCGGGATTTTCCAGTCGGGATACGCGTCGAGGGTGGCCTCGACGGGTTGGTCGGGTTTGACGCGGTTGAGGTAGCTTTCGTTCACATCGACTTCGATTTCGAGGGAATTCATGTCGACGACCGTGCCGATGCCGGTGCGGGTGAACCCGCCGCCGGCGGAGATGGGCGAGATCATTTCGCCGGGCTGGGCATTTTTGGAGACGGCGACTCCGGTGAACGGCGCGCGGATGATGGTATCGTCGAGTTGCTGGTTCAGGACTTCGAGCCGTTTTTCGGCCACCGTGATTTCGAGTTCCTGGACGGCGAGCCGAGCCTTGAGCGAATCGAGTTGGGCCACGGCTCGGTCGAGGTCGGACTGGCTGGCGACGCCGTCGGCGGCGAGGGCGAGGGTGCGGAGGTGTTGTTGGTGGGCTTCGACGATGTGGGCGCGGGTTTCGGCGAGCGTGGCGCGGGCGGCTTCCAGTTCGGCGCGGGCGAGTTCGATTTGGGATTGGACGTTGGCGTGATCCAGCCGTGCCAGGATCTGGCCGGCCTCGACGCGCATGCCTTCGTCGAGGAGTACCTCGACGACCTTGCCGGTGACCTTGGAGGAGACAGTGGCTTCGCGACGGGCGACGACGTAGCCGCTGGCGTTGAGGACGATGCGCGAGGCGGTGGTGTTGCTGGCGGCGGTTACGGGGGCGGTGATCACGGTGGTGGCGTGGTGGCGGGTGAACCAGAAAGCGAGGCTGGCGAGGATCAACCCGAGGAGCAGCAAACCGATCCAGCGTCGCTTGGTGGCGGGCGGTTCGGCGTCGTTGAGTCGATCGATGCGCAGTGCGTCCAGGCCGGAAGGGTACTCGGTCATAAGTGTAACTTGGGGGCGAGCAAATCCCTTTTTCGGTTTGTGGTCAAGCGGGGTGATTATGGTTGGATGGGGTCAGAGATGAGGCGGTGGAGGGGTCAGGAGCAGGGGGGGTACAGAGGAGGGAACTGAGGGAGGGTTCGGTTTGGCAGTTGTTATGCTGCGGGGGCGGTTTGGGTTCATCGAGTTCAATGCCGGATTAATCCAGGCAGGAGTCGTTTTGTTCGTCAGGTCAGGTTGGGGAGTTGGGGCGCGTGAGCCGGCACAGATGAGCGGTGACGGTGTAACCGGGGTGGTTTGATTGGCGGCAGGGTGGCGGTGGCGGCAAGGCGAACGCTTGACAATGGTGTGACAATCACGTGAATTCAATCAGCCCTGAGTCAAGGCGAACGGATTCGCACAGCGGTTAATACGGTCATGGATAAGATGCAGCCTCAGCGGTTTGAGCACAAATACATCATCCCGAATGGTGTGGCGTTGCAGATTCGGGATTTTGTGAGCGGTCCGCTGGAAGTCGATGAGTATGGCAAGACGCTGCCGAACTTTTCGTATCCCGTGCACAGTCTTTATCTGGATTCGCCGGATTTGAAGCTGTATCAGTCGACGATCAATGGTGACAAGAATCGCTACAAGCTGCGGCTGCGGTTTTACGAGAACCGGCCGGATGCGCCGGTCTATTTTGAGATCAAGCGGCGGATGAACAACACGATAGCCAAGCAGCGCGGTGGGGTGCGGCGGGAGGCGGTGTCGGTGTTGTTGGGGGGCCAACTGCCGGAGCCGGGCCACATGGTGTCGCGCGATCCGCGGCAGCTATTGGCACTGCAGCGGTTTTGCGAGCACATGAACGCGCTGTGGGCGGAGCCGGTGGCCCATGTGGCCTATTTGAGGGAGGCGTGGCTCAGTCCGGGGGACAACGCGGTGCGGGTCACGATGGATCGGCAGGTGCGGATCGAGTTGGAAACGACGGGTCGGTTGGAGACATCGATGGCCGACCCGGTTATGGTATTCAACCAGGAGACTTTGCAGGGTGAGGAATCGGTGGTCCTGGAGTTGAAGTTCACGTCGCGTTATCCGGACTGGTTCAGGGACCTGGTATCAGGGTTTGGCTTGATGCAATGCGGGGCGGCGAAGTACGTGGATGGGATGACCCGGATCATGGAGCGTCGGGGGGTGATGGGAATGCGGCTGCGCGATCCGCTGGTGTTCGAGCGTGGGCAACGGCGGCTCAGTGGCGCGGCGGCGTTACGGGAATAGGGAGCTATGTCGATTACGGATTTCTTCACCGGGGATTATTCTTCGACGCCGACCAATGTGCCGGCGGTGGTGCTGGGGTTGTTGCTGGCGTTTTTGTCCGGGCACCTGATTGCGTGGGTATACATGATGACCCACTCAGGTCTGTCGTATTCGCGGACCTTTGTGAACTCGCTGGTGGTGATACCGATTGTGGTATCGCTGGTCATGATGGTGTTATCCAACAATCTGGTCACGGCGTTTGGCTTGATGGCGGTATTTGCGATCGTGCGGTTCCGCAACATTCTGCGGGACACGCTGGACACCACCTACATTCTGGCGGTGATTGTGGTGGGGATGGCGTGCGGGACGATGAAGTTTGCGACGGCGGTGCTGGGTTGCGTCCTGATTGCGGCGGTGATGTTCTACCTGCGGGCGACCTCCTTTGGAACGCGGCATCGGTATGATTACATTTTGAATCTGCAGTGGACGCGGTCGCAGTCGGAGCTGGTGGAGTTGCGGCAATTGCTGCGGCGGCACGCGTTGAAGATCATCACGGCGAGCGAACGCGCGCACGAGCCGCACGGTTTGTATCTTTCGTATCGGGTGTTGCTGCGAGATCCGGGTCGGGTGGAGGATCTGCTAACCGAGTTGAGGGCGATGAACGGGATTTCGGTGGTGAACAGTCTTCCGGCCCAGGATGAGTCCGAGATTTGACCTATGAGCGAACTGCCGGTGATACCGCGCCCGTGGGCGCAACGATGGAACGACTTTCGGCTGCGAGCGATGCCGTTCGTGGTTTTTGGGGTGGCGCTGGTTTGCACGGCCTGGCTATGGAACAAGAACTGGGGGCCGATGACCTTTGTGGGAGAAGTGGAGGGGCCGCGGGCGACGGTGGTTTGTACCCAGGCGGGGTATCTGGCCGAGGTTGGGGTCGAACAGTATGCGGCGGTCCGGCGAGGCGACGTGGTGGCGGTGGTGCGGGTGAGTTCGGACCAAACGCTGGAGGCATCACTCGAGGCGATTCGGACCGAGATGGGGGTGATGCGTGTGCGGATGACGCAGGATCAGCAGCGGAATCGGCAGAATTATCAGCAATTGAGGTTTGACTGGCTGGATCAGCGGGTGGCGCTGGCGGTGGCCCGGGCGAACCTGCAGTTTGCCGAGAGCGAACTGAGCCGCATGGAGCGGCTGCGGGCGGATCGGATCAGTTCCGAGGCGGAGTACGAGCTGGCGTTGGACCAGCGTGACGCGCTGAAAGTGGAAGTGGCGGAGCGGGCGCGGTTGGTGGATGAGATGGGAGCGGCGGTGGAGGGCATGATCACGGCCGGCGCGGAGGAAGGTCCGGGGATTCTGCGGGCGATCACCGCGGCGATTGAAGCGCAGGAAGCGCAACTGGAGCAGACCGAGGGCGCGATTCGGCTGCGCGCTCCGATCGACGGGGTGGTGACTTCCATTGCGCGCCGTCCCGGTGAGGCGATCATGGCCGGGGAACCGCTCGTGGAAATTGCGGGGGAGCAGCCGGAGTGGATCAAGGGGTATATCCGGCAACCGATCGGGTTTCAGCCTAAGCAGGGTGACCAGGTGGAGGTCCGGACGCGCGGGAACAGCCGCCAGGTGGGGATGGCGCAGGTGACGGCTGTGGGGGCACGGCTGGAACTGTTCTCCCAGTCGTTGCGGATACGCGGATTCGACAGTTCGATGGAGCGCGGTTTGCCGGTATTGCTCGACGTGCCACCCGACATGCGGCTTTACCCCGGGGAGTTGGTCGATCTCTACCTGAAGTCAGCCAACTGAGCGGCGCACCGGGCGCGGCGTTATCAGGGGAGGGCCGAGGCTGGGATCGCGGAACGGGTATGGGCATCATCATCGCGCTGGAATCAATCCTCGACCCGCTTTTGCTGGAGCGGGTGTTTCCCGCGGTGCGGCCGGTCGAGTTGGAGTTGGGTGCCGGGGACGGCGGTTTCCTGGTGGAGTGGGCGGCGTTGAGGCCGGAGCACAATTTCATCGGGGTGGAGCGGTTGTTGGGACGGCTGCGCAAGATCGAGCGCCGGGCGGTTCGGCGCGGGCTGGTCAACGTGCGAGTCGTCCGGCTCGAGGCATCCTATTTTGTGAAGTACCTGGTGCCGGTCCGATCCGTGGGCGCGTTGCACGTTTATTTCCCTGATCCATGGCCGAAGCGCAAGCATTGGCGGCATCGACTGGTGAACGAGCAGTTTCCGGCGCTGGCGGAGAGGGTGTTGATTCCCGGCGGCAGCGTGTATCTGCGGACGGATCACGAGGAGTATTTCGCCCAGATGAACCGGGTGTTTGCCGCTCACGGCGGGTTTGTTCCGCAGGAGACCCCGGCGATACTGGCGGCGGTGCCGACCGATTTTGAGCGAGGTTTTCGGGCTGCGGGAGTGGAAGTATTTCGGGCGGCGTTCGCGGTGGTATGATTCGAATCGCGGCAGCCGTTCAGACATCGATGACGGGGCCCGCGCCGGTGCCGGGGCCGTCATGATCGGGTCGGTGGGATCGCGGGGTGCGGCTGTGCAGTTCGATGCGTTTCTCGCCGGTGCCGGTGAAAGTATTGAGGATCAGGGAGACCAGGCTGATGATCAATCCGCCCCAGAAGGCGGCCCAAAAGGTTTCGACATGGAAGGGTTTCACCAGTTGACCCACGAGCATCAGGAGCAACGCGTTAATCACCAGGGTGAACAGGCCGAGGGTGAAGACCACCAGGGGCAGGGAGAGCAGCAGCAGCAAGGGGCGCAGCAGCGCGTTGAGGACCCCGAGCACGAGGGAGGCGACGAGCAGTCCGGCGAGGGTCTCGTATTCGATGCCCGGAATGACGTTGGCGGCGACCAGCACGGCGATGGTGTTGGTCAGCCAGCGTTGCAGAAAACGTTTGAGCGGTGGTGACATGGGGGCGGCGCCCGGTCTTACATCCGACTTCGCGGGTTATGTACTCCCGAAGCGGCTCGGGCGCAAAGGAATTTCGGGGGCGGGAAAAACGATACGTGTAAGTAATATTCATTTGCACAATCGGTTTGCCTGCACAATAGTCTAGCCGTCGAATCGCGGACTGGATGGTCAATCTCCGTCGGCACAGGCGGATTCAACGTCATGATGAGAGTTCAAACCGAAATTGGATGGGCGCGGCTGATGTGGGTGACCGTGCTTGCGGGAGGGGCATGGGCTGGGTTGCCGCGGGTGGATGCGCAAGGGGCTGGCGGAGACTGGCCGGCCTTTCGAGGGGATGCCGCGTTGACCGGCGTGTCGGCGGGTGGGGTTACGGTGCCTTTGGAACTGGCGTGGTCTTTCAAGACGGCGGATTCAGTGCGGTCTTCGGCGGCCTTGGTGGGGGATCGGGTGTATGTGGGGTCGAACGATGGTCGGATGTATGCGCTGGAGCTGACGACGGGCCGGTTGGTATGGGATTTCAAGACGGGCGGCGAGGTGGAGTCGTCGCCCCTGGTGAGGGATGGCCGGGTATATTTTGGTTCGGGCGATGGGAAGCTGTATGCGCTGGAAGCGGGGACGGGGGCGCGGATTTGGGAGTATGAAACGGGGGATCGGATCCTGGGGGCGCCGAACTGGGTGCGGTCGGATGATCGGTTGCAGGTGGTGGCCGGGAGTTATGATTACCGGTTGCACGCGGTGGACGCGCTGACGGGCAAGAGCAACTGGGTTTACGAGACGGGGAATTACATCAACGGGGCGCCTGCCGTCTATGAGGGGCGCACGGTGTTTGGCGGGTGCGACGCCTTGTTGCACGTGTTGGATCTGGCGACGGGCGGGAAGGTGAAGGAGATCGAGGCGGGTGCGTACATTGCGGGTTCGGTGGCGTTGGCGGGGGGGCGGGCGTATTTGGGTCACTACGACAACGAGGTTTTGTGCATCGATCTGGAGCGAGGCGAGCGGGTGTGGACCTACAAGGATCGCAGTTTTCCCTATTTTTCCTCGCCGGCGGTGGGGGAGGATCGGGTGGTGATTGGGGGACGGGACCGGCGGGTGCACTGTCTGGAGCGCGCGACCGGGAAGGGTATATGGGTATTTGCGACGCGGGGCAAGGTGGACAGTTCGCCGGTGATTGCGGGGGACAAGGTGGTCGTAGGATCAGACGATGGGCGGCTGTATCTGCTGGGGTTGGCGGATGGCAAACTGCTGTGGTCTTACGAGATTGGCGAGGCGGTGGGGAGTTCGCCGGCGGTGGCGCGCGGTTGGGTGGTGGTGGGGGCGGACGACGGGCGCGTGTATGCCTTCAGGTCGGGGGGTATGGAAGGAGGCAAGCCATGAGTGTGACGACGACTCAGCCAACGTTGACGGCGCCGGTGTTTCAGAAGGAAACGACGGCCGGGAATTATTTTGTATCGAATTATCCGCCGTTTTCGTATTGGAAACCGGCGATGGTGCCCGAGTTGGAGGCGGCGATGGCACGTCCTCCGGCGGCGGCCACGCCGCTGGGGTTGTACGTGCACATACCGTTCTGCCGGAAGCGCTGTCATTTTTGTTACTTCAAGGTGTATACCGACAAGGATTCGGCGGCGATTCGAGGCTATTTGGAGGCGATGTTGGGTGAATTCCGGCGGTATGCGAGCCAGCCGTTCATTGGCGGGCGCAAGCCGCGGTTTGTCTATTTCGGGGGGGGCACGCCGTCCTATCTGTCAGTCGATCAACTGAAGCAGTTGTTTGGCGGGCTCCAGCGGGAGTTGGCGTGGGACGAGGTTGAGGAAGTGACGTTCGAATGCGAGCCGGGGACGCTGACGGATCACAAGTTGAAGGCGATTCGGGAGCTGGGGGTGACGCGATTGAGCCTGGGGGTGGAGAACTTCGACGATCACATTTTAGAGATCAACGGGCGGGCGCACCAGGGGAAGGAGATTGCGCGGGCCTATGAGTATGCGCGGTCGGTTGGGTTTCCGCAGATCAACATCGATCTGATTGCGGGGATGCTGGAGGAGACGGAAGCGAACTGGCGCGCGTGCGTGCGGCGGGCGCTGGAGTTGGCGCCGGACAGCATCACGATTTACGAGATGGAGATCCCGTATAACACGACCATCTACCAGCGGATGAAAGCGGAAGGGAAACTGGTGGCGCCGGTGGCGGATTGGGAGACGAAGCGCCGGTGGGTGCACGAGGCGTTTGCGGAGTTCGAGCGGGCGGGTTACACGGTGGCGAGCGCGTATACGGCGGTGCGGGACAAGGAACGGACGCGGTTTGTGTATCGGGATCGGCTATGGAGCGGCGCGGATTTGTTGTCGTTGGGGGTGGCTTCGTTCGGGCACATCGGGGGGACGCATTACCAGAATCACCATGATTTCGATCCGTATGTGAAGGCCCTCGAGGCGGGGCGATTGCCGGTGTACCGGGCCCTGACGCCGACGGCCGAGGAACGGTTCATCCGCGAGTTTGTCCTGCAGTTCAAGCTGGGGCGGGTCAGTCGCGAATATTTCCGCGGCAAATTCGGCATGGACCCGGTGGAGCAGTGCGCGGAGGGGGTGTCGCGGTTGAAGCAATGGGGTTTCCTGACGGTGGCCGGAGACGAAATGCGATTGAGCCGGGAGGGATTGCTTCAGGTGGACCGGCTGTTGCAGGAGTTCTTTCTGCCGGAACACCGATCGGGACGATACAGTTGAGCGTGGACGACATGAACGCAGGGATCACCACGGCGAAGGTGGAAATGTCCGGGCCGAAGCGGGATGGCTTGACGCGTCCGTTGGATTACTTTTACGCGCGGGCGGGACTGGCGCTGCCGGAATTTCGCGTGTTGACCGGCGCGGAGGTTCCGCCGCCCTTTCAGCAGTTGCTGGTGCATGTGAACGACATGACGCCGACGCTCGAGGAGTATTACGGCGACGCGATCGAGTTGCGGGTTCTGGGGCGTCGGCGGCGGGGGCAGGAGTACTGGCGTGAGGTGGTTTTGTTGCTGCGGGGGAGCGGGCAGCCGGTGGAATTCGGGGCGAACCGGGTCTTATTGGATCGGTTCCCGGCGGCGGCGCGCCAGGCCATATTGGACGAGGGCACGCCGTTGGGTCACATCATGCGGGATTACGGGGTGGCGCACACGTGTCAGCCGAACGCGTTTTTGGGGATGCGGGCGGATGCGCTGATGGGGGCGACGCTGCAACTGAGGGGGCAGGCGGAGGTTTATGGGCGGCACAACCGGTTGTATGGGCTGGACGGGTTGTTGTTGTCGGAGGTGGTGGAGATTCTGCGTCCGCCGGCGGTTGAAGCTTAGAGGAAGAGGAAGAGCATGACAGGAACGAGCGGCTACGAGGTGTTGGTGATTGGCGGAGGGCCTGCCGGGGCGTCGGCGGCAGCGTTATTGGCGGAGCAGGGGCACCGGGTGCTGGTGCTCGAGCGCGAGCGGTTCCCGCGGTATCACGTGGGGGAATCGCTGTTGCCGTTCACCTATCAGCCATTGGCGCGGCTTGGGCTGATCGAGAAGATGCGGCGGTCGCCGTTTGTGAAGAAGTACAGCGTGCAGTTCGTTGCGCCTTCGGGGAGGGCATCCCAGCCCTTTTACTTTCACACGCGGTATGATCGGGAAACCGTGGCCCAGACCTGGCAGGTGCTGCGTTCCGAGTTTGATCTGATGTTACTGAATCACGCGCGCCAGCGGGGGGTGGAAGTCCGGGAAGAAACCGAGGTGCTGGAGTTCCTGCGGGAGGGTGAACGGGTGGTCGGGGTGCGGGCGCGGACGCGGGGGGGTGAGGACCGCGAATATCGGGCGCGGATGACGCTGGATTGCTCGGGTCGGGAATCATTTGCGGCGGTACGGAACGGGTGGCGGGTGAAGGACCCGCGGTTGAACAAGGTGGCGGTGTGGACCTATTACGAGGGGGCGAAGCGGGATGAGGGAATCGACGCGGGCGCAACCACCGTGGCGTTTATTCCGGAGAAAGGGTGGTTTTGGTACATTCCGTTGCACGGGGATCGGGTGAGCGTGGGGGTGGTGGCGGAGGGGAAGTATCTGAGCCGGGGCGGGGTGAAGGCGCCGGAGGCGATTTTTCAGCGTGAGCTGGGGGAGAACCTGTGGATCAAGGAACATCTGGCGGCGGGCCGCCAGGTGGGGCCCCATTATCTGACCAGCGAGTATTCCTATCACGTGCGCCATTGCGGGAGCGAGGGATTGCTGCTGGTGGGTGACGCGTTCTGTTTTCTTGACCCGGTGTTTTCCTCGGGGTTGATGCTGGCGTTGAAGAGCGGCGTGATGGCGGCGGACGCGGTGCATGAAGGACTGGTCGCGGGCGACCTGGCTCCGGAGCGGTTTGCGGGTTACGCGGCGACCCTGCGGCAGGGGATCGAGAACATGCGCAAACTGGTTTACGCGTTTTACAATTCGAATTTCAGTTTCCGGACTTTAACGGACAAGTATCCGGAGCTGGCGGGTGACATCACAGACTGCCTGTCGGGCGATGTGAACAAGGATTTCACGCGGTTATGGGCGGCGATCGGCGAGTTTGCGGAGGTGCCGGAGGCATTGCCGTACGGAGGGCCGCTGTCAGGGCGGGCGCTGGCGGTTGAAGTTTAACCCGCCCGGCTATGGATGACGCCGGGCCGTTCCAACTTAAGCGAAACCTCATGAGGCACGCGGGCTAGGACGAAGATGCAATTCGTTCAAATCACTCCGGGCGCAGGCGGGATGTATTGCGGGGGTTGTCTGCGTGACAACGCGCTGGTGGCGGAGATGCGGCGGCGCGGTCATGAGACGCTGATGATACCGCTGTACCTGCCGCTGACGCTTGACGAGGCGGACCAGAGCGGAGGCACGCCGATCTTTTTCGGCGGGATCAATGTTTATCTCCAACAGAAATCGGCGCTCTTCCGGCGCACGCCGCGCTGGTTCCATCGGTGGCTGGCTTCTCCGCGATTGCTCAAGTGGGCGGCCGGGCGCGCCGCGCGGACACAGGCCACGGAGTTGGGTGACTTGACGGTTTCGATGTTGCGGGGGGAGCAGGGGCATCAGGCGCGGGAGTTGGAGGAGTTGGTGGGTTGGTTCCGGACCCGGGGACGGCCGGATGTGATTGGTCTCTCGAACGGCTTGCTGGTGGGGTTGGCGCGGCGGCTCAAGGGGGAGTTGGGTTCGAGGCTGGTCTGCACCTTGCAGGGCGAGGACTATTTCCTGGATCATCTGCCGGCGCCCTATCGGGACGAGGCGTGGTCGGTGCTGGCGGAGCGGGCGGTGGAGATCGACTGTTTCACCGCGCCGAGCGCGTATTACGCGGAGCTGATGGCGCGCCGGCTCGGTTTGCCGCGAGAGCGGGTGCAGGTGGTTGCCAATGGGATCAATCTCGAGGGATACGAGGCGGTGGGACGATCGGCCCGGGAAGCGGGCGGACCGCCGGTGCTGGGGTATTTTGCGCGGATGTGCCCGGAGAAGGGGCTGGATCTGCTGGTTGAAGCGTTTCTGTTGTTAAAGCGAAGGCCGGCGACGGAACGGCTGCGTTTGCGGGTGGGGGGAAGCTGCAACGGGCCGGACGAGGCGTTTGTGGCCGGTTTGCGTCGGCGCCTGGAGTCGGCGGGGGTGAGTGCCGACGTGGAATTTCATCGGAATGTGGATCGAGCGACGAAGCTGGCGTTGATGGGATCCTTCTCGGTATTGTCGGTGCCGGCGCACTACGGCGAAGCGTTTGGGCTGTATCTGCTCGAGGCCTGGGCGGCCGGTTTACCGGTGGTGCAACCCCGGACGGCGGCGTTCCCGGAATTGATCGAGGCGACCGGAGGCGGGGTGTTGGTCACGGCCGGGGAGGCAGCAGCGCTGGCGGACGGGATCGAAGGATTGATACTGGATCCGGAGCGCGCGAGGCGGCTGGGCGAGGCGGGACGACGGGTGGTTCAGTCCGAGTTCAGCGACCGGCGGATGGTGGATCGGGTGATTGCGGTCCTGGAAGGGGCGCACGCGGGGCGCGGTTCCGGCCGGGTCGGCGCGGTCAGGGGTTCGGGGTTGGAGCCGGGGTGAGATGGGCAGGCAGCATTACAGGCGGGCGACATGGCATACGAGTACAGGGCAACGCGGCGGGTGGAGTTCTCGGAGACGGACATGGCCGGGATCGTTCATTTTTCCAATTTTTTTCGGTATATGGAAACGGCTGAGCACGCGTTTTTCCGTTCGTTGGGCGGCTCGGTGGTGATGCCGGAGTTCGATCCGCCGCTGGGATTGCCGCGGGTGCACGCGGAGTGCGATTATCTGCATCCGCTGCGGTTTGAGGATGAGATCGAGATCCACCTGTGGGTGACGGAGAAGAAGCCGAAGTCGTTGAGCTACCTGTTTCGATTTCGGAAGTTGAATGCGCATCCGCCGATCGAGGTGGCGCGGGGCAAACTGACCGTGGTCTGCGTGGCGCACGGGGCGGACGGCAGGTTGCGGTCGGTGTTGATTCCGAAGCCGGTGGCGGATCGGATCGAGGTGGCGCCGGCGGCGGTGTTGGCGGGGCCGCACGGCGGGCGGGGCGATTGAGCCGGGGGAGAAACTGAAGTTGATCGACTATGAGTGAGCACACACAACCGGGATTCGCCTGGCTGGCATTTGCGTTTCTGACGGTGGCGTCGTGGGGTGTCTACGGCGTGTTTCTGCATACGGGGCAAGTGTCGATGGGTGACCCCATCAACGGCCGGTATAAGGCCTTTTTGTTTGTGGGGATCGCCTATTTTCTGACGGCGGTACTGGCGCCGCTCGGGTTGTTGATGGTCAAGGGGGCGGCGTTCAGCGGGTATACGGCCAAGGGCATGAGCTGGTCATTGCTGGCGGGGATTGTGGGGGCGATAGGGGCGTTCGGGGTATTGCTGGCGTTTGGGGCCAAAGGCACTCCGGCGGTGGTGATGTCGATCGTGTTCGCCGGGGCGCCGGTGGTTAACGCGTTGTATTCGCTCAGTCTGCATCCGCCAGCGGGGGGATGGGGATCGATTCGCTGGCCGTTTTACCTGGGGATTCTGTTGGCGGCAGTGGGGGGGTGCCTGGTGACTTTCTACAAACCGGCCGTGGCGCCGGGGAAGGCGAAACCTCCGATGGCCATGACGTCGGGCGCTGTCGCGGTCACACCGGGTCAAGCGAAGGATTGAACGTGAACAGCCGGGCCGAACTGGAGTCGCGTCAATTGACGCAGTTGCGGGAGCTGCTGGGAGCGGTGACCGCGTCCAATCGGTTTTACCAGGCCAAGCTGGGGGGGATTGAAGGGTTGGATGGCATGGCCAGCCTGAGCGAGTACGCGCGGGTGGTTCCCTTGACGACAAAGGCGGAGTTGGTGCGGGACCAGCGGGCGCATCCGCCTTACGGCAGCAATCTGACTTTTCCGGTCGAGGAGTATACCCGATTTCACCAGACCAGCGGCACGACGGGACAGCCGTTGCGGTGGCTGGATACGCCGCGGAGTTGGGATGCCCTGGTGGAAGGTTGGGTTGAGGTATTTGAGGCCGCCGGTGTTCACGCCGGCGATCGGGTTCTGTTTGCCTTCACCTTCGGGCCGTTCATTGGATTCTGGATGGCGTTCGAGGCGGCCACGCGCCTGGGTTGTCTGTGCCTGCCCGGAGGCGGGCTGACCAGCGCGGCCCGGCTGCGGATGATTTTGGACAATGAAGTCACGGTCCTGTGTTGCACGCCGACATATGCCGCGCGCCTGGCCGAGGTGGCGGCTGAGGAAAGCCTTAGCCTGGCCGGGACGGGGGTGCGTCTGCTGGTGGTGGCGGGGGAACCGGGCGGCAGCATTCCGGGCGTGCGTTCGCGTCTTGAACGGTTGTGGTGCGGTGCGCGGGTATTTGACCATCATGGCATGACCGAGGTGGGGCCGGTGACGTATGAGTGCCCCGCCCAGCCGGGCGTGCTGCATGTGATCGAATCGGGGTATTTGCCGGAGGTGATCGACCCGCGGACTGGCCAGGCGCCGGCGCCCGGCGAATCGGGAGAACTGGTTTTGACCACCCTGCGGCGACTGGGTTCGCCGTTGCTGCGGTATCGCACCGGGGATCTGGTGCGGGCGCGTCCTCCTGGCCGGGCTCCGTGCGTTTGCGGGCGCGTGGAACTGGCGCTCGAGGGCGGGATTCTCGGTCGGGTGGATGACATGTTGATCATCCGGGGGGTGAACGTGTTTCCCGGGGCGGTGGATGAGATTATCCGGGGCTTGCCGGAGATCGCCGAGTACCAGGTGCGGATCGAGACGGTGCATCATCTGGATGAGCTCAAGGTGTTGATCGAGCCGCTGCCGGGGTGCGCGGAGGTGTCGGACCTGGTGGGGAGGTTACGCAAGGCGCTGCAGGATGCCTTTGCCTTGCGGGTGCCGGTGTCGCCCGTGGATCACGGGACATTGCCCCGGTTCGAGATGAAGGCCCGCCGGTGGGTGCGAGCGAACCTCGAACTCCCAACGCCTCACGACCAAAAACCGGAGTGAACGAAACGCCCGCTCCGCGACGTAATCGCCTCGAATTGACCTTTTGCCGTTCGACTCCGCAGTATTGGGAGGTTTGCGGCACAGGTTGGGAGAAACGGAAATGACGAAACCAATGTTATCGCTGGCGGAGATCACGAAGCATTACGACTCCGGTGCGGGAAAGGTGGAGGTGCTGGCGCGGGTGAATCTCACCCTGGCGGCCGGGGAATCGCTGGCGATTGTGGGGCCCTCGGGCTGCGGCAAGAGCACCCTGCTGAATATTATCGGGACTCTGGACCGGCCCTCGGGCGGGCGCATCGAGCTGGATGGCCGGGATTTGACGGGGCTCGACGAAGTGGCGATGGCCGGGGTGCGCAATCGCGAGCTGGGATTTGTGTTTCAATCGCATCACCTGTTGCCGCAATGCACCGTGCTCGAGAATGTGCTGGTGCCGACCCTGCCACTGGCCGACGTTGCGCTGAGGGACTCGGCTCCGGGGCGGGCCCGGCAATTACTCGAGAAGGTGGGGCTGGGCGGACGGTTGGGGCATCGGCCGGGGCAGTTGTCCGGGGGCGAACGCCAGCGGGTGGCGGTGGTGCGAGCGCTGATCAACCGGCCGAAGTTGCTGCTGGCGGATGAGCCGACGGGGGCATTGGACCGGTCGTCGGCGGCGAATCTGGGTGAGTTGCTGGTGCGTTTGAACGCCGAGGAAGGGGTGAGCCTGATCGTGGTGACGCATGCCCTTGAGTTGGCGAAACAGATGAAGCGGGTGTTCGAACTGCGGGATGGAGCGCTGCATGAACTGGTGGATTCTCATTAGCCGCAGTCTGCGGTTTCACGCGAAGTCGCACCTGGGAGCGGGGTTGGGCGCCGCGATTGGCAGCGCGGTGCTCATTGGAGCCCTGGTGATGGGAGATTCCGTGCGGGGCAGCCTGCGGGGGATGGCCCTGGCGAGGGTTCAAGGCATCGAGTTGGCGCTGGCGTCGGAAGACCGCTTTTTCCGCGCGGCCCTGGCGGACGCCGTGGCGGAGGATTTGGCGACGAAAGTGGCGCCCGGGATGCAGGTGCTCGGCACCGCGAGTCGGACCGACGCAGCGGCGCGCGCAAACCAGGTGCAGGTGCTCGGGGTCACGCCTGAGTTTTGGGCGTTGGCCGATGCGGCTGGGGAACTCGCGGGGTTGAGAGGGGGCGAAGTTGCCTTGAACCGGCGGCTGGCGGAGCAGTTGAACGCCGGCCCCGGCGACGTCGTGTTGCTGCGGGTAACGCGGCCATCGGGTCTGTCACGGGAGGCGGCGATTGCGCCGCAGGAGGACGCCACGCAATCCCTGCGGCTCCAGGTGGCGCGGGTGGTGGGCGATGCCGAGATGGGCCGGTTCAGCCTGCGGGCCAGCCAGATTCCGCCGTTCAATGCGTTCGTGCCGCTGGGCTGGCTGCAGGAGGCGTTGGATCTGGCCGGGCGCGCCAACCTGCTGTTGGTCGGCACTCGGGAAGGCCTGAGCGCGGCGGCGGCCCAAGCGGCGGTGAAGGCGCATTGGCAACTGGCGGATGCCGAGCTTGAACTGCGCGAATTGCCCGGGACGGATGAGTTGGAGCTTCGGACTGGCCGGGTTTTCCTGGATGAAGCGGTGACCGAGGCGTCGCTGGGAGCGCGATCGGCGGGCCGAGCGATCCTGACCTATTTCGTCAACGAACTGCGCGCGGGAGAGCGGTACACGCCGTATTCGATGGTGACGGCCATGGGCGCGCCCGTGGTGCCGGCGGAGATGGGGGATGAGGAGATCCTCGTGAACGAGTGGCTGGCTGAGGATTTGCGGTTGAAGGCGGGGGACATCGTCGAGCTGAGATATTTCACCATGGGTCTCGGACGCGGTTTGGAGGAGGCGCAGGCGCGATTCCGGGTGCACGGCGTGATTCCGTTGAGCGGAGCGGCGGCGGACCGTGAGTTGATGCCGGGATTCCCGGGGATCGAGCAGGCTGAGAGCACGCGGGATTGGGATCCGAGCCTGCCGGTGGAGTTGTCGCGGATTCGGCCGAAGGACGAGCGGTATTGGGAGGAACACCGGGGAACGCCGAAAGCGTTCGTCACGCTGGCGGCGGGACAGCGGCTTTGGGCGAACCGGTACGGGAATCTGACGGCGGTGCGGTATCCGGCGGGGGCGTCGGCGTCCGACTTATCGGCTGGAATCGCGGGCGATTTGCTGGCGCGGTTGGATCCGGCGGCGGTGGGATTGCGCTTCGAATCGGTCAGGCAGCAGGCGCTGGCAGCGGCGGCGGAGTCGCAGGATTTCGGCGGGTTGTTTCTCGGGTTCAGTTTCTTCCTGGTGGTGGCGGCATTGTTGTTGATGGCTTTGTTGTTTCAGTTCGCGATCGAGCAGCGGTCGGCGGAGGTGGGGACGATGCTGGCGTTGGGATTCACGCCCCGGCAGGTCCGACGGTTGTTGTGGTGCGAGGGCGGGGCGCTGGCCGCGCTGGGGAGTGTGATTGGGTTGCTGGGCGGAGTCGTTTACGCGCGGCTGATGCTCGCGGGCTTGACGACCATCTGGCGTGACGCGGTGGGAACGTCGGCGCTGACTTTTCACGCCGAGCCGGCGACCCTCGTCATCGGGGCCCTGGCCGGCACCGTGGTGGCCTGGGCAACGGTTGCGTTGGCCTTGCGCCGGCAGGCCCGGCAACCGGCCCGTGAGTTGTTGGCCGAATCCGCGGGCGAGGATCAGGCACCCTCCGTGGCCGCCGGGGTTCGGGGTGTCTGGCTGGCGCTGGGCTTGAGTGTGATGGCCGCGGGGCTCACCGCGTTCGCGCTGGCCCGCGTCCAAGAGGCCAATCCCGGGCTGTTTTTTGGCGCTGGCGCGTTATGGTTGATGGCGGGATTGGCGGCGGGTTCAGTTTGGATGGGGCGTTTGGCCGCGCGGGAAGGTGCGGGGCGGTTGACGTTGTGGGGCATGGGCATCCGGAACGTCACCCGGCGGCGGAGGAGGAGCCTGGCGACGCTGGGATTATTGGCGTGCGGCAGTTTTCTGATCGCGTCGATTGGCGTGTTCCGGCTCGACGCGGTGCGGGATGCGGACCGGCGTTCCTCCGGCACCGGGGGTTATGCGCTGGTGGGCGAGTCCACCCTGCCGGTGGTGCATGATTTGAACACGGCGACGGGCCGCGAATTTTACGCGCTGGAGGAAGCGGACCTGGCGGAGGCTGAAGTGTTGGCGTTTCGGGTGCGGGATGGCGACGACGCCAGTTGCCTGAACTTGAATCGGGCACAGCAACCGCGATTGTTGGGGGTGCCGACCGCAAAGCTGGCGGCGCGCGGCGCATTCACCTTCGCGAAGGTGGCGGGAGACTCCGGGGAAGAGCATCCCTGGGAATTGCTGCGCGGTGCCGCGGACAACGCGGGGGATTCGGGCGCGGCGGTTTCGGGAAGGGAGATCCCCGCGGTCGGCGATGTGAACTCGATCGTCTGGGCGATGGGCAAGAAGGTGGGCGACACGCTGGATTACGTGGACGATCGCGGGCGTCCCTTTCGGGTGCGGATTGTCGGGGCGTTGGCGAATTCGATCCTGCAGGGGAGTCTGCTGATTGACGAGGAAGCGTTCGTCAGGCTGTTCCCGTCGGAGGTTGGGTATCGAATGTTTCTGGTGGATGCTCCGTCGAAGGATGCGGACCGGGTGGCGGGCACGCTGTCGCGGGCGTTGGTTGACGAGGGGCTGGAGTTGACGCCGGCCACGCGTCGGTTGGCGCAATTCAACGCGGTGCAGAACACGTATTTGAGCACGTTCCAGGTGCTGGGTGGACTGGGATTGGTCCTGGGCAGTGTGGGGCTGGGTGTGGTCCTGATGCGGAATGTGTTTGAGCGGCGGGGCGAGCTGGCGTTGCTGCTGGCGGTGGGTTACCGTCCCAGCGGGGTGCGCTGGATGGTATTGAGCGAGCACGGGCTGCTCCTGTTGGCTGGGTTGGTGGTGGGGTTGGCCGCGGCCGCCGTGGCGGTGGTGCCGTCGATCCGGTCGTCCGAACTGCCGTATGCGTCGCTTGGGCTGACGCTGGCCGCGGTGCTCGCCAGTGGTGTGTTATGGACCTGGGGCGCTTCGCGGTGGTCGTTGCGCGGCGAGTTGCTGCCCGCGCTGCGGCGGGAATGACGGTTAGAGTTGGGGTGGTTAGAGAGTTAAACGAGACGAGTCCTGGCAAATGAATACGCAGACAATCATGGGGCGGCTTGGGGGTGTTCTCCTGGCCGTGGGGATGGTGGGTGCGGCAACGGGCGCCCAGCCGATTTACCAAAACGATTTCGAGAAGACCGAGGTGGGCAAGACCCCGGACGATTTTCTGGTCATCGACGGCCAGTTCGCGGTTCGCGAGCACGAGGGCAACCGGCTCCTCGAGTTGCCGGGAGCGCCCCTCGAGAGTTTTGGGTTCCTGATGGGCCCGGCGCAGAAGGAGGGTTTGATGGTGTCCGGCCGGATTCAGGGGACCAGTCGTGGCCGCAAGTATCCGACATTCGCCGTCAGTCTGAACAGCGTGGGCGGGTATCGGCTGCGGGTGGCTCCCGCTAAGAAGTCGGTGGAGATTGTCAAAGGGGATGTCCCGCTGGCGTCGGTGCCGTTCGAGTGGAAATCGGGCGCCTGGACCTGGCTCAAGCTGCAGGTGCGCAAGGCCGGCGATGGAGTTTGGAAGGTGGAGGGCAAGGCCTGGTTGGAGGGTGAGCGCGAGCCGGGCAGCTGGATCATCACGTGGGACGAGAAGGAGGAACCGGCTCCGGGCCGGCCCGGGGCATGGGGCAGTCCCTTTTCGGGCACGCCGATCTGGTATGACGACTTGATGGTGACCGCGGTGGAGGAAAGCCGGTGAGATTCGATCACCGCGGTTTGCGATGAAGTTTGCGACAAAGTTGGCGAGAAAGTTGGCGGAGATCGTCGCGCTGCCGCTGTTGGCGGCACCGCTCACGCCGCGCGCGGCGGAATCGCCGGTGTCCGCCGAATTGGTCATTCCTTCGGCGGCGACGCATGTGATCGGCGATCACACGCCGTTGGTCTGGCGGTTCCGCAACCAGAGCGCCGAACCGCTGGCGTTCATGTGGGAAGGATGCTGCCGATTGAACGGGCGCCTGACGGTTACCGCTGAGAACCGTCCCATTGTTCCGGTGCCTCCGGGCCAGGCCCTCGCGCATATGTTCGCCAAAGCGGAGCGGCTCGAGCCCGGGAAACCGGCCGATTTCGAGACGCGCCTGACCGACTGGGTTCAGCTGCTGGAAAGCGGCGAGTATCAGTTGCAGGGGCGCTACACGGGTGTCTTGCCGGAGCAAACCCCCCAAGTCCCGCGAGGTTTGAACCTGTGGCGCGAGGCCGCCGTCACCCCGCCGATCCGGGTGCGGTTGTTGAGCGTGGCTGACTATTTGGGGGAGCGCCAGGCTCGAGCGATCGAGCGTGGTCTGCGCCTCGAACTGGCCGGCCCGGCCAAGCTGCCGCCGTTGCGGCCGAGCCCCTTCACCCTCGAGCTGCACAACGCCTCGGTGCGGGAGCAACGCGTGGTATGGCCCAACGATTTTCAGCTCTGGATCGTGGATGCCACCGGCCGGCGCCTCGGCAACGTCCCGACTTCCGTCGAAGGCGCGTATCAGGAGGTGTCCCTGCCGCCCGGCGTGCGCCTCCAGTTGTCGGTTCCTTTCGACTCGAGTTTGATTGAAGGCGAGCCGTTTGGGGACTATCGGGTTTTCGTGGACCTGCGTCCGGGCGACGCCGGTGAACCTCGGGTGCCGTCCAACCCGGTTGCGATGAGTTGGGAATTGGGTCCTGCCGAAGTCGAGCAGTTGCTTCGGCAGGCGGCGGGTGGTTCCCGGGTTGGTCTGCGCAACGCCCCCCTCAAGTTGCTGCGCGTCTACGTTGCAGAAATTGGAAGCGCCCTTGCGGCGGTGGGATCTTCCGATGCCTCCGCCGGGTTCCTGGGGTTGCGGGATCAACTCCGGCTGGCCAGTTGTCTCAAAGCGCATGCGCCCATCCCGGGCAGAGTCGAACTGCCACTGTTGCTTGCCGTCAGCGGCGCGACCTCCCTGAGCGAGCCGGCGGTCGAGGGTTGCCTGTCAACTTCACCGCGGCCATCGAGTTCGAACGATGTCGCGCGGCTTCAACAGTTGCTCTCCGTGCGCCGGCACCTGGGTTGGGAAGTTGGGCTGGATGTGCGGCCGGATCCGGACGTGACTTTCGGCGTCATGGTCAAGGCGCTCGAGCCCTACCGCAAGCAGCAGACCGATCTGGCCGCGCCGCCTCGCGCCTTGCTTTCCGACGGGAGTACCAACGCGCCGCTTGCGGTCACCATTCGCGAGGGGCCCATCGCGGCCGGGCTGCTCCTGCGACTGCGCAAAGATGGCGGGACGGTGCTTTGTGGTGCGGCGCGCAAGCCGGCCGGCGCCGTCCCGGTTCCCCAGGCGGGCTGGTTCAAGCCTGAGGAAGCCTTCACCGCGTCCTTCGAGTCCATCCCCGATGCGTCGGCGTTCGCCCCGTGGCTGGAGTCCGAGGTTCAGACGTTAGTCGTGGTCGATGCCGGGTTGACCTGGCGTGAGTTGCTCGGGGCGCTGCAGCCGCTCATCGAGCGGCGACGGTCGTTCGATCTCTGCCTGGCTCGACCCGGCGCGTAGGGCGGATTTCGCGCCAGCCGCTCCGACACCGCCGCTCCGATCCCTTTACACGGTCCGCGCATCCCCGTATCTTCCGCGTTCAATGGACGGAAACGGCAAGTCACGGGTGGTGGTGGGGATGAGTGGTGGCGTGGATTCATCGGCGGCGGCGACTCTGCTGCAGCAGCAGGGCTACGACGTGATTGGGATCACGCTGAAACTCTGGCCGCAGGACTGCCTCTCGCGGGCCGAGGACAAGTGTTGCGGACCCCAGGCCGTCATGGACGCGCGGGCGGTCTGTCATCGGCTCGGGATTCCGTTCTACCTGGTGGACGAGGCGGAGGCTTTTCAGCAGCAGGTGATCGCCTATTTTGCGGAGGAGTACCGTGCCGGCCGGACGCCGAACCCCTGCGTGATGTGCAACGACCGGCTCAAGTTCGGCACGCTGCTCCAGCGCGCCCGGCAGCTTGGGGCCAGCCATATTGCCACTGGGCACTACGCGCGAATTGAACGTCGCGAGGACGGCCGCTATCTGCTCCGGCGGGGGCGCGATCGAGGGAAGGACCAGAGTTACTTTCTGTTTACGCTGCGCCAGTCGCAGTTGGCGCAGACGCTTTTCCCGCTGGGGGAGCTTCGGAAGCAGGAGACCCGGGAGACCGCCCGCCAGGCACGGCTCAAGACCGCGGGCAAGCAGGAGAGCATGGAGATCTGTTTTGTCCCGGACAACGATTACGGCCGGTTTCTGGAGCAATCCCGCCTGGTGGAACGACACGCCGGCGAGATCGTCGATCTCGAGGGACGTGTCCTGGGGCGGCATGATGGCATTGAGTTTTACACGATCGGCCAGCGTCGCGGCCTGCGGGTGAGCGCGCCCCGTCCGCTCTATGTCGTGGATCTCGATCCGGCGCGGAACCGGGTCATTGTGGGTGACGAGTCGGCCCTGCAATCGGACGAGTTTGTGGTCGAACGGTGCAACTGGATTCCGTTCGAGCAGCCGGCCGCAACCATCTCAGCCACCGTGCAGATTCGTTACCAACACTCCGGCGCGCCAGCCACGGTCACCCCCTTGTCGGACGGGCGCGCCCGGGTTCGCCTGCATCAGCCGCAGCGGGCGGTGACCCCCGGGCAGGCCTGCGTGTTTTATCAGGACGATTTGGTGGTGGGTGGCGGTTGGATCGCCCGCCGTCCCGGCGGTTGACCCGAACCGCCAAAACCAGCTTGCCCCCAATCTGGGCTCGTGACTTAATCGCCAGCATCAAATTCAATCCGGTGGCAATCGCACATTCAGTCCAACGCATCGGGAGCATAGGCAGGCGCCGGCCGGTGCCCGGCAACCTGGTCTTCGCGGGTTTGACGTGGTTGCTTCTTCTTTGGCTGCCGCCGCACCCGGCGGAGGCCGCATCCTCGAGTGAATTGGAGTTCGCCCAGCAACGACCGCCGGTGGTGGGCCAGAGCCGATGGCAGCCGTCTGATCCCATTCGGCTCGGCCGGGGCAACGCCTATCTCGACCTCGGCCTGGTCGGCACGGTGGCCGCCGGCGGATCCACGGCGTCGGACATTGAAGGTGGCACGCAGTTGGGCGGTCACGATCCGAACCAGCGCGGGTTCACTTTGCAGGGGATTGAGCTGAATCTTTCCGGGGCGGTGGACCCGTATTTTCGGGGGAACATGAATCTTTC
>JAHDYP010000023.1:55968-59334 GCA_023383055.1 Verrucomicrobiota bacterium | reverse complement strand
CCAACAGCCGACGCTCGAGGCGTGTTCAGGGCCGTTTGGCTGGACGATGCCCTCGTGCTGGCGCGCCGCGTGGATCTCGGCTCGGATTTCAGGATCCAGGGTTGTTGGCTCGACTGGACCAACCTGCGTCACGCGTTGCTCGACTCGATTCGGGACCTGTTTCCCGAAGCCGAACTCGAGCCCGTCACTCACCCGTCCGGCGAGCCCAACGCCCGCCTCCTGGCTTCGCTCCCCGTTCAGCTGTTGACGGGTTCCGCGGCGTCCACCGTGCCCGCGGTCTGGACGCCGTTGCGAATGGCGTTGCTGGTGGCCTGGGTCGGCGTGCTGATCGCCGGGTTGGCGGTCGCGATGCTCCTCCGCGGCACCTTGTCCCTGAGTGAACGCCGGGCGGCTTTTGTCTCCGCCGTGACCCACGAACTGCGCACGCCCCTGACCACCTTCAAATTGTATTCCGAGATGCTCGCCGAGGGGATGGTCACCGACGAATCGAGACGCCGGGCGTACCTCGCCACACTGTGCGCCGAGGCCAACCGGCTGACGCACCTGGTCGACAACGTCCTGGCCTACGCGCGCCTCGAACGGGGCGATACCCGCCCCCAGGAGGAACGGCTCGCGTTGGGCGAGCTCCTTGAGCGCGTCAAACCCCGACTCCTCCAACGCGCCGAACAAGCCGGCCTGACGCTTGCCGACGACGCCGACGCCCAGGCGCGGCGCGCCGTCGTGCGCTTGAACGTCGCCGCCGTCGAACAGATCCTGTTTAACCTCGTGGATAATGCCTGCAAATACGCCGCGCCCACAGCCACCGCCAGAACCCTTCATCTCGAAACCCGGCCAGGACACGGCAGGTTTGCCATCCTGCGGGTGCGCGATCATGGCCCGGGGCTGACGACCGAGGCCCTCCGACACTTGTTCCAGCCCTTCGGTAAGTCGGCGCAGTCAGCGGCCGAAACCGTGCCGGGCGTCGGCCTCGGCCTGGCGCTCTCCCGGCAATTGAGCCGCCGTCTCGGCGGGGATTTGCGCCTCGACCGCGAGGTGAAAGACGGCGCCGCCTTCAGCCTCTTGCTGCCCCTGAGCGCTGGCCATGAAACCGCCGGTGCTTTGTCCCGTGGCCGATCGCTTCATCGTGCCCCCGAACCATCACGAGAAGATCGAGAGAAGGCCATGCCATAACCTTTGCCACCTGGCAGGGCATCGGCCGCTTTGGCGGCGTGAGAACGCTGATCCCGGTCCCATGCAACGGCGCTTTCCATCGCTGGCACACCTGCAATACTCAAGCCCTATGAACACCACCACGGATCGCGCCTGGCACCAATTGCTGTTCCTGCCGCTGCTGTTGGGCGCGGCGCTGGGCGTCGAAGTCATCGGGGCTGCGACACCCTCACCCGGCCGCCCCGGGAAAACCATCCACGTCTCGAAGCTCGGCGATGACTCGGACGGCACGTCGTGGGCCAAGGCGTTTCGGACGGTTCAGGCCGCGCTCAACGCCATCCCCGACGATCGCGGCGGGCATCGCATCCTCGTCCGGCCCGATACCTACCTCGAGGCGAACCTGTTTCCCGCGCATCGTGGTGCCGCCGGAGCCCCGAATGAACTGGTGGGCGACTGGGACGGCAGCCTCGGTTCCGGCGCCAGCGGTTGGGTGGTGCTCGATGCCGGCGATGCCGGGAAGGGGTTCAAGAGCTACGACTGGTGGGGCACCATCCGCGCCTACAAGAAAGCCTGGTCGCCGGAGCACCAGGCGGAGACGTTTTCCTCGATCGGCTGGGATCGGTGGATGCTCCGACGCCTGTACGCGACCGGCGGCGACGCGGGGCTGTTTTTCGACCTGGTGGACAAGCCGGAGCCATTCACGGTAACCGTCGAAGATTGCGTCAGCCTGGGACGCGCGTTCGGCGGCGGCGTGGCCAACATCCTGTCGCGTCCGGACGAGCCCAGCGTCTTCCGCCGTTGCCAATTGTGGTGTCTCGATTGGTGGGGCGACGCGGCCGGCGCTTACGTGCGGGCGGAGCATCCCGAGATGCCACCGCACCCGGACGTGCTGTTCGAGGACTGCGCACTGGTGGGGCCGGACAACGCCCTGCAGGCCGGCAACCCGGGGTATGCCGGTTTCACCCGGGTCAAGCTGCGGAACTGCCGGCTCGTCAGTCTCAACTTTTCCCAGCCGCAGGGCAAACCCGGCACCGGCATTATCCACAGCACCATCGAAGGTCGGTTTCTCCATGTCGATCTCGAGGACAGTCTGCTGATGGGATGCAAGGTCTTTGGCGCCGGCAAGGGTGACGTGAGCTACGCGGTGCAAGGGGATGTGCAGGCTTACGTCCAGTTCCAGCAGGATACCCCGCCGGGCATGCTGCGCCTCGGCCACTGGCCGGTGGAAGCCTTCCAGACCGTGCTGCCCCCTCCGCCGCCGCCGACCTCGTTTCGTGCCCGGCTGCGCCTCGATCAACCCGAGTTCGGCAACCTCTGCGAAGTGGCGCCGGTGATCTGGCGGGATCGATTGACCTTGCTGAAGTGCGTGCGACCGGCCAGCGGCGGCGAACGCGCGGATTACTACTTGAAACTGGAAGACGTCGAGACGGGACGAGAGTTGGCGCGGTTCGCGGAAGGTTACAGTCTCGCCTCGGCGTTGGTGAAAGACGGGGTCTTCCACGCGTTTGCGTCGCGCTTCGCCCCGGACGGCTGGAACGACGTGACGTTGTTCCAGTCGGCTGATCTTCGAACCTGGGAGTCCAAAGTGGTCATCGCGCAGGAAAACGAGCAGTTGTTCAATTCCTCCGTCTGCGCGGGGCCGGACGGGTTCGTGATGGCCTACGAATCCAACGATCCGCAGTTCCCCGCTTTCACCGTCAAGTTCGCCGTCTCCACCAACCTGACCGACTGGAGCAAGCTGCCTGACCTCTGTTTCGGCAGAGACCGCTATGCCGCCTGTCCGAGCCTGCGCTACGTGGACGGGTGGTATTACTTGCTCTACCTGGAACATCGACAGCCGCGCTGGTTTTTCGAGACTTGCCTGGCCCGCTCGCGCGACTTGAAATCGTGGGAACTCAGTGCCGCCAATCCGATCCTGACTCCGGGTCCAGGCGACGGCATCAACGCGTCCGATCCGGATATCGTGGAGTTCCATGGCGAGACACAACTTTACTACAGCGTCGGCGACCAACGGACATGGTCCAAACTGAAGCGCGCGATCTACCCGGGTCCGTTGCGCGACTTTTTCCGGGACGCGTTCGCGAGCGGTGCGGTGATGGATCCCGCAAGTGACGCGTGTGCCACGCCGTGAGGGGATGCACGACGGCGTGGTGCGTGGTATCGCGGAACGCGACTGTGCCCGGAGGGTCAGTCGCAGAAGGCTCGTGCGCTCGGGGG
>JAHDYP010000023.1:44301-55868 GCA_023383055.1 Verrucomicrobiota bacterium | reverse complement strand
TGGTCTGCGACACAGCCGCGGTCCGAATGCAGTGCGGAACGCGACTGTGCCCGGAGGGTCAGTCGCAGAAGGCTCGTGCGCTCGGGGGGCGCCAAAAGCATTGAACCGCTCGGAACGGGCGATCGTCGCTGCGGCTGGTCTGCGACACAGCCGCGGTCCGAATGCAGTGCGGAACGCGACTGTGCCCGGATGGACAAATGGGGTCGTATCCATATTATTGACAATTGGGGCGAGTGCATACGCAAGAGGCGGAGCGCGCAGTTATGTTTGACCACCGGTCTTTTACCGGTCGCGCTTCGTCGGGGGGCGGAACAATCGATCTGGTCGGATGGCCGCCGTGGGCTTAGCATCGCATTCCATGAACCCGTCCGTCGAAACGCGTCACTGCAAGGTCGACTGGCGCGGGCTTCTCCTCGTGATGATTGCCGGCACGCGGCTCTGCGCGGCCGGGGAAACCACGGTGGTGAAATGGGACTTCGGCGATCCGGCGGACGCGGCCCAGTGGCGCGCGAATGCGCATTTGGCCGGGGTCAGGGTTGAGGATGGTGCGTTGTATTGCCGAGGTGCGGGCAGCGATCCGATTCTCGAACTGGTGGCGCCACTCGAGTTTCCCGTCGCACTCTGGCAGTTTCTCGAGTTGCGGCTGCGGGCGAGCGGTGATGGCACGGCCGAGTGGTTTTGGAGCAACACAACCGAAGGCCGATTTGGCGGGTTCACCCAGGAGAAATCAGCCCGCGTGGCCGTGCGCGGCGATGGCGCCTGGCACACGTGGCGGGTGTTCCCGTTCTGGCACGCCGAGGGGCGCATCATCCGGTTGCGCCTCGATCTTTACGATGGGGCGGAGTTTGCCGTGGCCGGCATCCGCGTGGGCGCGCTGGAAATGCCCTCGGAGACGGTGCCCGCCGATTTTGCGTTCAACGATACGGATGCCGGTTGGCGGTCGGGTGAAGGCGCCAGGTGGACCGTCACGCCGGAGGGACTCGAGATCGAACTGACGGCCGCCGGTGGTTTCATGTTGGCGCCGCCGATCCGCTTCGAAGCGGAAGGGGAGAGTGTGGTTTCGATCGACCTGGCGGTGGACGCGGGACGCCAGGGGACGTTGTTGTATGCCACGGATCGCAAGGCGGGCTGGCAGCGGCACGCGTTTCCGCTGGAAGCCGGTGGGGAGATGGTCACGTATCACCTGGATATGTTGGCAGCGCCGGACTGGCATGGACGGATCATTGCCCTCGGTTTGCAGCCGAGTGATGAACCCGGAGCGCACGCGCGATTGGGACGGTTCAAGGTCAGCGATGCCCCAACCGGTCCGCCCCGGCTCGCGATTAAGGCCTTTGCGCCGATCGACGCCGTCTTACGGGCGGGTCGCCCGGCGCGGCTGACCGCCAGGGTGGGCAACCTCGGCGCCACACCGCTGACGAACCTGCGGGCCACGCTCGCGTTGCCCGGGGAGATGCAAGTGAAGTCGGGGCCGACGGTCGATCAAATGCCGGCGCGGCTCGGCTTCGATGAGGAACGCGATCTCGAGTGGACGGTTGAGTGTCTGGATGCGGGCGAACGCGAGGTGCGGTTGACGGTGGATGCCGAGAACGCGGCGCCGCGGCAACGGACCTTGCGACTGCGGTTCGAACGCGGGTTGAACCTGCCGCGGGCCGAGGCGGTGCCGGAGCCGCAGCCGGTGCGCGGTCCGATCGAGGTGGGGGCGTATTATTTTCCCGGCTGGCGCAGCGCGGGTCAGTGGCAGCCGATCCGGGGGTTTCCAGAGCGCCGGCCGGCGTTGGGCTGGTATCGGGAGGGGAGCCCGGAAGTGGCGGACTGGCAGATCAAATGGGCAGTCGAACATGGCATCACCTTTTTCGTTTACGACTGGTATTGGTCGGCGGGGGCGCGGCAACTCGAGCATGCGCTGCATGAGGGTTACTTCCAGGCGCGCCATCGGCGGTTCCTGAAGTTTTGTCTGTTGTGGGCGAATCACAATCCGCCGGGCACGCATTCGCAGGAAGATTGTATCGCGGTCACGCGGCATTGGATCGAGCATTACTTCCGGCGTCCCGAGCAGCTCACGATCGAGGGGAAACCGGTGATGATCATCTTCAGTCCGGGCCGGTTGACGGAGGATTTGGGGTCGGAGGGCGTGCGCCGAGCCTTTGGTGTCATGCGCGAGGAGTGTCGGACATCCGGTGTGGGTGGTTTGTACTTGTTGGCATGCGTGGCCGACGCCGGGGAAGCCCGCCGGGCGGCGGAAGAAGGGTATGATGCGATCACAGCTTACAATTGGGCGGGACTAGGCATGTCGGGCACGAGCCGGCATGCGCCCTTCGCGTCGCTGATCGACGGTTATCGCCAGCAGTGGGAACGGCTGCGCGAGACCTGTCCCTTGCCGATGCTGCTGCCGCTGTCGGGTGGTTGGGACAGTCGACCGTGGCATGGGGAGAACCACCTCGTGCGCCATGGCCGGACTCCGGCGCTGTTTCGGCAACACCTGGCGGAGGCGCGTCAGTGGGTCGAGGCGCGGCCGGCGCGCTCCGCCGTCGAGCGGATGGTGTTGATCGAGGCCTGGAACGAGTGGGGGGAAGGTTCCTACATCGAGCCGCACGCGGAATTTGGTTTCGGGTATCTCGACGCGATTCGTGACGTGTTTACCGAGGCGCCGTTGGCGCATGGCGATCTGCTGCCGGCGGATGTCGGTCTGGGTCCGTACGAGCTTCCGTTGGATTCGCCGGGACGCACCGACTGGACCTTTGAACGAGACGACGAAGGTTGGGGTAATGGCATGTACCTGACCGACGTGAAGATCATGGATGGCGGGTTGATGACCCGGACCGCCGGCACCGACCCGGCCTTCTTCGGACCGCCGATCGAGGCCCGTGCCGATGCCTTCCGCTTCGTCGAGTTGCGCTTGAAGCTGACGCCTCCGGACGCCCAGCCGTTCACGGACAGGCTTCAGCTTTTCTGGCGCACGAGCCGGTTGCCGGAGAGCGAGGCCACAAGTGTGCGGGTGCCGGTGCGGGTCGACGGCGAATGGCAGGACTGCCGGCTGCCCGTGGGGGACAACGCGCGGTGGCGCGGCATCGTCACCCGGCTGCGGCTCGATCCCTGCACCCGCCCAGGTGTCGAAGTCGTATTGGACCGGGTGCGGTTGACGAACTAGATCGGTTCACTCATTGGCGTAAACGATGTGGCGATTCTCCCCAAAAAGCAGTAAGCCTCACCCATGAAGAAATCCGTGCTCTTCTTCCTCAGTCTCGTGTCGGCGCTTGGCCCCACCCTCGCCGCCGCCGGTCCGGTTCGGCTTCAGGTCGATTTCTCGAAGCCCGATGGCACCTGGAACATGCCGGCCCTGGCGCTCGGTCAGGGCGGGTTGCAGGGCGATCCCATGATCGCGCCGCACATCAAGGAAATCCGCCAGTTGCGACCCCGTACGATCCGACTCTTTCTGAGCGAGTATTACCGGATCTATGCGGCCCGCGATACCTACGACTGGACAAAGCTTGACCGCGAGTTGCGCGCGGTGCGGGCCACGGGCGCGCGACCCACGCTGTCGCTGGCCATGAAACCGCCCGTCCTCTATCCGGTGGTCGATCATTTCGTGGTGCATCCGAACAACTACGAGGAATGGGAACGCCTTTGCGAAGCGCTCGCCCGCCATTGTCTCGAGCGGGGATTCGAGGTTGCCGCTTGGGAAGTCGGCAACGAACCGGACATCGGCGAGATGGGCGGCACGCCGCACTACTTCCGGAGCGCCGCGGATTACAACCAGTTTTACACGCGGACGGTGGCCGGGTTGCTCCGGGGCGATCCCGAGGCGCAAGTGGGCGGACCCGCGGTGGCCTCGGCCGACAGTTTCCTGGTCGAAGGGCTTATCGAATATTGCGCCACCCAGGGTGTGCCGCTCCACTTTCTGTCCTGGCATCTCTATTCCGATTCGCCGGCAGCACACGCGGCCAACGTCGCCAAACAACGGGCGCGGCTGGCGAGATTCCCTCAACTCGGGAACGTCAAGCTCTTCATCTCCGAGTGGAACATGGACCTGATGCGGCCGAACCTGGCGCCCGGGTTTCAGCCCTGTTTCGTGCTCGAGACGATGCGACGCTACGCCGAGGCCGGGCTGGACATGGCGGCTTACTATCATATCCGGGATTGCTTTGTGGACCCGGCGGATTTTGACTGGATGTCACCGGGCGGACGGCGGTTCATGGCGCACTGGTGGAACACGATGCCGCAGTACAGCGCGTTATTCGATCATCACGGCCGGGTGCGACCCGCGTGGTACGCCTTCCGGCTGTTGGGCCAACTCGAAGGACCGCGTTACACCGTGGAAGGCGAGCAAGGCGGTATTCGTGCCATCGCCGGAGATGGAGACGGTTACAAGCATCTCATTGTCTGGCGATATGGAGACCATGATCCGGAGGAGAACGAAGTGCGACTGGCCATCGCCGGAGTGAACGGCCGGAACTGCCGCGTGGTGCAACTGGATTCCGCCGCGCCGGTCAATAACATCCGGGTGATCCACTTCGGCCGCGCGGAGGATCTGGGGAATGTCCCGTTGCGGCTGAAGCCCTGGGATGTCCGATGGATCGAGATCGAATGACTCCGAAGTGCAGCCTATTCTGAAGTGCGCTCGACCAGCATGCGCAGGAACAGCGTGGGTTGCGGCGTGCCCGCAATCACCGGGGCAATCTCGACCAGGTCACCCATCGGGCCGGGTTCATCCGCGGTCACGGGATCAAGGTGGACCGTGACACCGCCCACGGTCTCACCCGAGGCATGCCAGTTCTGCAGATCGGTGGACCATTGATAAGAGGCCAGCAGGTCCGGGGGCGGTGACGTTGTCCGGGAATGGCGAAAGACCGGCGGCACCGAGCCGGGCACGAGCTCGAAGGCGGCATTGGCTTCGGCGGGGTTGGTGCCGAAATAGCGTTCGATGCCATTCGGGATGTCATCGTTATCGGGGTCTTCGCTGAAGCCAGTCAGCGTCACCTGTCCGGGCCCCTCCTCGGCGTAGGCGGCGATCCACTCTTCATAAGTGTCGGCTTCGACTGGCACGAGCCGATCGAGCAGGTCGTGGATCTCCACGGTCGGACAGCCCTCTGCCAACGCTACGTCACCCGCGAGGGGACCCTCCCTGTCCACCACAGCATAGTGAATCGCCGCCCAGTCATCATGCCCCTTCATCACCTCCTGAGGCGAGGGGCGATCCACGCCGGCAAAATCTGCCGCCGCGCCGATAAAATTCAGATCGGCGGATACGCTACTGCTGATGAACCCGTTGGCGTTGAAATCGATCGGGCGCCCGTCAAGCCGCGCCAAGCGCATGGTGCGCCGGATGGTGGGACCGACCCCGTAAGGCATCGAGAAGTTACGGTAGAGGGAAGAGGGAATGCCGGCCCTCTCGTTGAGCGAGGTCTCGTTCAAGTCCGGCAGCTTTTCCCGGCAGAAATCGAGGCGCCAGAAGCGCGCGCTCCAACGATACGGATGCGCCAGGGCGTAGTTCATAATGCTGGGATAGTTGGGCTTGCCATGCCACGACTTGTTGACGATGACCACCTCGTCGACGCCGCCGCCGTGCTCCAGCCCCAGCGTGTGTCCCAGCTCGTGCATGAAGGTGGACGCCTGGTCCTCGGTATCGCGGAAACTGTCGTGGAAAGTCTTTGCGCCGATGTGAACCACGAAATCGTTGCCTTTGATTTCGGCAATTCCCAGGTAACCGCCCCCCTCGGTAAAGTTTATAGAGTTGTATATGATGCAGTACCGGTAGGCCCGACGTTTGAGCGCCAGGATGTGCTCGCGGTTCGGGTCGGCGCGTTGCGCCGGCGTCCCGAAATGGGCGGGCTTCGTCACCTCGCGAAACCCTGCAGAAAGCTGATCGTTCGGCGTTGCCCCGAACTCCGGGCGGACGTCCTTTTCGTCGATCTCGAGATGCAGGCGAATCCCGGTGCTGCCGTCGGGATTGGTGACCGGTGCGTTCGCGAATGCGGCCACCACCATTTCCAAAGCCGCGGTGCGTATCGGCCGGGCCGAGGGGGTGGCGTCGATCTCGACGAACAAGTCCTTGCGGTCCGGCCGCGCGCCCAACGCAAACAGGTCCAGGTCGATGATTCCGTCCCCGTTGATGTCGATGCCGCCCCCCTCGGTTTCCCAGGCGTCGGGCAGGCCGTCGCGGTCGGTGTCGGCCTCGAGACCGCTCACTCGTGTGAAGCCGAGAGCAGTGACACGGGTGCCACCGGTCAACCGGGCCTCAACCAGCATCACCCCGGTCTCGTGGTAACTGCGGATCGAATTGACCGTACCCGACTCACCAAAGCCTTGACTGAAGTCGCCACCGAACAGGTCGTCGGGGGTGGGGCCAATGAAGAAACCAAGGAGATTATTACCCTCTTCCATGGGCACAAAGGCTTTGAAAATGGTCTGTCCTTCAAGGGTTACGAAGCATGGTAGATCAAATAGGAATTGCCCGAATCGATGCGCACTATCGGCCACCAAGGTCGCGCCCCCAGCCGGTCGATGGAGTAACAGGCGTGAGCGGTGAGTGAGCAGAGACCCGTTGGCGGTGAATTCCTCCAGGACAACCTCACCGGCACTGTTGACTGCCGAAGCCGAAAACGTCTTTCCAAAGACTTCATTGGCAGGGTCCTGAACGCGTGTGCCACTCGCGACGGTGTCGTTGCGACTGCCCCTGAAGTATACGGAGGTGTCCACTTGGATAGTCCCCGCAGGCGTTGATTGGCGAAGATCATTGATCAGGAAGGCGCCATCCACGGTGATCCCCACCACCGTTTGCTGTTCGACCACGTCCACAACCGGGGAGTTCTGCGTCAGGACAATCGCAGGACTATGGTTGTCACCGTCCGTGATCCAATACTCACGAGAGAACGCGTCGACGTCCCGGTAGGCCAGGAATTTCCCATGGCTGTCGTTGTTCTCCAACACATAGACCGCACCTGCCGGTACCTCCAGGTGCTCGAGATTGCCCTTTCTCCAGCGGAAATGCCGCAAAGGGAAGGTGTTGTTCGGCAGGAGGACCCGCGTACTGAAGATCACCAGGTCAGGAGACGCAACATACAGTTTGCCCGGAGTCGCTGGGCTGCCGGCGACCACGTCAAGAAAAGTGCCGCCGCCCGGGGCGGCATCGCCTCGAGTGTAAAGGGGTTTGGCTTGTTTCTCGAAAACCACGTGGATGGCGTTGTTCGTGGCGGATTCCCGCACGACCATCGCCCCTCGCCCTCCCACCGACAGGATGACGCCATCGGGAAATCCTGGTGGCATCACCTCCGCCGGCGGCACGAAAGTCCAAGTTGGCGCCTGACCCAGCCCAGCCGAGTGACCGAACCCCACCAACATCGCGAGCAACAGACACCGCAGGGGTGGACGACCAAGGCTGGTTCGCACCGGGCGGTGATTCCGTGCCATAAGGCTGAGGTTCAGCATAGGGCTGCCGATAGGATCAAAGCGCCCGCACCGCAGTCAAGGAATTCGTCTAGCTGTTATGGTGCATCAGAATACCTTTGATTGACGGCGGTCGCGATCGGTGTAGCCGGGTGCCGGAGTATGGCTTAGAGTCTGCGCGCATGAAGACCACGACGGCGCCGGGCTTTGCTGGTGCCCATCGCCCCGCCCTCCCGCTCGAGCACACCTCATGGTTGTGGAGGTGGATCAGCGGGCTCGCGCGTGCCGCCGTGCTCCAGGCCGGTTTGGCATTGGCCGCGCCCGGTCCGGCCGATCTGGCTCAATCGCGGCTCGACCATCCCGCCAGCGTGGTAACCCTCGCCGACGAGGTGCGCGACCAAGGTTGGATCTGTTTCGGGGCGCGGTCTCAAGCTGGTGATTGGGATCTGTTCGTCTGCCGACCCGACGGGTCCGCGCTGCAAAACCTCACGCGCACGCCGCTGTTCAGCGAGTTTTCGCCTCAATTCTCGCGGGATGGCCGGAGGTTGCTTTACCGGCGCGGGACGCGGAACGAGCGACTCGACAACAATCGTCACGGTGAGCAGGGGCAGTTGGTGTTGGCCAACGCGGACGCGTCTCACCCGATCGTGCTGGGCGGTGTGGGCGAGTTGACCTGGGCAAGTTTCAGTCCGGATGGGAGGCAGATCGCCAGCCTGTCGATCAAAGGAATTGCGTTCTACGATCTCGAGCGGCGCGCGGTGGTTCGCACGCTGCCGCGCAAGGGATTCTTCCAACAGGTCACCTGGTCGCCGGATGGCCGGTGGCTGGTCGGGGTGGCCAATTCGTTCGGCACTGGTTGGAGCGTCGCGCGCATGGACACCGCCACGGGCGAGGTCGGCGCGGTCAATCGCGTGGACTGCTGCACGCCCGACTGGTTTCCGGATTCGCGGGAGGTCGTTTTCTCATGGCGTCCTCCGGGACAGAAGGTCAACAACGGTTACGGTTGGACGCAGCTCTGGCGAGCGACGGCGGATGGACAATCACGCCAACTGGTTTATGGCGAGGATGGCCGGCACGTATACGGCGGGTGCGTGTCGCCCGACGCGAAGTACGTCCTCTTCACCGGGAACATGGAGGAGGACGGTGATCCCGGACGCGCGGGGGCGCCGATGGCCCTGATGCGACTGAGCGATGCGCCGATCGTGGGCGGCGAGAGCCTGGCATTGCGCGCGTTGCACCCGGGGGCGAAGGAGGGTCCGGTGTTGACGCTGCCAGCCGGATGGGAACCGTGCTGGACGGGGAGCGAGGTTATCGGGCGGCACTCGAGTGAAGCAGCGGGTGCGAGTTCAGTCATGGGTGTGGATGCCACTTACCACGACGCCGTGCCGGAGGCCGGCGCTCCAATGGTGGATGCGCCTTCGACTTTGATCGGCGCAACGAGCGGCCGCGCGCAACTGGCTGCCGAGCTTCGGACGAAAGGTTGGCTGGTGTTCAGCGCGAAGACGACCGCGGGCGACTGGGATCTGTTCGTCATGCGACCGGACGGTTCGGCTCGGCGGCCGATCACGAGCACGCCCGGACACAACGAGGCGGGGGCGCGATTCTCGCCGGATGGTCGGCGGCTGCTGTACTATCGGATGCCGCGCGCCGAACCGGTGGACAACAACAGCTACGGCACCTTCGACCTGGTGCTGGCCAACGCGGATGGCAGCGATCCCGTGGTGTTCGGGACTGAGTTCCCCTGGGCCTCCTGGGGTCCCGATGGCCGGCAGATCGCCTGCCTTGCGCCCAAGGGCATCCGAATTGTTGACACTACAACCAGCGCCCGGATCCGCGAATTGCCCCGTCGGGGCGTCGTAAGCCAGTTGGTCTGGTCCCCGGACGGACGACGATTCGCCGGCACCGCGAACGGCTTGGGACCGTTTTGGAACATTGGTTGCCTCGAGCTCGAGTCCGGAGCCATCCATGCCGTGAGCGAGACCGAACGTTACAACTGCACACCGGACTGGACGCCGGACGCGCGCGGCATCGTCTATGCCCGCGGGATCATTCCCGAGCAACCCGGGCTGGCGGAGCTGTGGGTGGCCAGTCTTGATGGCACGGAGCGGCGGAGGCTCTACGCGGAGACGGCGTATCACATCTATGGCGCCTGTGTGTCGCCGGATGGCCAATACTTGCTGTTCACCCGCAGTCGCGAGGATCTCGGCCAGGTGCCGGACATCGAAATGGCGATCATCCGATGGCCGCAAGGATCCGATGCCTCCGCCAGTGATCAGGTGCGCCTCGATCTGGGAGCGGGTTGGGAACCGCATTGGACGGAAAGGGAAGTTATTCCATGAGCCACAAGATTGGGAGTTGGGGATTGAAGATTGCGGATTGGGGATCTGGCACTGAGGATTTGGCATTCAGACATTTCCTGGGGCCCGCCTTGGTGGCCTTGGGCCTTTTTTGCGGTCCCTGCGGCCGGAATGCCGATCCCGCGGTGGCGGAAGCGATCGATTCGCAACTGGCCAGTCACGGCACCGTCGAGGTGACGGCCGAACTCGTCGAGATTCCCGAAGGCGCCATCTTCAAGCGCGACTTGTACGATTACGCGACGATTCTGAAATACCGGGTGCTGCGGGTGCATCGGGGAGAGGTGGAAGGCGAGGCGCTGTATGTGGGGCACTACAACCCTTGGAAACCGCGGACTGAAGCCGCCGACCAGCGCGTGCGCGTCGTGGGCGGGAACCTGCGGCAGTTCGAAGCCGGGCAGACGCATCGGATGGCGTTGGAGGTGCCGATCGACGAGCATTTCATGGGCGGGATCGTCAACAAATACTTCGGGCAAACCACGAACACCCTTTATTGGGCGGTCTGGACCAACGCAGAGAAACCATGAGGTGAGCGCGGCTGCCTGATAGTCGTTTGAGTTGCTGATGGTCTTCACCACGCACATCTTCGTCTTCTATTTCCTGCCGCTGGTATTGGCGGTTTACTACGCGTTGCCCTGGCTGATGCGCGGCCTGGGCGGCAAGGAGGAGACGCTATCACGCGCCCGTAACCTCTGGTTGCTGGCAATGAGCTACGTGTTCTATGGCTGGTGGAATCCCAGGTTCATCCTGCTGATGTTCTTCGTCACGGTGGTCAATTACGGGTGCGGCCAGCTGATGGCACGCGCGCATACCACCCAGCGTGGGCGCCGCCTCTGGCTCGCCGTGGCCGTGGTCAGCAGCCTGGGCACACTCGGTTTCTTCAAATACTTCATGTTCGTGCAGTCCAACGTGCACGCCATTCTGGCCTGGTCCGGCGCCGGGCCGTGGTCCGTGTGGTCCATCGTCTTGCCAGTGGGGATCTCCTTCTACACCTTCCAGGCCCTTAGTTATAGCGTGGATGTCTATCGTGGGGATGCGCCACCGGCCCGGTCGTTGGCTGATTTCGCCTGTTTCATCGCACTTTTCCCGCAGTTGATCGCCGGCCCCATCATTCGCTACCACACCGTGGCCACTCAGTTGATCCGCCGCTCCCACCACCTGGAACGATTCGCCTCGGGCACCACCCTGTTTATGCTCGGGTTCGCCAAAAAAATCCTGCTGGCGAATCCGCTGGGGCGCGTTGCGGACACCGCATTCACCGCCGAGTCGCTGACGGCGCCGGATGCGTGGTTTGGGGTGACCGCCTATGCCTTTCAAATCTATTTCGATTTTTCGGGTTACTCGGACATGGCGGTCGGACTGGGGCGGATGTTGGGGTTCGAGTTCATCAAGAATTTCAACGCGCCTTACCGGGCGGAGAACATCACGGATTTCTGGCGGCGCTGGCACATTTCGCTGAGCACCTTTCTGCGGGATTACTTGTACATACCGCTCGGGGGCAATCGCCGGGGGCCGGCACGGACCTATGTGAATCTGACGCTGGTGATGTTGCTGGGTGGGCTGTGGCATGGTGCCAACTGGACTTTCGTGGTGTGGGGTGCCTATCACGGCATTTGGCTTTCGTTGGAACGCGCACTGGGCAAACAAAGCCTCTATCACCGGCTGCCGTCGCCGGTCCGCGTGGGGCTGACGTTCGTGCTGATCCTCTTTTCCTGGGTGCTGTTTCGCGCCGAAAACCTCACGGAGGCCGTGCGTTATTTCGGGCTGATGTTCGGCGCCGGGGAACTCGAAGTCGGATCGTATCTCGTCTCCGGGCTGTTATATACGCGC
>JAHDYP010000023.1:28392-44291 GCA_023383055.1 Verrucomicrobiota bacterium | reverse complement strand
GGAAACCTGGTCATCCTGCTCCTGGCGGCCGTGCTGGCGGTGAGCCCCTGGCAGGCCCACGACTGGAGCGAACGCATCACCTGGCCGAAAGCGCTGTTGGTCGGACCCGCATTCGCCCTGGCGTTGATGGCCATGTTCGCCCAGGCGTTCAACCCCTTTCTCTACTTTCAGTTTTGAGATCGTCGCCATGAACTTCCGCGCCCCACAGTTCCTGGTCACCCTGGTATTCGGCGCGATCCTACTGAGCGCGGGCGGCATCCAGATCGGACTCGAGCTGGCAAGGGGCGAGAAGCCGCAAATGTTCGAGCTGTTCCGGCGCGCGCCCACCGCGGCTCATTTGCGGGCTTACGAGGACGCGCTCGAAGCGGAAAGCTGGGTGGCCAACCAATTGCGCCCATGGATGCAACACGCCCTCTTCACCGTCCTGGACGATCCCGGCGCCAAGACGGTCCGTGGCCGCGATGGATGGTTCTTCTATCGGCCCGGGTTGGAATACCTGACCCAGCGTCCGATGGCCAACGTCGGTAAGGACGATCCGGTGGCGGCGATCCGCGATTACCGGGATCAACTGGCCGCGCGTGGCATACGCCTGATCGTCATGCCGACACCCAACAAGGAAAGCATCTACCCGGAACAATTCACGCGCCGCGCCGATGCGCTAGCGTTGGCGGTGGGTCCAACCACGCGCTCCGTATTGCAGCGTTTGCAGGCCGCCGGAGTCGAAGTCGTGGACTTGTTTGAACTTTATGGCGGAGTCAAACGAGATGCCGCGGGCGAACCAGGTCTTTACCTGGCTCGCGACAGTCATTGGTCGCCGGCGGGAGTCGATGTGGCGGCACGCGCTGTTGCGGAACGTCTGCTGGATCTGGGCTGGATTCGACGGGGCAACACCCGTTACTTGATCAGGTCCACGCCCACCGCGCGCGTCGGTGATCTCTTGCGCATGCTCGACGTGCCTGGCATCACGACACGGTTTGCACCGGAGACAGTAAACACCCGCCAGGTCGTTGACGCGTCCACCGGCGAGCTTTACCGCGATGATCCCATGGCGGAAGTTCTGGTCCTGGGCGACAGTTTCCTCCGGATTTATGAACGGGATGAGCCGGGTGCCGCGGGGTTTGTGGCACACCTCGCGCGGGAACTGGGGCAACCGGTAACCTCGATCGTCAATGACGGAGGCGCGTCCACCCTGGTGCGGCAGGAACTCCATCGTCGACCGGCGCTCATGATGAACAAGAAGGTGGTGGTCTGGGAGTTTGTCGAACGTGATCTCCGGCTGGGCCTCGAGGGCTGGCAGCGGGTGCCATTGCCACCTGCGGTTTCGTCTGGCGTGGATGGTCCACCACGACCAGCCAGCGCGAACTGATCCCGCTCTGGGGGGACGTGGGGTGTGGACAATGTCTGATGCTGCGGTTGGGCCTTCAACGCAGCCTTGATCGAGACCTTTATCGTTCGCCAAGTCTCGGACTGTGGGGATCTATAAGCGGTTGGGCTCGTCGCTCACATTCGTGATGCGGGAGCATGCATCACCTCTCAAACCGCGCCGCCAGTCGTGAGGCAGGACCGGTTCCCGATAAAGGTTGCGACCAAGGATGCGATCAAGGCAACGAATTGGTGTTAGGGTGGAGTGGTCCTAAATCTATCGATACTCGACCCGTTGACGTGAGTCGGCGCTCGAATCTCATTCCGCAATCGCATCCACAACGGCCAGGTTGCGGCTTGCGGCTTGCCAGCGACATGAAGCCGCTCCTATCCTTGGACCATGCCCAGACCAGACACGTCGCCCGCGGAGGAAGGGCGTGATCCATCCTTGAAGGTTGGCCGCCGCGCCTGGATCACGTCCGGCTCCCTTATGCTCGCTGCCACCGCCCTGGATCCATTCGCGCCCGCGCCTCTCTTTGGAGCAGCTGAAAGCTCGGGCGCGGACATGCTGCGGGTGGGTTTGATCACCGACCTGCATTATGCCGATAAACTGCCGGCCGGCACCCGTTACTACCGGGAGACGCTCGGGAAACTCGAAGAAGCGGCTCGGCAATTCACGGCGGACAAGCCGACATTTGTCGTCGAACTCGGCGACCTGATCGACGCCGCGGATTCGGTGGAGATCGAGCAGCGCTGGCTGGACCGGATCGACCGCGAGTTTGCGGCGATGGCTCCGGACCGCCATTACGTCCTTGGCAATCACTGCGTGGACATGCTGACGAAGGAGGAGTTCCTCGGTGGCGTCGAGCGGGAACAGTCTTACTACGCGTTCGAACGGGGTGGTTTTCATTTCATCCTGCTGGACGCGTGTTTCCGGGGCGACGGCCAACCGTATGGCCGCAGGAACAGTCATTGGACCGATGCGAACATCCCGCCCGCCGAGATCGAATGGCTGGCGGCGGATCTAAAGGCCGCGGACACACCGGCGATCGTGTTTGTTCACCAGCGCCTGGACGTGAGCGGTGATTACGGAGTCAAGAACGCACCCGAGGTCCGCCGGGTCCTCGAGGACTCCGGTCGTGTGCTGGCCGTGTTCCAGGGGCATAGCCACGAGAACGATTACCGGGAAATCAACGGCATCCATTATACGGTGCTCCGGGCCATGGTCGAAGGCCCCACCGTCGGGGATAGCGGTTACTCGTTGCTGTCGATCGCGCGAGACGGGAGCATCGAGCTCACGGGCTTCCGCCAGCAACGGAGTTACCGCCTGCCTCCAGGAAAGTCCGCCCGGTGATGGCTCGATTCGTTCATCATTTGGCGCAACGGGTGTAGGCAGTCCCACGCTTTCCAGTGCATCGTGTGCATGAGATGGGTCCGCTTTTCCGATCCTGAGATCTGCCTGCAGTCTATGAAGACCGAATCTTCCCGGATATCCGGCCAGGGTCCAGCCGCCACGGTGGATCCTGCGTTCACCTTGATCGAGCTGCTCGTGGTGATTGCCATCATCGCAATCCTGGCGGGGATGCTGTTGCCGGCCCTGTCGAAATCCAAGGAACAAGCCCGGAAAATCAACTGTGTCTCCAACCTCAGGCAGCAGGGAATCGCCTGCAGCCTGTATCTGGATGATAACGAGGACAAATTCCCCACCAATGACAAAGGCATCGACTACACCTATTACTCCTGGGGCGGGAAGCAGGGGATCCAGGCGGAAGTCACCGGCAATCAGTTCCGCATGCTCAATCCCTACATCATCAAGAGCGGAGCGGTCACCACCAACGAAACCGGCGCAGCCCTGGCCTTTAAATGTCCCAGCGACAACGGGGCGAAGGCCGGCAAATGGCCGCTGGAATTGAAGCCGACGATCTTCGACCAGGACGGCAGCAGCTATTTCTACAATTGCAGCGCCAACGACAATGACGGGGAAAAGGGGTTGTATCGCAAGAAATCCACGGGGGTGCTGAATCCCTCACAGACGGTTCTGGCCAACGATTTTGCGTTCAACTGTTACTTCGAGTACTCACGCTGGGCGGGGGTGTTTCAGTCCATGTATTGGCACGACAAAACCCGGCTCGGCATAGCCAATGTCCTCTTCGTCGATTCGCATGTGGGCCATCATCAGGCCACCACCAACAACCCCGATTTCCAGCGTGGCCCCGGCTGGTCCTTCATCTACAACGATGAATGAGGCGGATTTGGTTCCGGCGATGCCGGCCTGCGAATTGCGCGGGCCAGGCTCATCCTGCGTGAGGAACCTTGGTCGACCCGGGTGCCACAGTCGGCCCCGGTTCGGGACTGAGAGTGGCGTGGGTGGTTTGACGCCATTCCCGCGGCGACATTTCCTGGTGCCGCCGGAAGATGCGATTGAAGTGCTGCACGCTGCCAAAACCCACTTCAAAAGCAATCTCCGCGCAAGTGTGATCGGTGCGCCGCAACAGGTCCCGGGCTCGCGCGATGCGCCGGCGCAGGATGAAATCGACCACGCTGGTGCCGACTTCGGTCCGGAAGAGACGCACCAGGCTGCGCGTCGAAAGCCGGGCGGCCCGCGCGATCACCGGCAGGGTCAGGTGTTCGCCGAGGTGAACCTCGATAAAAGTGATGGCACGGCCCAACTGCACCCGGGTCCGCCCCGGTTCTTCGATGAGGCGCTGTTCGTCCGCATGAGCCAATCGATTCGCGATCAATTCCAGGAGATTCAACAAGTCGTTCTGCCGTTCCTGTGTCAAGACCCGGTTCTGTCGAAAGAGGGAATACAAGGGGCCGGAATCGATCCCGGCCTGGACCAGGTCCTGGCGCGCATCCTTCCATTCGGCGACAGTCGGTCGGCGGTCGTGCACCTGGCCACACTGGAGCAAGGCGACTGTCTCGCCGTTGCGAATCACAGGAACGATAAACTCCCGGAGCCCGGCGTGACAGCGATACCGGAGGGCCAGCGCGCTTCGACGTGCCTCGAGAAAACGGCCCTGGTCGCACATGGCGCACAAGGTCCGGCCGGCGGCGTTCCTGGCGAGGGCCGCGCAAAAGGGCTGGGATCGGCGTTCGAGTTCGAACACGACCACGCGCTGGCCGTCAGGCGAAACGAGAGCGGGGTTCACCCCGAAGAGCCGCCAGGTAATGTCCAGGAGGTTCCGCAACCCGGGCATCACGGAGATCTGGTCAAACGCGTTCATGCCAGCAGCTACTCTGGCACATCGGAGTAACCGCACAAGATCGGATCGCTGCCCGAGAATATGAATGCCAAACCATTTGGAATGATCCGTTGGGCCGGAGCTTGGCTCGTGCTGCTCCAGTGCTCCCTCTCCCTCCAGGGTGCCGTACGGCCTCGCCTCGACCTCAACGGCACCTGGGACTTTTACCCGGATGTCGGCGACGCGACCCTGGATACCGCGACCATCGCACCGGGGAAAATATTGGTGCCGGGCGCTTGGCAGGCGCAGGGATACGGCCCGCCGGGCGGCAGCATCCCGTCGTCTGTTGTGGGCTCGGACATCACCCCGGCGGAGTACCTGCGGCATAATCTCACGGCGCGCTGTCTGTACGTGCGCGAGTTTCAACTGCCGCGGGCGTGGCAGGGGCGGTGCGCTTTCTTGTGTGTCCGGCGCGTCTATCGCTACGCCGATGTGACGGTGAATGGAACGCGGGTCGGCGATTACGAAGGGTTCAGCAGCCCGTTTGAGTGCGATGTCACCGAGTCGTTGCGTTTCGGCGAGTCCAACCGGTTCGTGATCGGTGTGGATAATCGCGCCCGGAAAGACCGCGATACCGTGGGCATGGCGAATTACTTCAGCAATGCCGGCGGTTTCGGCGGCGACGTCTATCTGGAAGCGCGACCGGCCGACTGGATTCAGGATGTCTTTGCCATGCCACGCATTGCCGCTTCCCAGGTCCGACTCCGTGTCACCCTGCGAACCGTCAACTCCGATTGGCCGCCGGGAATGAGCGTCACAGCCGAAGTGACACCGTGGAACCCGGCGGGGCAACCGATTGCAGCGGTTGGCCGGATCCGGCAGCCGCTGTCAACGGTCGCCACCAGGGAACAAAGCTTCGAACTGCCGGTCACGCTCGCCCCGCTCCGGCTCTGGAGTCCCGACGATCCCTTTCTTTACCTGGCCACGGTGCGACTGGAGCGGGATAACCGGATCGTGGACGAACAGAAAGTGCGCTTTGGCATGCGGGAAATCACGGCTGACGGAACCGGGCTGCTGCTGAATGGCAAACCGCTCTATCTCGCGGGTTACGGGGACGATACCACCTATCCCCTCACCGGAATGATGCCGTGGGACAAGAGCGTTTATCTCCGACAGCTACAGTTGATGCGGAGCCTTGGGTTCAACTTCGTCCGCCATCATTCCTGCACGCCACACGACGCGTATTTCGAGGCGGCCGACGAGGTGGGCATGTTGGTGCAGCCGGAGGCGGGCATGGCCTACGTCAAGTTCTGGCCCAAGGCTCACGGTCTGTTCACCAAGGAATGGCCCCAGATCATTCGCGCCTTCCGCAATCACCCGAGCATTTGGGCCTGGTGCACGGGCAACGAACTGTTCCTGAACGATCTGCCGGAGCGTGATTCCAACTCACTATCGTTGAATCTTTCCAGGCCGCTCACCAACGGCCCACTCCAGACCGTCGCCGTCGAGGACAACGGCGTGTTTGGCCCGCCAGGCCAGTTCCCGACCCGCTCGTTCAAGCAGTCGAATTATTATCGCGATGTTGAAGTGATGGTCGCCGGACAGCGACATCGTCTGCTCGGCCAGGCTGTGACCCGGCGCGTGTTCAACGACGGCCCACACGAGCTCGGATTGAAGTTCACCTCGAGCCGGGACGGCCTGGTTACGCGCATCCGTTACCTTCGCGTGCCCGAGGAACAGGGGAGCCACATCGGGCGTCTCTGGGATTCCAGCGGGCGCGAGTTGGCCCGCGTGGCGTTTGCCAGCGAAACTGCGTCGGGTTGGCAGGAAACCATCCTGACGCAGCCCGTGCCGATCGTCGCGAATGAAATCTACCTGGTGTCGGTCAATGCCAACACGGCTTACGCGGCGACGTCTGGCGGGTCCGGGTTCAGCCGGCAGGACGCACTGGAAATTCTCGAGCAGGCTTATCAGCAGGCGAAGGAACTGGACCCCACGCGCCTGGTTCATGCCTCGGACGGCGGCACGCCCCAACCCTGGACCGACGTTGTCTCCTCCCGAGGGTGGGAACCATTCGGGCCCAAACCCTACCTGCTGCACGAGTATGGCAATTACACCTGCTCGCTCCCGGACTTCTCGCTCATCCCCCGCCTGAACGGTGTGATTCGGCCGCTGACTTACGAGCGCGCGCAGGCCTACGTGAAACGTCACAACCTGGAAGCCGTTTATCCCCGTCTCTACCACAGCTCCCTGGCCATGCGTGCCGACGCCCAGAAACAATACCTCGAGGCCGCGCGGGTCACCGATGCGAACGCCGGCTACAGCTTCTGGCTCGGCATCGACTTTCCCGAATCGCCCGAGGGTTGCTGGGATGAAGGCATCCTGAACCAACTGTGGGAACCAAAGCCGGGCCTGACCAATGGCCTCACGGACATCACCGGATCCACTGTGCTCGTGACCACCCTCGGGCTCGAGTCGCGGTCCTTCTACCATGACGAGAGTAAATCCGTGGGCTTGCGGCTTTCGCACTTCGGCCATCAACCGTTGGAGAATGCCCGGGTGCTCTGGCGGCTCAAGGATGGGGAGACGCTGATCCAGAACGGCGAGTTGCCCCCGTTCGCCTGCGGGTTGGGCGAAGTCAAGTCGGCGGGTGAACTGGTCATCCCCGCGTTGGGTGTGGACGGGCCCAAGTTCCTGACGTTGGAATGCGAATTGAGATCGGAAGGGCAGCGCGTTACGAAGAACGCCTGGGAACTCTACGCCTACCCGCGCATTTCTCGTGAGACCCCGCTGGCCGGCGTATTCAGCGAGGTCGGTCCATTGCCGGGCGCCACGGCCTTAAGCACCAACGACCCGCTGCCGCCGGACCTGCGCGTGCTCATCACCCGCGACCTGAAGCGCGAGCGTCATGGTGCATTGCTGCGTGACGGAAACGTGTCCGTCCTGCTGCTCGGCACGGGTGGCTTGAAGACCATCGACAAGCACGCGGACTATTTCCTCAATGCTTACGGCGGCGCCTTTGGCGGCATCATCGAGGATCATCCGGTGTTCGCTTCCATCCCCCACCGGGGCCGACTGCACCTCGGTCTGTACCAGCTCATCGCGGGCGGTGGATTGCTGGATGCCGAAGCAATGCCCGCCGCGTTGCGGGATGGTTCGGTGGTCTGGGGCCTGGGTCTTACCGCCTGGATCAGCACCGAGAAAAACCTTCAGCGCAGCGCACTCTTCTGTGACGTGATCACGGATCGCGACTTCCACCTGGTCCTCTGCAACCTGGATATCCTGGCGAACAAGCCGGAATCCCGCTATGTCCTGGCGCGGACACTCGATTACCTGTTTTCGGGCAAGCTGGGATCAAGTGCCAGGCGATGTGCCAGCGCCGATTTGGAAGCATTGCTGCGTTAGCCGCACATTTCGCAGGCTGGCGCAGCCGGAACTGAATCGTCCTCGTCCCTCGTCCTTGAATACTCGAGACCGGACCGACTCCCAGCTTCTTGTCCCCGCGTTCTTGTCCCGAAACCCGGGCGCGCGGGTCGGACGCGCGGACAAGAAAATGGGGACAAGAAAATGGCCGAGGTTGCCAGCGGCGCTCGACAGTCATGTCAACCATTCCCGCAGGACTTCCAGATCCTTCTTCATCTTGGCGATCATCGTTTGTCCCGAGCCGTGATCGTATTCGTGATGCTGCGAAATCGGGCCGCTGAAACTCGTGGTCTTGAGCCACTGGAAAAACGCCCGGTCCACCATGCCCTCGCCCAATGGAACCCACTGTTCGCGCCAGCCGCGGTCCGTTCGCTGCCAAAGGAAATCCTTCACAAAGACGGCGGTCAAATGACGTTCCATGAGCCGCGCCTCGATGGGCCAGGACAAACCGCCTTCGACGGTCGCGTGGCCGATGTCGAAGCAGACACCCAGGTGACACGGGTTGAGGTCCTTGATCATCGTCCACAGGTCCCATACGGGCGCGCCCACGTAATCCCGGCCGGAGTGATTCTGAAAGCCGGCCTGGAGGCCCAGTTCCGCATTGAGCGCCGCCAGGTCGCGCAGTTGCGCGGCGATCTCCGCGATCTGGTCCGGAATGGGGTTGGCCAGGTCATAATTCCAGAAACCAAGGCGATAGCGGCGGATGCCCAGTGCGGCGGCGGTGCGCAGCAACCGCTCCGTGTGCGGCTGCGAAACGTCCGTGATCGTGGTGGTCAGCAATGTCAATTCCTTGCCCCGGCTTTTCAGGGCTTCGACGAGCCTGGGCAATTCGTCCGGCGCGCGTTCCGGCTCGATCTGGCCTTGACCTTTGGGACGCACGGGACATTCCACGCCGTCCCAGCCAATTTCGGCCACCGTGTCGGCGGTTTCCTCGAAGCTCAGGTGCTGAAACGGCTTGGTGAAGCCGATGAGTGTGAAGCGCTTTTCGGTCACGTTCTGGGCGAACAGGCCGGGCGAAGTGGCAACCAGCGCGGTGGCGGCGGTGGCCGCTTTGATGGCAAATTCACGGCGCGTGAGTGATTCAGGTGTCTTCATGGCCGAGAGGAAATGACGGAGTGGATTGGTTTAAGTCACGCGATCGTCGGCACCACGAACGGTTCGCGATCGACCCGACGCACCAGTGCGTTGGCCTCGGTGGCGAAATCACCGTCGAAACGCTCTTGTTCCGAGTCGAACGTCAAAGCCGGCCCGAGGTGCTCGGTCGCGGTGAAATCAATTTCGTTCGCCCGCAAATGCTCTCGATACCGAGCGACAGCATCCGACAGCACGGGATTCGCCTTCGTCCGTTCGAGGACAACGCCGGGCGCGGACGTCCGGCCGAGTCGATGCGAGATGTTCACCTGGTGGCAACAGGCAGCCGAGAGGTGTCCTTCGAGAATCTCGGCGTGCAAGTCGGTGGCTTTACGACTGCGCACTGCCTCCACGAAGTTGGCCATGTGCCCGGTGTCCATGTCACCCCAGGGAATGGGTCCGAACTTCCTGATCTCTTTCCCCTGATGGTCGAAGGCCGCGCCGACGAGGTGTGCCCCGGCGAAGTAACCGCCTTCGCACTGTAGCACCACGCCCACCCGGGTGTTCAGGAAGGAGTCCATCGCGGTGGAGGACTTGTTCTCCGGCAGACCACGAACCTCGCAATAGATCGGTGCCGGCTGGTACTCCAGGATGGCGACCTGCGTGTTGGGCGTTTCGCCATCGTCGTCAAAACCGAAGCGACCGCCCACGCTCATCACCCGCGGGGCTGCCGCGTCCAGCTTCATCGCCCAGCGGCAAAGGTCAATGTAATGCACGCCGTTGTTGCCCATTTCGCCGGAGCCGGTGGGCCAGCCCCAGTGCCAGTCGTAATGCAGTTGTTTCCGGTTCAGCGGTGCTTTGGCGGCCGGGCCGCACCACAGGTCGTAATCGACGCCGTCGGGGATCGGCGTGGGCTCGGTGACCTTGCCGATACTCGAGCGTTGCCGATAGAGGATGACCCGCGCATAGCGGATCGGGCCAAGCCCTCCGCCCTGGACCCACTCGAAGGCTTCCCGCACGACGGAACTGGACCGGGCTTGCGTCCCTCCCTGGACGATGCGTCCGTATTTGCGCGCCGCCGCGACCATCTGCCGGCCTTCCCAGATGTTATGCGAGACCGGCTTCTCCACATAAACATCCTTGCCCGCCTGGCAGGCCCAGATGGTGGCCAGCGCGTGCCAGTGGTTGGGCGTGGCCACCAACACCGCATCCACGGACTTGTCGTCGAACACCCGTCGCAGATCTCCATAAGTCGCGACGGGTTGCCCCTGGTCTTTCAACTCCGCAGCCAGGCGCGTCAGGATGTTCTGATCCACGTCGCACAACGCCACCAGGCGGGCGCCCCGGACCTTCTGCAGCGAATCGATGAGTTGCAGCCCACGGCCGCCCACGCCACCGACCGCGTCCCTGGAGCCGATGCCAACGACGGCAATGCGCACATCTTCATTGGCGCTGGACAGTTTCGATGAAGGAGTGGCGCCCAGGCCAGTTCGGGGCAGACCCAGCGCCAGCAGGCCGGCGCCCGCGTCTTGAAGAAATCGGCGGCGACCGATGCGTTTCACGGTGAAGAGATGGTTTTCGGGGATGGTCGGCATAAGCTTGATTCGGATGGCAGACTGACTGGACCGCGTTGGTAAATCAAGATGCGCCGCGGCCTCGATCAGCCGATCGCCGGGTCCGCAATTGAGTACTGCCAGAGCGGAGCTCCCGGGTTTGGATTGTCACCCAGGAACATCCGAATGAACGGCCGCTGTCGGGCTAACCCAGCTCGCTCCACAAAATTCACCGCGGCCACGTTCTGATCGGGAATGTTGAGGTACACCGGACTCCCTTGCGCACGCTCCAGCAAAGCGCGCATCAACGCCAACCCCGCTTCGCGTTCGCCCATACCGGTGATGCCCACCGAATTGTAGTCCGCAAACAGTTCCTTCAGACTTTTCACCTTGTCGGCGCGCGAGGGCGGATGGCGGGGTGCCTGCACCTTCACGTAGCGGGTGCAATTGCGGAGGATACCCGTGGGCTCGCCGGTCGACGGGTCTTTCTCGGCGAAACCCGTGCCGCCGTCCGTGACTTCGAAATCGCGGTCGATGCCACTGAGTTGCAGCGCCAGACGGTTGAGCGACGCATCGGGGCCGGTCGCGAATAGCACCGGATGCTTTGGCGCGGCCTGGTCCAACTCGGCGCGTGTGGGATAACGCTGCTCGCGCAACCGTGTGATGAACACTTGCCGCACCTCGATCCAGTCGCCTTCCTTGACCACTCGAGCGCGGGCCTGGATGTAATCGAGCACGTCCTGGATGCATTCCATCGGCGGAATGGCGTGGTCGAACTCCGTCAGACAGGCGTCCGCCGGATGCGCGTGCGAGTCGATGAAACCGGGCAGGACCAGCTTGCCCTGCAAATCCACAACTTCCGTGCGCGGCTCACGGTGTTTCAACACTTCAACATTCTCGCCGGTCTGAAGAATGCGTCCGCCCTGGATGGCGATGGCCTGATGCACGGTGAATCGATCGTCGACCGTCGCCACCTTGCCGTCATGCAGAATCAGGTCGGCGGCGGCGTGGCAGGCAGGGCGATAGCTCGCGATCAGCAGACAGAGCACGCCGAAACGAAACAAACTGGCCTTGAACCGGTTGCGCAGTGCTTCGGTCTCACTTTTCGATCGGTCCATCAGCAGTTCGGGCGTGGCAACGTGAGGGGAGGTGGCCATATCAGGATTCCCTTCCGACATGCTAGGGCGACGGGTGGGCTTTGCGGCCGCCGCGTTCGATTTGGGCGCGGCCTTCGCCGGCGGCCAGCAGGCCGGCAGCCATCGCCACACACCGATCCGCCAGCGCGCGGGCGCCTTCGTGCAATTCTGTGCTCGCCTGGACGCCGGCGACGTTTTGTTCCATGTCCTCCGCCGTCCAGCCTCGGCTGTGGGCAATGAATGGGAACTGCGGGAAGACGAAACCGAGTTCGCCAAAGAACACCATCATCTGGCCAGCGACGGCCTGGATGTTGTCCTGGCCGCCGGTGATGATGAAGCTGGCGACTTTGTTGCGGATCAGGACGCGGTCGCGAATGGTGACCTGGTTCTGGATGCAGTTCATGCGCTCGATCATCTTGGAGTAGAGCGCGGCCGGCGCACCCCAACGGATCGAGGTGGACACGAGCACGACATCGGCCCAGAACACCAGGGCCTCATAAACCGGAGTCAACTGGTCGGTATCGTCCATCTGCGTGATCGTGCAGGGCCAGGTGCAGGCGTCGGCGCTGACGGAGTAGTAACCTTCGCAGGCTCGGAAGTTGAGGTCGTTGAGGCGGATCAGTTTGGTTTGATGACCGGCGGCCCCGGCGTGGTCGAGGGCAGTTTGCAGCAGCGCCTCGGACGTGGAATAGCGGGGAAAATCCCGGTTCATCGCCGAGGTGGAGATGCCGACGACGCGGATCGGGCCCGGTTCGCGCGTGATGGGACGGGTCAGCGGATGCGCCGGATGCGGTGCGTTGATGCGTTGGGTGGCGGCAACGAGATTGACGAAGAGATCGCCGTCTTCGATTTTGAGGTCGTATCGGGGCGCGGCGGCGGGGATGCCAGAGCGCGCCTGGCCGGTGAGCCGGTGGAAGTGCCAGTGATGCCAGGGGCAGACGACGTAGCCATCGGCGTCAACGTGGCCGTGGCCGAGTGGACCGCCGGCATGGTTGCAACGGCCGGAGATCGCGCCGAACTCACCATCGCGGTAAGAGAGCGCGAGCACCACTTCCCCGGCTTGGATTTGCTGGAGCGGTTTGGTTTTCAGGTCGTCCACCCGACCGAGCCGATGCCATTGAAGTGCGCTCATGTTGTTTGTTCAGTCGAAGTTGGGCACACTGTGGCTGCGTGCCCGGACCGGTGCAAGTGCGGGATTGGCCCATTCAACTTCTGTGGGCCGCCGCACCGCAGTACGGCCTTGATATACTGACCAGCGGGAAATTATTGGTCGTCGGATGCTCCCAATCAAGTTCCGGCGCGGCCTGGCGTCTGCCGCAGGGTGCTGCGATCCCATCCGGCCAGAAGCTTCTGCGGCATGAGTAGCCGGACCCGGGGATTCATGTTCCGCCCCGAATTCATGTGGGACCCATTGGGATTCAATTGGGGATTCGCAACGTCGCCGTGCCGGAGGCCGGCGCTCCGATGCGATCGCGGAATGGGTTCAAGAACTTCGCCGTGCCGGAGGGTGGCGTTCGGACGGGATCGCGGAATGCCTTGTCCAGTTCGAACAGCTCGCGGAGCCTGGTCTTGAGCGTTACAAAGTCGCGCGAGTGGGATGTCCAGGTTGCGCTGCCCGCGTGATAATCAGTTGAATGGGTTAAGGACGCGGACGCCGCCGTAGTCCTGACCGTGGTTGAGGTCTTCGGTGATCAGTTCGGAAGCACCGGAGGCGCGGGCAGCGGCAAGGATGAGGGCGTCCCAGAGGGAGATTCCCCAGCGTGACTGCTCATCCAGCCCGGCCTGGAGCAGGGCGAGCGAATTATCCACCACGGGCCAGGAGGTGAGGTCGCGCACGATCCGGGTTGCCTCGGCTTGGGAAACGCCGCGTTTGCCAAGATTGACGTGCATCTCCTGGAGAACCTGAACGCTGATGGCGGTATCGCCGGGAGCAGTCCATCCCTGCTCCACGAGCCGGAGCGCCACCGCACGCTTCGCGGGTGCATCCAAGTCGTAAGCGTAAAGCAGGATGTTGGTATCGAGGAATCTAGCGGCGTTCATGGGCTTGATCGCGGGTCAATGGTTGCCCACCGAGTCGAAGCCCCTTTTGCAGGCGCGCCAAGGCTGCCTGGTGGCTGGGAGTTTCGGCATCGGTGCGAAGAACCCAGTCCAAGCCAGCCTGCACCAGCTCCTTGAGAGTGGTTTTCCGCTGGGCAGCGGCGACCTTGGCGCGGTGGAGAAGGTCGTCGGGAAGATCAATGGTGGTCTTCATGGCCAATAAGTATGGCAATATGGCCACATTGTCAATCCAGCGTCTGTTCAAATCGAGCGCAACCAGATCCAACTGGATGCTGACGAGTCGGTTCTGTTTCGTCCAGGCGTTGCTTTCCCGTCGACATCGCCCATGACGGATTCCACTCGTCCTTGCGGTCCGTGGCGCTTCCCGCTCTCCACACCGGGAAATTCAGGTTCCGCCCCGAATTCATGTGGGACCCAATGGAGGATTCAATTGGGGATTCGCAACGTCGCCGTGCCGGACGCCGGCGCTCCGATGCGATTGCGGAACGGGTTCAGGAAACTCGCTCTACTGCATGACGACGGATATGGTTCTCGAACCTGCCCCACTACTACTCTCCCCGCGCAACCGGGCGATGCCGGGGGATCTGGGCTTTGAAATCACCCAGCCACGGCCAGAGCGTGCGCCGGTTCAGATCCACTTCGGCGACGCAGACGGTGCCCCATTGGCTCGCCTGGGCGAGGACGCCGCCGTCCTGGCCGTAGATGGCGGTGAGCATCCAGTCGCGCGACACATCTTCGTAAGTGCTGCTGGCGATGTAGAGCTGGTTTTCGCACGCGCGGGCGCGCGCCTGCTCCGGATTGCAGCCCCACACAGGCCACGCGATGATTTCCGCGCCGCGATTGCTCAATTCCCGCGCGACCTCGGGAAAGAAGCCGTCGTAACAGATCATCATGCCGATCCTGCCCAGGCGTGTCTCGAACACCGGGTACTCACTGCCCGGCGACAGGCCGGCATCGAATTCGCCGTCCGGCAGACAGACCTTCCGATATTTGCCGATGACTTCCCCGTCGGGTCCGATGAGCACGGCGACGTTGAACAGTTGATGCCGGTCGCGTTCGACGAGGCCGGCTACGAGGTAGAGTTCATGCCTCTTCGCCAAACCGCCAAAATACTCGGTCGATGGACCCGGAATGGACTCGGCGCACTCCGCGAAGCCGAAGCTGGTGCCGGCGTAGGTCAGGGTTTCGCCCAGCACGACCAGGTCCGCTTTGCGGCGCGCGGCCTCTTCGATGAACGGCGCGAATTGCCGGCAGGCGTCTCCCGGTGTTTTCGCGTCGCGCGGACGGTAATGGACGGAAGCGATGCGGACAGGGCGTGGAGTCGGCGGTTCGGTGGGGAGGAAATCAACATCGCTCCAATGGACGATGCCATTTGGCGCCCACAAGAGGTGCAACTCGAGGCGTGCCTGCGTTGCCCCCGGCGGAGCCTCATAAACGCCGGACAGTTGTATCCAACCGTTGCTGGCCGTGCCTGAGTCGACTGGATATTCCGGTTCGGCGGGTGCCACGACGCCGCGCGCATAGTTGGTCACCACGCCCTCGCGCCTGGGGATCTCCTTCCCGTCGGCATCGCGCCAGAGCACCCGGGCCAGCACGCTGCGGCGGGGCACGGCGACGTTCTCGGTGAGGTGCCATGCGGAAAAGCGATAATGCTGACCGGCGATCACGGGCAGCGTCTTCTGCCACCAGCCATGCAGGCCTTCGCGTTCATCGGCGCGGATGGTGAGGGCGCCGTGTCCGGATCTGCCGCCGGTATCCGCGCGTTGAAACTCGGGACGAATCTCCGGGCGCGGCGCGGCGTTGGTCCAGTCATCCGCGGAGGCGGCCGGGCATTGGCCGGCGGCGCAAAAAGTCCAGGCGAGAACGATGACGATGGTCTTCATGAATAGAGGCCATGGTGGCAGGAGCGGGAAGGCAATCAAGTCCCCGCAGGATAATCAGAATTCCCCCTTCATGAATTCGGGGCGGATCGTGAATCACAGCTCGGCATTCATGTTCCGTCCTGAATTCATGTGGGCGTCACGAGTCCTCCCTTCAGCTCCCAATCCTGCCGCCACCCCATCCTTTACCCCGGATCTTTTACTTTAGTCCCCGCTCCGATCCCAAGGCCA
>JAHDYP010000023.1:0-28378 GCA_023383055.1 Verrucomicrobiota bacterium | reverse complement strand
CTCACAAAGCGCCGGCGCACTCCGAAACCTGGCGGAGAGCGGACACGCGTGGTTCGTCGCGAAGCGTCTTGGAGTGCGTGCGCTGCTGCGCCGCTTTTTGGGGCGTCTGAAAACACGCGGAGGTGGGCCGCCGCACCGCGGCTCGGCAGAAGGCAGATGCACACCATGACTTTGGTTCCGGCTACGCCGGCCTGCCACATGTGCGGACTAGTCCTGGCCCGCGCCCTGGCGTATGCGGTAGTAACTCACGGCGCCGGCGGTCAGCGCACCCGCGTCGGTGAAGGTGCGCTCGGCCTGGGGGTTGCCCACTGATTGGAACGGGCCGGTGACGGCGGCGGCCTTCTCCACCTGAAACTGAGGTTCGCCGCCTTCCCACGTGATTGTGATGTCGCCCGAGGTCAGGTTGGGTGTGATACCGACAATCCGCGGCACCGCGGCGGCGTCCAGGCCGGTTCCGGCAACGGCGAAATCGTAGGGGCTTTCGTCGCTGTCATTGTCGATGGAAACCACCGCCGTGCGCGTTCCGGTCGCCGAGGGGGCGAAACGAATCGTGACGCTGGAGTTGGCCGCCGGCGCAATCGGCGTGGCTGGCTGCGCGATGACCGTGAAATCCGCCGGGTTCGGGCCGGTGATGGCCACCTGCGGGGTGCTGCCCAGATTGAGCGGCGCCGTCCCGACGTTGGCGATGGTGAAGGTATGGTCGACGGTCCCGGAGTTGACAGTAGTTGGCCCAAAGTCGGTGCCGGCTTCGACGCTCGGAACCGTTTCGCCGTCGGCGATCGCGATGCCGTTCCCTTGCACATCCATGTTCGGCAGGTCGATCACAGTTCCTTCGGGCACGAACACGACGTCCCGCAGATAATTACCGCCATTGAAACTCGACGCCGGTCGCGCGTCCAAAGTCTCCGTAAAGACGCCCGCATTGACAGGATGAAAGAGGCTCTGGCCGTTACCGCCTTCGGCCAGGAGATCGGCGGCGATGTTCGGGTAATTGCGGTTCTCGCTCGCTGCGCCGGTTGAAACCGAGACCGTGTAATTGACCGAGGCTTCGATCTCAACATCGGGAATATCGAGCGTGATCCAACCGGTGACGCCGCCGTAGTTCCATACATAGGGACCGCCGACGACGGTTTCGGGATCGTTCCGCCAAAGCCGGGCGGTGTGATCGCCGCCTTCGCTGGCGAGTGAGTAGACGCGCAGATGCGTGATGGCGCCCGGAACGGACGAGTAAAAGATGGTGCCCAGCTCGTAGTAGGTCCCGTCGAAACCGATGTCAGCTCCCGTTTTGGAATCGGGCCAGAGCGTCTCCCGCCCGGCGCTGAAACCTGCGCCCTGGATGGCGAATGTGCACGGGGTCTCATCGGGATCGTTGTTGGCGATGCTCACCGTGGCCGAGCGCAAGCCGCGGACCGAGGGATCAAAACGCACGGTGAAACTCGTGCTGCCGCCAGGCGCGATCGACGCGTCCGGCTGCGAGGTGACGACGAAGTCGGCGGCTTGCGGCCCGGTCACGCTCACCCGAGGATTGCCCGTCAGTTCAATGGCCGTGTCCCCGGAATTTTCGAGGGCGAAGACCTGGTCCACAAATCCGCTGCCGACTTCGACCGTGCCGAAGGCGGTGCCATCGAGCCCGGACGGTGTCGTGTCGCCCGATACGATGAGTTTGCTGTTGCCCCGCAAGTCCAGCTCGGGTCCCGGCGCCGTTCCGATCGCCGTGCCCTCGGCATAGATGCAATACGTGCGCGGTCCCTCCGGCACCGGGGTGGTGAGCACGATCGGGCTGGGCCATTCGCCGAGGAGCCCCAGGTAAGAGTAATCGCCCTGGAAAGCGCCTCCGACCGGATCGGCCTGGACTCGCGCCCCGACCGTGTCCGCCCAAATCACCAGCCAGTAGGAGTCGCCAGCCGTCAGGTCCAGGGGCGAGGTCAACGGGAAGACGTTCCACCCGTTGGTCGCGAACAAGACTTCCTCACTGCTTCGGAGCAACGTGTCGGCGAACCCATCGGTGTCAGAATAGACCGCGCATCGGTAGGCGCCAGCCAATTCGAGCACGCGCGCGTTGATTTGGGTGATCCGCAAGTCCGTGGGGGCCTGGAAACGATTCCCGTGGATCTGGGCGTCATCGATGTTCCGCGCAAACGCGCCGTCGCTGTCGTTGCCGAGCACGCCCGCCCCGCCGCCCAGCCCCGATCCCTGGATGGCGAAGTTATAGGGATCCGCGGGACTATCCGCGCGGGCGATGCTCAGGGTGGCCTCGCGCAGCCCGATCACCGAAGGTTCGAGCCGCACCGTGAATGTGGTGCTGCCGCCTCCGGCCACGGTGGTGGCGGGCGGAACCGTCACGGTGAAATCTTCCGGGTGCGCCCCGCCGATCACCACCGCGGGGTTGCCGGTCAACTCCAAGTTCGCTTCGCCGAGGTTCAAGATGGTGTAGGTCTGCTCGCGTATCCCAGCAGCGCCGGGGGCTTTGCCGCCCACGTCAGTTCCGTCTATCGCCGAGGGAATGGTGGAGCCGTCCACGATGGTCACACCATTGCCCTGGACGCGCATGATGCTGCCGCTGAGGTCCGCCTCGAACACGACATCCCGCAAGTAAGTGGCGTTGCCAAAGCCACCAGTGGGCCGAGCGCCGGCGGTGTCGCTAAACACGCCCGCACCAGACGGCCAGCCGAGATAAAGGCCGTTGGTGCCGCCCTCGCCGAAGTATCCACCGATGGAAGGGTAATAACCTTCGGCCGTGGTGGAGATCGAGATGGTGTAGTCCTGGTCGGCCTCAACCGTCACATCGGGAATATCCAGCGTGATCCAGCCGTCGGTTCCGCCGAAACTCCACGCGATGGGACCGGCCAGGAGTGCTTCATCCGCGTTGCGCCAGATGCGCACCTGGTGTTCGCCGGACTCCTCAAACAAGGAATAGACTCGGGCGTGGGTGATGATCCCATCGAGTTCAGGGCGGAAGATCGTGCCCAGCTCCCAACTCGGCGCGTCGTCAAAGATCTCGGTCTCGATGTTGGGAGCCACTGTGTCCGGGTGGATCGAGCCAGCCGCGGCGCGGGCGTTGGTCACGGCGAGCAGCAACACGAGCCCGGAGCTCAAGATCATGAATCGGGAGGTTGGTTTCATATCAAGGAGAACGCGGAGTTTGAATTCATGGAGCCAGTACTTATCGCGCTACCAGCGGCGGAGGCTCCATGATTGGCGCGATAAGAGATCTTCACGGTGCGGACTATGTGCTCGAAGCCAATGGTCCTCTACACCTTTTGCGCCAGATCCTGAACGGATCGCGTCACCAACTAGCGAGTTCACCCGCGTCTTGCGCGCGTGCGCGATCGTTTCATTCCGTTACAATGTGATCGGGAATTTGGCCAGGAATGAGCAGGAGCGCCTTTACAACGCGGTGGCGGTGAAGATCGCCAAGAGAGAGTTCGCCGTTACCGTCGAGATACTCCGTGGTTTGCGGCCCGTATACCCATCGGATGAACAATTCCGCTCCGCTTTTACTGACGTTGCGGCGGAATCGGTTCATTGCCGGGCGCAATCGGTGTAGCCGGGCGCCCGTTCACTCCTTAATCTCTTCCCCGAAGGACAACATGATTGTCGACGTCCATACCCACGTCTTTCGACCGAAAGCCGATTTCGGTCCGCGGCTCGTGGCCGACCTGGAACGTTGCGGTGTGGACCCCGCATCGTGGGGCGATGTCTGCGCCCGGCATCGCGAATCCACCGCCGCCGCCGACGTTGCCGTCGTCTTTGGCATTCAAGCCGCCGCCACGGGATGGCAGGTTCCGAACGAACTGGTCGCCGCCCATGTTCGGTCGGAGCCGGAACGGATGATTTTCTTCGGCTCGATTGACCCTGGCCAGCCAGACCACCGCGAGGAACTGGAACGTTGTCACCGCGACCTGGGCTGCCAGGGGATCAAACTCGCGCCGATCTACCAGGGCGTGCATCCGCTTGATCCACGCTATGCCGGGATCTATGCCTACGCCGAGAAACATGGACTTCCCATACTCATTCACATGGCGACTACGTTCTCGAGCGGCACGCCCCTCGAATTCGCGCGCCCGGCGCACATGGACCAGGTGGCGATCGATCATCCGGAGCTGAAACTCGTGCTCGCCCACCTGGGTCACCCGTGGGAAGGCGAGACCATCGCGGTCATCCGGCGGAACCCGAATGTCTTCGCTGATCTCTCGGCGTTGTATTATCGGCCCTGGCAGTTTTACAACTCGATGCGGTTGCTCTGCGAATACCACGCTGAACACAAGGTGCTGTTCGGATCGGACTTTCCGTTTACGACCACGGAGGATTCGCTCCGGGGCGTGCGCAACGTGAACGCGATACTCGCCTCGAGCGGCCTGCCTCCAGTCCCGGCCGAAGTCATTGAGGGCATTATCCATCGCGACGCCCTGGCATTGCTCGGTTTGAAACATCCCAAGGAGCGGGCCTGACTCTTCCCACCTCCATGCGCGCGCTCCAACTCGAGGCGATCGGCCAACTGACCGAGGTCCGGGTGCCTGTGCCATCGCCGCTGCCCGACGAAGTCCTGGTGCGCACCGTCGCGACGACCATCTGCACTTCTGATCTGCACGACATCGAGCACAATCCTTTTGGTATCGTGTTGCCGCGTGTCCTGGGGCACGAAGGTGCCGGCGTGGTGGTGGCGGCCGGTGACGCGGTTGAATCCCTGCAGGCCGGCGACCGTGTCACGGCCCATCCCGTCATTCCCTGCCGTCAATGCGAGAACTGCCGGCGTGGCCTGGGCCATCTCTGTTCGAACCTGGGGCACCTCGGCCTGGACCGTGATGGCACATTCGCGGAGTTCTTCTGTATTCGAGCAGATCGTGCCCGCCGGTTGCCGCCCGAAGTGGACTTTCGCTTCGCCTCCTTGCTCGAACCGGTGGCGGTGTGTCTCGAAGCCATCCGCCGGGGACGTCTCGCGGTCGGTGAAACCGTGCTGGTGATTGGCGACGGGCCGTTCGGCATCCTCATTGCCCGCCTGGCACTTCAAAGCGAACCGCAACGCGTGATTGTCGTCGGTCGTCACCAGTTTCGCCTTCGTCACGTGACCCGGGGAGTGGTCATCCATGAAAAGCAAACCGCGGATGTGCGTGCCGCCATTCGCGAGACCAATGAGGGACAGGGTGTGGACGTGGTGATTCTGGCGACAGGTTCTCCCGGCGCGTTCGAACTCGCCTTGGGCAGCGTGCGCGCCCGCGGTCGCGTGGTCCTCTTCAGTGCCGTGCACTCCCAGCCCAAGGTGGACTGGTTCCGGCTGCACACCCAGGAATTGGATATCCTGGGCGCCTGCAATGACCAGGACCTGATCGATCCCGCACTCGCCTGCCTGGCTGATCCGGAGCTGCACCTGGACTCGCTCGTGACGCAGCATCTCCCGTTCGCCGAATGGCGGCGCGGATTTGAGCTGGCGCGGTTCGGCAAGGACGAGGCCCTGAAGGTGGCCCTTGAATTCGGAGAGCCATGAAGATCACCAACGTCGAAGCATTCGTCCTGGAGTCGCCTTACGAAAATCGACCGCCCGAGGCGAGCGACGAGGCACACGGCGTCAAACATTGCCTGCTGCTGAAAGTCAGCACGGACGAAGGGATCGTGGGCTGGTCGGATGTCGAAACGGCCCCGCATGTCGGCGCGGCGGCGGTGAATGCGCCCGCCAGCGGTGCCGGGGTCTTCGAAGGCTTGAAATCGTTGGTCATCGGCGAGGACCCATTCGAGATCGAACGGCTCTGGGACAAGGTCTATCGCGGCACTATCTACTACGGCCGCCGGGGGGTGGCCATCCAGGTGTTGTCCGGGTTCGACATCGCCTGCCACGATATCATGGGAAAAGCCGTGAACCGGCCGCTTCACAAACTCCTCGGCGGCGCGCGCCGCAACCGAATCCGCGCCTATGCCTCGACACTGTTTCGGTCCACGCCCGATGCCATGAAGCGCGCCTGCGGGTTCTATCTGGAGCGTGGCTTTAGCGCCATCAAGTTCGGCTGGGGCGTGTTTGGCCAGGATCGGAAGCAGGACGTCGCCTTGGTGGCGGCGGCGCGCGCAGCCATCGGCCCGGACGTGGACCTCCTGGTGGATCCCGGCTGGATGGTGAACCGCAGGGCTTGCGACGCCATTGAACTCCTGCGGGCGCTCGAACCTTACCGGATTTTCTGGCTCGAAGACTTTCTGCATCCCGAGAATTACGACGGTTACGCGCGGGTGAGGGCGGCGAATCTGCCCACCCGCCTGGCCGCCGGCGAGCAGGAAGCCACCGCCTGGGGTTTTCACGACCTCATTACCCGCGGCCGCATCGACGTGATCCAGCCCGACCTCAGCCGTTGCGGCGGGTTCAGCCAGGCGCGCAAGATTCTTTGGGAAGCCCAGCGTGCCGGCGTGGATGTTTGTCCCCACGCGTGGCTGACCGATTTGCTTTCGGCGGCGAGTCTCCACCTCAATGCCTGCCTGGAACGCAGCCTCTTTCTCGAATACAACGTCTGCGATAATCCCATGCTCCGGGAGATCATCCGCAACCCGATCCGGATGGACACACACGGAATGATCCCGGTGCCGCAGGACCCCGGCCTGGGCATCGAGGTGGATGAGTCCGCGTTGAGCCGGTTTCGTGTGGGCTGAAGGCAGTCATGAAGAGCATCCAACAACTGACGCTCGGCGACCAGCAAGCGGCTCTCTGGTTCCTCGGCCAGGCCGGATACATCATCCGTTCCGCCGGCGTCACGATGGCCATCGACCCCTACTTGAGCGACGCGGCTGCCGCCAGCGCACCCGAATTCAGCCGGCTGTTGCCCGTGCCCATCGAACCCGAGGAACTGAGAGTGGACCTCTGGATTGTGACGCACGACCACCTCGACCACCTCGATCCGGAAACCATCCGTCGCTATCCGCATTCGGATCGCACCCAGTTCCTGGCTCCACGCCAGGCCGCGCGGAAATTGGAATCGATCGGCGTGCCCCGCGCGCAAATCCAGATCCTGCATGCCGGCGAAGAATGGTCCGGACCGCACGTGACCGTGCGTGGGGTTTTTGCGTTGCCCACGGGCGCGGACGTGTTGGATACGACCGGTTACCTGCTGACGTTCGCCAACGGACGCAGTGTTTATCATTCGTCGGACACGGGGTTCACGCCGCTCCTGCTCGAAGCGGCGCCGAGGGCAGTCGAGGTATTGCTCGTGCCGATCAACGGCAAGTGGGGCAACCTGAATGTCGAACAAGCCATCGCCCTGACCGTCGCCGTCGGCCCGCGGCTGGTTCTCCCCAATCACTATGACCTGATGGCGCTCAACGCAGAGAACCCCGAGACCTTCCGCTGGCTGTGCCGGCAGCGTTCAATGACCGCGCAGTGCGTTATCCCCACCGTCATGCAACCTCTCATCTGGGAATGAACCCACCCTCCGCCCCATCGATTTACCCATGACTACCTTCACCAACGATTCCGAACGATTCGACTGGATTCGCCAGCACATTTACGTGCCCGTCGTGTGCGACATCCTGGACGCCCTTGGCCATCGCCAACAGGCCATGCACCAGCGCCTGCGCCCCCTCGATCCCGATCATTGCACCATCGTGGGCCGCGCGCGGACCGTGCGTTGGATGGAAACCGATTACGTGGATGAGAAGGATCCCTACGGGCTCGAGATCGAGGCCATGGATGCCCTGCAACCCGGCGATGTCATGGTCCATTCCACCGATTACGCCGGTACCAACGCGCCCTGGGGCGAACTCATGAGCACGGTGGCCCAACGCCGCGGCGCCACCGGCTGCATCTGCGACAGCCAGATCCGCGATTGCCGGCGCATCATCGCCCTGGGATTCCCCGTCTTTTACCAGGGCATCCGCCCGCTCGACAGCAAAGGCCGGGGACGCGTCATGGCCTACGATGTCCCCATCCGATGCGGCGAAGTCCTCGTCCATCCCGGTGAACTGGTGTTCGCCGACTTCGATGGCGTCGTCGTCGTGCCCCGGGCGGTCGAGGATGAAGTCCTCCGGCGGGCGGCGGAAAAGGCCGGCCAGGAAACCGAATCCCGCCGTGAACTCCTGGCCGGGCGCAGCCTGCGCGAGGTGTACGGCAAGTACGGCGTGTTGTGAAGATCAGCGCAGAGCGGATGGGTGGGTTTATGAATTATAGCAACCGGCGTAACTTGAATCGGGGTTACATGAAGCTGGACGTGGGGCAGCGGGGAATGGATTTGTTCGAAATGGCATGGCGTCTTGCCGTCGCCGTTTCGGATTTCAAACTTAAATCGCAATTCACCGATGCGACCCCGTCCGTCTCCGCCAACGTCGCCGAAGGCTACGGACGACGCAGTCTTCCTGAATATTTGCAGTTCCTCTACCCATGAACATCCTCGCGATTGGCGCTCATCCTGACGACCTGGAATTGACCTGTGCCGGCACACTCGCCCGCTATGCCGAGCAGGGCCACACCCTGTTCATGGCAGTCTTCACCAGCGGCAACATGGGCGATCTCACCGTGCCGCCGGACGAACTCGGCCGGGTGCGCCACGCCGAGGCCGAAGCCTCCGCGGCGATCATCGGCGCCCGCCTGCTCTGGCCGGGTGTCACGGACGAACTGGTGTTCCCCAACGAAGCGCAACGGCGGCTCATGATCGACCTGATGCGCCAGGCCGATCCGGACGTGATTTTCACGCATAGCCCGAATGATTATCACCCGGATCACCGCTACGTTTCCCAACTCGTGTTCGACTCCTATTTCCAGAAAGGTCTGCCGCACCTGCCCGACCAGCGCCACCCCGCTTGTCGTTTTGCCCAGGCCCCCATTTATTACGTCGACAATATCGGCGGCATCGAATTCGCCCCCACCGAATATGTGGATGTCACCGCGGTCATGGAGACCAAGCGCCGGATGTTGGCCTGCCACCAAAGCCAGATCCAACCCATGCGCGAACTCGCTCACACCGAACTCATGGAACTGATGGAAATTCAGAGCCGCTTTCGTGGCTTGGCCGCCGGCTGTCGCTTTGCGGAAGGTTTTCGGAAACTGGAAGCCTCCCAGCGCGGGCTCACGCGGCGTGTCCTGCCATGAACGTCGCTGCCACCGCACCGGCTCTTGCCGCGAGCTCGACCACGGCTCCGTCCGAGCGCGTGAACCGCCAGCCGTCGGCCATGCAGATCGAACGGACGCATTTTCGGGGCTGGCCAGAGGCCTACCGTTGCACGGCGGGCGATGTGGAACTGATCGTGGTGGTATCCGTCGGGCCGCGGATCCTGTCGTTGCGTCACCGGAATGGAGAAAATCTGCTGCACGCGGATAGTGGCGATCTGCGGGTTGGTGATTGGCGGCTTTACGGAGGCCATCGTTTCACCACGGCGCCCGAATCGCCGGCCAGTTACGTTCCTGACAATGCGCTCTGCCGCGCCGTTGAGGAGGACTCCAGCCTCCTCATCATTTCGCCCAAAAGCCCGGATGGATTGGACCGGGCACTGCGCATTGCCGGCGCAAACGACGGCAGCGGATTTGAACTCACCCATACGCTCTGCAATACGACCCACCAGGAATGGACCGGCGCGCTTTGGGCCATCACCGGCTTCGCGTCTGCCGGGAGCGTCGTCGTGCCCTGGGGTTGCGGCGTTGAGCGGTGGCGGACCCAAATGGTGCGCTATCTCGTGCAGGCAGGAGCGCCCTACGCCAACGCGACCAGTCGGCAATGGCAGCCCGCTTCGGATCATTTCGTGATCGAGCCGGCCGCCGAGCGCGGCAAGATCGGGCTGTTTAGCGACCGCGGGTGGGCGGCGTTGCTCCGGGCGGATGGCACCTTTGTGAAACGCTGTCCCGTCGTGCCGCCCGAGGCGGACTGCCCGGATGGTGGCTGCAATATCGAGGTTTATGTCGGGGCAGATTATGTCGAGCTCGAGACCTTGAGCCCGTTGACCCGACTGGGTCCTGGCGAGGTGCTCGAGCATGTCGAGTGTTGGCATTGGTTGCGTGAGACCTTTTCACCCGGGAACTGGCCCGTCATCGAAAGCCATTTGAATCATGACTGAGTTCGTCCTGACCCCGCTGGATCTCGCGATCGTGCTTGGTTCCCTGATTCTCGTGGTGTCGGTGGGGCTCTGGGCCGCGAGCCGGGTCGAGCAGACCACGGAAGGTTACTTTCTGGCCTCGGGTCGGATGCCCTGGTGGCTGATCGGCATGGCCTTTGTCTCAACGAGCGTCTCGAGCGAACAAATCGTCGGGACGGTCGGCGCCGCTTACAAATACGGCATGGGCATCGCCAACTGGGAATGGTGGTGTCTGCCCACCTATGTGCTGGTGATCGTCATTTTCATCCCGCTCTATCTCAAGAACCGGATCATCAGCGTGCCGGAACTGCTCTCACGCCGGTTCGGGCCGGCCTGCGGGGACATCTACAGCGGGATCATGTTGCTCGGCTATGTCTTCGTGTTTCTGACGCCCGTCCTCTACGGCGGCAGCGTGACCTTCAGCCGGTTGACCGGTTGGTCGCCGACGTTGGTCCTGCTGGGGATCGCGGCGTTGGTCGGCCTCTACACCATTTTGGGCGGACTCGGTTCCATCATGTGGACCGATGCGATCCAATGCGTCCTGCTGGTCGGGGGCGGTATCGTGCTCTATTTTGTCGCGCTGGGTCATATTCCCGGAGGTTGGGCCGCCATGGTCCAGGCGGCGCCCGAACGATTCCATCTTTATCGCCCTCCGTGCGATCCCGACGCGCCGCTGCTCGGCCTCGTCACCGCCACTTTTGGCGTGTTCCTGTTTTACCAGGCCAGCAACCAGGTGATGATCCAGCGCGTTCTTGCTGCGCGCAGCACCTGGGACGGCATGATGGGAATTGTGTTCGCCGGTTTCATCAACCTGGCGCGTCCGCTTGTGACCTGCTTCCTTGGGTTCGTGGTCTATCACTGGATCGAGCAGATGGGCCGCGCGCCCTCGCTGCTCCCGGACCAGCAGGACCAGGCCTTTCCTTTCGCGCTTGAAGTGTTCGGGTTCTCCGGGTTGAGAGGCATCATCCTCGCCGGCTTCGTGGCGGCCGTGATGTCCACGGTCAGTGCCCTCGCCAACGCCGTGGGCACCATCTTCTCGCTCAATGTCTACCGGCGTGGTCTGCGCCCGAGCGCCACGGACCGCGAACTGATCCGGGCGGGCAGGATCGCCGCTGGGACGGCGCTGGCCCTGGCCTGCCTGGCCGCGCCGCTGGTGGCGAAAGTCGGCATCTTCCGCTATTTCCAGACGGGGGTGACTTACATGGCCACGCCATTCATCTCGGTGATACTGTTGGGTGTGCTTTGGCGGCGGACGAATTACGCCGGCGCCTTGGCGGGATTGATTGGCGGTTTGATCATCCAGATCAGTCTGGCGTTGTCGTTGTGGGCGCTGAACGTTCAGTTGAACTGGCTTTATGTCGGTTCGATCGCCCAGGCGCTCACCATGGCGCTGGTGGTCGTCGTCAGCCTATGGACGCCCGCGGGTTCCGCGCAGCAATACGAGTCCCTGATCTGGAAGCCCGCGTTGCTCTCGACCTATGACGAGGGCATCCCGCGCCCGTGGTATCAGCAGGTCAAAGTCTGGTTCGGCCTGTATACCATCATCTGGGTCGGCATTTACTGGCGGTTCTGGTGAACGGGCTATTGGAGCGGAGCCTCTCCATTCAAGGCGTCATGAAATGCGTCTTTCCAGCGAAGCTCATCCAATCGCGCTTTCCGATGTGGGAAGGGACGCGCTGCGGCGCGTTCCCGGAAATCCGTGGCGAATCAATTGGCGTCGAAGGACTGCAGGTCGTGCAGTTGTTCGCCGGCACTGTGCCGGCCCGGGGAGAGTTCAATCCAACACCGCAAGGTCGAACTCAAATCCAGGGAGGATCTCCGAGTGAAACTTTCCCTCGTTCGTGGCGCAGGAGAGGAGTTGATAGATGCCCTTTTGAAGCGAGAGGATTTCAATGTAGCGATTAGCGAGATCGGCCAGCCAGAATTCTTTCACGCCGAATCGGACGTATAGTTCGCGCTTGTCGTAGCGGTCGCGGCAGAGGCTCGTGAGAGAAATGATTTCCACCACGAGATCGGGCGCGCCCATAATGCCGCGGCGCTCCAGGATGCCGGCTTTGGCGATGGAGACGTAAACGAGGTCGGGCTGAACCACATTTGTCTCATCCAGCACGACGTCCACCGGAGCAAAGAAGACTTCACCCAGATTGTGAGCTTCGACGTGGCACAATCGGTTCAGGAAAAGGCGCAAATCGTGTAGCGCTTTGCCGGGATTACTCAATAATCACTCGCAACTCTGAAATGCTATGACCCGATTGTTCGAGCCCACCTGTGCTGAGCGGACCAACCGGAAACGCCGCGCCCGCGCTGCAGTCCTTCGCATGGCAGGAATGGCGTCTCTCTTGTCGTCATTGGCGGCGGCCGAACCGGAATCCGTCGATCGCCAAATTCCATCCGATCCGGGGGCAGAGTCGGCGACACCAACCAATGTGCACCTGCAGATCCGGCTTTCCTGGGGTCATCAGTCCGCCGCCGAGCGGCAGTTTGCGATCGCCTTCGTGACCAACAACACTGAAATCTCCAGGATCCGACCCGTGGACTTCGAAGCGGGCGATCGCGGGGAAGAACTGTTGTGCGATACGCGCGCGGGCGGGGGTGACGTGGACGGCGTCACGCTCGATCTGGCCTGGTCCGAGCCAATTCAGCCAAGGCGTAAGGTCCAGTCCATCTGGCAATACCTGCTCGAGCATGGCACCGCGGAACAGGTCGCGCGACTGAAGGACGATCCCGGTCTTCAACCGGGCGCTCCGCTGCTCGCGGTGCTCACCAACCCGGATGGCACCCGGGGTTTCTCGATCGGCCTCGAACAACTGGCTCGGCACGGCGCGATGTGGTTGCCGGAACATGATCTCTTCGCGACGCTCGCCGATGCGCCAGTGGAGTTCGCCACGCATCTGGCATCACTCAAGGGCGAGCGTGTGCTCGACCGCGTGAAACGCGAACCGGAATCGACCCTGGCCGATTGGACCAGCCGCTGGGAGGACTTCGGCAATCCCAAACAGTGGGACAAGTCCTGGGAAACCTCGTGGCTCGGCGTCAAGGGGCACCTTGTAGGCACCGTGGCCCGGCACGGGTCGCTCTACAAATTTGGCGTGGACCGCTGGGCCAACGTCCGGCCGGACTACGCGTCGCCGCACCGGTTCCGCTTCGATATTCTTTGGGACGGTTCCCAGTGGTCTGCGCAGCGCATCGTGGATGGGTTGCCCGTGATCGTCACTCGACTTGAACGGGATGGCCAACGTTGCCAGATCGAACAGTTCGCCGCGCCGATCAGCGTGGAATCAGCCCTGGAGCAATGCCCCCTCACCCGCCCTGCGGGCACCCTCTCCCCCGGCGGGGGCGAGGGGGAAAAGAGCGAGAGCGTATTCTTCACGAAGGTTCAGATCACCGGCACGGGGCCGGTGCGCTTCGGCTTTAGGCTGGCCACGGAGAACACCAACCGGCATCCCGAGCTGCGTAGCCTGGGCGGCCGACCGTGCGTCGTGGATCGCGAAACCGGCGCTGTCTGGTTGATGATCGAAACGGATCCTGGTCTTACCCTGACGGCACGAGAACCGATCGCCGACGATAAAGACCCACGTATCGAGTTGGACTGCGCGGGCGAACTCGTCCCAGGCGAAACCCGGACGCTCGTGATCAAGCTCCCATCGCCGGTGGTGTTACCGCAGGGCGCCTCGGAACTTGCGGCGCTCGATGTTGTCCACGCTCGCGAAGAGACGGTGCGTTACTGGGAGAATTGGCTGGCGCAGGGGGCGCGGTTTGAGGTGCCGGAACCGGCGGTGAACGATCTCTTCCGCGCGAATCTCTGGCACGCCCTGATGCTGCCCCGGCATCGAACGGACGAACACGGGGTGGCGCGCATCGACCTGCCTTACTCGAACTTCGCCTATGGCCAGTTCAACGCCGATTGGCCGATCAACCAGGCGGTTTACGTGGATTACATGCTCTACGGTCTGCGCGGACACTTTGCCGTGGCCGAAGAGGAATTTGCGGCGATGTTCCACAGCCAGCAAAAGCCCGATGGCCGGGTCGGTGGCTATGCCGAATGGGGCGTTTATTCTCCGAGCATGCTCTATTCGATCGGCCAGAACTTCCTGCTGTCGCGGGATCGTGCGTCGTTTGAACGGCTGCTGTCGGCTTCCCTCAAGGCGCTGGATTGGTGTCTTGCGGAGGTCAAACGCGGCCAAATGCTCGAGAATGCACCCGGTCTCATTGTCGCGCCCCTCAACGATCTCTCCCAGGACGCCCGCGCCTGGGCCTTTCCCAATGCCTATTTCGTCGCCGGTCTCGAACTCTTCGGTCGCGCCCTGGAGGCTTACGGACATCCGCGAGGGAAGTCCGTGCAAACCGTGGCGGAGCAACTCCGAGGCGATGTTGAACGCGCCTTCGCCCGAGCGAGTGTGCAATCGCCGGTCGTCCAACTCGCTGACGGCACCTGGAACAACTATGTCCCCTGCGATGCCCTGACGCCGCGTCGACTGCTGGACCTGTGGTATCCCACGGACGTGGACACGGGCGCGTTGCATCTCTCTCGGTTGAGTGCCATTGATCCGCGCGGTTGGCTCAGTTCGGCCTTGTTGCACGATCACGAGGATAATCTCTTCCTGAACCAATGGGGGATGGCCAACGAACCGGTCTACAACCAACAGGCGACCGCGTACCTGTTACGGGACGAACCCGAAGCGGCCATTCGCGCCTTTTACAGCATGATGGCCTGTGCCTTTTCCCATCAACAGCTCTCTCCCCTGGAACATCGTTGGGCCTGGGGCCAGTATTACGGCCCGCCCAGCACGGACGGCGCTTGGTTCGAGCTCTACCGGAACCTGCTGGTCAACGAACTCGCGGATGACGGCACGCTGTTCATCGGGCAGGCGACGCCGCGGGCCTGGCTGGCGAATGGTCAGCGCATCACGATCGACCGGGCTCCCACGCATTTCGGCCCGGTGAACCTGCGGATCGAAAGCGCTGTTGCCGCCGGTTCCGTCACCGCGCAGATCGAGTTTCTCAGCGACCGTCGTCCGGACCAGGTGTGGCTGCGCTTTCGTCATCCGGACAAAGCCCGGCTCCGATCCGTGTCTTTGAACGGTGAGGCCTGGAGCGATTTCGATGCGGAAAGGGAGCTCATCCGGATCGCCGGCAAGAATGCCAGCCCCTTCCGGGTTGTGGCGCGTTACTGAGGTCAAGACGCCTCAGCTTACTCCCGGCGGGGTCGGGCAGCCTCTCAGTTCAGGCCACGGAGGCTGAGGGCGCGTTTGACAACCCAACCGGCTTGTTCGAGGGCGGCGCGGGCCTCGGGTTCCGAACCACCCGTGAGCTGGCGCACGATGCGGATGGCGCGGTCACGGAGTTTGGCGTTCGAGGGGTTCAGGTCGACCATGAGGTTGCTAACCACCTTGCCTAGCCGAACCATCGTGAGCGTGGTGAACAGGTTCAGGATGAGTTTGGTGGCGGTGCCGGATTTGAGGCGGGTGGAACCGGTGAGGAGTTCCGGGCCAACATCGGGGGCGATGATCAGATCAGGCCGATTGCCGCGTGGCGCTTCGAGGTGCGGGTTGAAACAGAGCAGGACGGTCTTCGCCCCCGCCTGCCGGGCCTGCCAAATGGCACCCCAGACGAACGGGGTCCGACCGCTGGCGGCAATGCCAACCACCACATCACGCCCGGTGACGCCGCGGAGTCGGGCGGCTTCGGCTCCGGCCTGGGCGTCGTCTTCGGCACCTTCGATCGATTCCCATAGGGCGCGGTAACCGCCCGCCATGATGCCTTGAACCAGTTCGGGCGAGGTGCGGAATGTCGGTGGGCATTCGCTGGCATCGAGCACGCCGAGTCGGCCGCTGGTGCCGGCCCCGACGTAAAAGAGGCGTCCGCCCTGTTTGAGGGCGCGGACGATCCAGGTGATGGCGCGTTCGAGATTCGCGCGTTCGCGCAGCAGAGCGGGCGGGATGAGTCGATCCTCCTTCAGCACGAGTTGGATGGCCTGGTCCAGCGGCAGGTCGCTCAGCCGCCTCGAGCGTGGATTGCGTTGTTCGGTGGGGGATAGGGCCAGGGCGTCGAGGCTCGGACAGGGAATGGCGCGCGCAGGGGTCTGCGGCAAAAGTCTGAGCGGGTTGCGCGGGCGATGGGTCGAGCCGCCCGCGGTGGCGTTCGGGAAGTGGAGGCGGGCAAGTTCGACGGCGCCCCAGGCACTGGGACGTGAGAGTTGGCGGACCGTGGCCCGGGGCAGCTTCGCGCGGATGAGGCGACGGACGAGCCGGGCGTAGGTGGCTTGTTGGAGCAGCACTCCGCCGGCGAGGATGAACTCGAGCGAATCACTACGCCCGCGGAGTTGGTCGGCGCAAGCGCAGGCGTCGGTGGCGAGATCGGCCGCGGCCGCGCGGACGACCTTGCGGGCGAGCGGATCGTTCGCATGGACGGCGAAGACTTCGGGGGCGAGCGCGGCGATTGCGGCTTTTTCGGCGGTTTGGATCCAGCCCACCCATGCTTCCGGGGAATTGGATTGGAGCCGGCGGAGGAGTCGGGTGCCGAGCGGCGTCAGGCGGTTGGTGCGGTCGAAGTGCCGGAGGGTCTCGCGCAGCGCGCGGAGTCCGATATCGTAGGCACTGCCGCGATCGCCGAGCAGATGGCCCCAACCGCCGATCTTGAGGGTCCGTCCGTCCGCGGCGCGGCCGTAGCAACAGGAGCCGGTCCCGCTGAGGACCAGGACGCGGGCGGGTTCGATCGGATCCCGGTGATGTCGGGAGTCGGCGGCCATGAGGGCGGTCTCGAGGTCGTTGGTGGCGTAACACGGGATGCCGGGCCAGATCCTGGCGGCGGCCTGGCGGATGCGCTGGCGGTCGGGTTCGGTGCGGGCGCCGGCCAGGCCGATGGCGATCGCGTCCGGTCGAGGCAGGGCGCGGCGCAGTCCGCGGAGGAGGGTCAGCAGTTGTGTCTCGCCGAGGAGTTGGACGTTGGCGGGGCCGGACTCGGTTCGGGCGAGCAGTTGGCCGGAGGCATCGGCGATGAGCGCCTGAGTATGGGTGGCGCCCCCTTCGATGCCGAGGAACAGCCGGGATGGAACGCCGTCGCGCGCGTTGGTCATGGGCCGAGTATTTTCGGTAATGGACGGTTTGCAAGCGTCGCCGCTTGGAATTGGCGGGGGGATGGGGTATGGAATCGGGGTATGACTGAGAACGAACGGGCGTTACACGCGGCGTTGGTCGAGTTGGGAGCGGCGGTAAAACCGGCGTCGGCGGGATCGCCCCGGCCGGATTTGATCCGTTTGTTCGAACGGATCGACGCCTTGACCGCCGCGCTGCCGCCGGGGACGGACCGGGAGTTTCTCCATTTCCTGCACCGGAAAAGCTACGAGAAAGCGCGGCTATGGTTGGAGGCGCAAACGCGGTGAATACCGAAGCTCCGGCGCTTGCGCCCAGGGACGAATGTCAGGGAGTTGAGCCGCATGAGAAGTCTTGAAGAGACCATCGCCGCGATCGCGACACCGCTGGGGGAGGGCGGGTTGGCAGTGATCCGGCTATCGGGGCCGGGGGCTCTGGCGGTGGCGGATGCGTGTTTTGTGGCGCCCCGCAAGAGGGACAAGCCGTCGTCGGCGGCCACGCATACCGTGCATTACGGCCGGATCATGCTTCAAGGGCGGGTGGTGGACGAGGTGTTGCTCACGGTGATGCGGGCGCCGCGGACGTTCACCCGCGAGGATGTGGTGGAGATCAGTTGTCACGGCGGGATGGTGGCGGCCAAGGCCGTGCTGGATGCCGTGCTCACGCACGGCGCGCGGCTGGCCGAGCCGGGTGAGTTCACGCAACGTGCATTCCTGAATGGGCGCCTGGATCTGGCGCAGGCGGAGGCGGTGGCGGATGTGATCCACGCGCGGACGGAGCTGGCGTTGGTAGTGGCGAACGAACAACTGGCGGGCAAGCTTTCCCGGCGAATCAGTGAGCTGCGGGATGGGCTGATGACGACGCTCGCGCACATTGAGGCGCACATTGACTTCCCGGAGGAGGACATCGCGCCCGACACGCGGGAGGCGTTGCTGGGCCGGCTCGACGATGGGTTGCGGTTCATGGACGAGTTGTTGCGGACAGCGGATGAGGGACGGATCCTGCGTCGGGGGATTCGGGCGGCGATCGTGGGGCGTCCGAACGTGGGGAAATCGAGTTTGTTGAACCAATTGTTGGGGCATGAACGGGCGATCGTGTCGCCGGTCCCGGGAACCACGCGGGATACGATCGAGGAGACCGCGAACATTCGCGGGCTGCCGGTGGTGTTCATCGATACGGCGGGATTGCGGGATGCGGGCGACGCAATCGAACAGGAGGGCATCCGGCGGAGTCATGAGAGCGTGGCGCGGGCGGAATTGATTCTGCACGTCCTGGACGGGTCGGAGACGCTCACGGACGAGGACCGGCGTTACCTGGACCGGTTTGCCGGCAAGAAACGGATTCTCGTGCGAAACAAAGTGGACCAACCGCAACAACTCGAGTTGCCCGACGGCATCACGCCAAAGCCGGTTGCGGTTTGCGCCCTGAGCGGGCAGGGTGTGGAAGCCTTGAAGGACGCGATCCGAGACATGGTGTGGGGCGGCGAGATCCGGGCCGAGATGTTGCCGGCCATGATCAACGCGCGTCATCAGGATGCCTTGCGCCGGGCGCGAGTCGCGACGGAACGCTGTCTGACGGCGCTGCGGGAGAATCTGACTCTCGAGTTGGTGGCGGCCGATCTGCGGATCGCGGTGAACGCGGTGGGCGAGGTGGTGGGACAAACGGCGACGGAAGACTTGTTGGACAGGATTTTCAGCCAATTTTGCATTGGGAAATAGGATGAATCTCGGGTCAGATTGGGGGTCAGATCCCCGTCCCGCAAACCGCGCGCAACGGCGTCAGGCTTCTCGGACGGGTCGCACCGGGCTTCAAATGGCGAACGAAAGCAACTCGTCGGCGTCGGCCGCGAGAGCGGCCGCACAGTTCGCGACCACCCACTGGAGTGTCGTGCTGGCGGCGGGCGACAGCGCGTCGCCGGAATCCTCCGCGTCGCTCGAGCGGCTGTGTCGGACCTACTGGTATCCGCTGTATGCCTTTGTCCGCCGCAAGGGGTATAACCCGGAAGACGCCAAAGATCTGCCCCAGGCCTTTTTTGAGCGGTTCCTCGAGAAGCACTTTCTCAAGCAGGTCGCCCCGGAGCGCGGCCATTTTCGCACCTTTCTCCTGGCGGCGGTGACCCATTTCCTGGCCAACGAGTGGGATCGCGTCAAGGCGGCCAAACGCGGCGGCCAGTTCACGTTCATCCCGCTGGATGCGGCGACGATCGAGGAGCGCTACCGCATCGATGATTCGCCCCAGGAATCTCCGGAACACCGTTTTGATCGGCTCTGGGCTGAGGACATCATGGATCGAGCGCTGGCTTTGCTCGAGGAAGAGCATCGCGCGTCGGATAAGTCGGCGCAGTTCGAGGCTCTGGCGGCCTTCCTTTCGCGTTCGCCCGAGCCGGGCGAATACGCTGCGCTTGGCGGGCGACTGGGATTGAGCAGTCACGCTATCGCCGTGGCCGTAACCCGGCTGCGCGACCGCTACCGGGCGCTCATCCGAGCCGAGGTCCGGCAGACGGTGAACACCGCGGCGGAGGTCGAAGCGGAGATGCGATACCTGGTTGAACTGATCAGTGAGTGAAGATGAGGGGCGGGGGAGAGCAAGATCAAGATCAAGATTAAGATCAAGAGCGCCGGGATTTACCATATGCGACCACAAAGGGTCGTGATTCGGCGCTTGAAATCCTTCTGAACACTTGTGGCAACCGTGGACACCAATCCCGCCAGTCACAATTCGCCGATCTGCCCGCACTGCGGCGGGCCGGTGTCGCGTCGCAATCCAAGGGGGTTGTGCCGCCGGTGTATCGCCCGCGTCACGCTGCCGCAATCGAGGGAACCGCGACCGGTGGACTCCGGCTTGCGCGTCCGCTGCCCGCAGTGCGGACACGCCATCGAGGTCGGCGAGGGCACCGGCCTGTCCGACATCCGCTGCGACTCGTGTGGGACGCGGTTCAGCATTGTGGATGACACGACCGCCCACCGGACGGCGGCGGCGCTCGATCGGATCGGCCAGTTTGAAGTGCACGAGAAACTGGGTGCGGGCGCCTTCGGCACGGTCTGGAAAGCGCGGGACACCCGGCTGGACCGCTGGGTGGCCATCAAGATCCCCCGTCAACGCCAGATGGAGCCTTCGGAGACCGAGAAATTCCTGCGCGAAGCCCGGGCGGCGGCCCAATTGTGCCATCCGAACATCGTGAGCGTATTCGAGGTGGGACGGGAGGAAGACCTCGTCTACATCGTATGCGACTTGGTTGAGGGAGTGTCGCTGGCGGAATGGATGGCTGGTGGACGCGTCAGTCCCCGGGAAGCCGCCCGGCTTTGTCACAAGATCGCCTCAGCCCTCGCGCACGCCCACGAACACGGCATCATCCACCGTGACATCAAACCGGGCAACATCCTCCTCGACACCAAAGGCGAACCGCATCTGACGGATTTCGGGCTGGCCCGGCGCGAGGCCGGTGAAGTCACGATGACGCTGGACGGTCAGTTGTTGGGTACACCCGCCTACATGAGCCCGGAGTTGGCGCGCGGCGAAGCGCACCAGGCCGACGCCCGGACCGATATCTATTCGCTGGGTGTCGTGCTGTTTCAGTTGCTGACGGGGGAACTCCCCTTCCGCGGCAGCACGCGGATGCTCGTGCACCAGGTGATCCACGACGATGCCCCCAGCCCTCGCAAGTTGAACAGTCATGTGCCGCGTGATCTCGAGACGATCTGCCTGAAATGCCTCGAGAAAGAGCCCGCTCGACGCTACGCCACCGCCGACACTCTGGGTGATGAACTGGACCGCTTCCTCCGTGATGAACCGATTCACGCCCGTCCGCTGGGTCCGATGGGTAAGACGTGGCGTTGGTGTCGGCGCAAGCCCGTTCTGGCGGGGATGACGGCGGCGGTGGTGACCTTGCTGCTGACGGTGACTGCCGTGTCGGTTGCTTCGGCCTGGCGCATTGCCAGCGCACGCAAGGGCGAACAACGCGAGGCTTACTACTCGAACATTGCTCTCGCGAGCAAACTGATCGAGGAAGGCAGCATCGATCGCGCGCTCGAGACCTTGTGGAAATGCCCGGAGGAATACCGTCATTGGGAATGGGGGCACCTGCTCTATTTGTGTCACCAGGAGGCCGCGAGTTTCCCGGCCCACAGCGCTAACGTCACGGTGACGGTCTTCAGCCCCGACGGCCGTTGGGTGGGGACGCAGGATTCCATCGGCCTGGCCAAAGTGTGGGACTGGGAGTCGGAGCAAGAGGTCTTCAGCTTCGGGAGTACATCGAACCAAGCGAGTTGGATCACCTTCCGACCGAGCGGCGGGCAGTTGGCGGCAATCCTGGGCACCAACGGGGTCTGGGTCTGGACCACGACGAATTGGGCTGCCGCTGTTGACCGTTCGGATTCGGCAGGGGCCGCTTCGCTCCACGAACCCATCACCAGCACGCCCCTCACCCGGTCTTCGACCACCCTCTCCCCGTCCGACGGGGAGAGGGCTGGGGTGAGGGGAAACGAAGTCCCGGACGCAGACCAGCCGCCGCTATTCATGCTCCGCCCGCCAACCGGCGAGATCACCACGCTGGCCTACAGCGCCGACGGAGCACAACTGGCTACCGGCGGTTCCGACGGGACCATAACGGTCTGGGACAGTGCCAGCGGACAGGAGTTGAACCGGTTGATCGTAACGAACCAGTGGATCAATCGAGTGGCGATCAGCCCCGATGGCCGGCGGCTGTTCGCGGCGGCCGATCGCGCGGCGTGGGTCCGGGAACTCCCGTCCGGCCAGCTCATCCGGACTTTTCCGGATGACACCAATTCCACCATCTTCGCCGCGTTCGCCGACGATACAGTCGAGCATTTCGCCACGATCGACCTGGAAGGCCGTCTCACCCTCTGGCGCGAAGGCCAGGCCCCGCGGCAGCTCATCACCATCCGCGGCGGCCTGCCCGACCCCGTGCGCCGCGTCTTCTTTAGCCCGGATGGCCGCTGGATGGCCAACGCCGGCGATGAAAACACCGCCCGGGTCTGGGACCTGGCCACCGGCACTGAACGCCTCGCGATCGGTGAGCGTGTGCAATGGGTGGACTTCAGCCGCGACGGCAACCGGATGGTGACACACGGGATGGAGAATTGGGTTACCACCTGGGACCTCGTCCAGGCGAGGAAACTGAAGGTCCTCCGAGGCCACGTGACGCTGGTCAACGAAGCGCGCCTGAGCTGGGACGGGCGGCTGGTTGTCTCGGCCGAGGAGCAAGGGATCGTCAAGGTCTGGAGCGCCGGCCCGGGACGCGAATTGGCTCAAGACCGTGCCTGGCAACACGCCTGCGCCTACAGCCCGGATGGCCGCCTGATCGCCAACTGCCCCTGGCACGAGGGGGTGATCATTCGCTCAGCACGCAGCGGCCGGGTAATCCTCCAGATTCTCCTTCACAATGAAGGCTTCTCGGCCATCGCGTTCAGTCCCGACAGCCGCCGGCTGGCTACCGGGGGCTCGCAGAAGTCGGTCAAGGTGTGGGACGTGGAAACCGGCCAACTGCTGTTGCGCCTGCGCGGCCATCGTCGACAGATCGCTGACCTGGCGTATAGCAGTGACGGACGCCGGATCGCCACCGGCAGCCTCGACGGCACCGCCAAAGTGTGGGACGCCCATACCGGTGCTGAGCTGCTGACTTTGACCATGAACCCGGCGAATGGGTATGCCCTGATGGGTTACTCCAACATCCCGCGGTATGTGGAATTCGACGCCAGGGGCGAGCGGTTGGTCGCCGCGAGCACCGATGGCAAAGTCGGGATCTGGAATGTCGCCACGGGCCAACTCCAGGCCACGTTCGTCGTGCAAGCCGGGTTCGCCAAGATGAAAGCGCACTTCCTGCCCGACCAGAAACACCTGATCATCAGCGCGGGTAACCGCATCGAGGTGCGCGACCTGGCCACCGGCCGCCTGGTCGCCGAAGCCACCGGCCGAGGCATGGATTACGCCTGGAGCTTCAGCCGCGACGGCCGCCGTATGTTCACCATCACTGGGGAGGTGCCGCGGTCCTACCCCGGAGCCGGGCACGGCACCCTCGAGATCTGGGATCTCGAAGGGTCGCCCCGCAGAATCCTGGACCGCGCGGGACGTGAACCATTCTATGACCTCGCGCTCAGCCCCGACGACCGCAACATCGCCTGCGTGGCTGTGGATTACTGCGTGCACCGGTGGGAGACGTTTCCGTGGCGCGAAGAAAGGGCGGAAGGCGGAGTTCAGAAGGAAGAAGGCAGTCAGAGCGGACCGCGCACGGAATGGGCGGCAAAGGTCAGGCAATACGCCCGGGGTTACTGGCGGGAGCGGTTGCAGGCGGAGTTCCACGGCGTAGAGGGTGAGCCTGGCGAACCGCGCGTCGTCAAGGTTCCCATCGATCGGACGCTCTTCCCCATGCGCGATCCAAGCGCGGGCAGAAATCAACTCGACCTGACCGATTTTTACACCGGCGAATTGGCAGAGACGTTCTACGGCAAAGTTGAGACTTTGGTGGATTACGACGACGATCTTTCGCAACTGCCGATCGGTCTGGTGGAATTGGGCGGAGTCACGTTTGATGTCCGCGGGCTGATCCAACTCCGTCGTGCCGACCTCCGGGGCGGGCCCTGGGAGTTTGCCACGCTGGATGATCCCGTTCGCGTGGATGGGATCCCGATTCAACAGGAGGCGACGCGGCTCCATCTGCTGCTTGGCACCGTCAGAGGCGAAGGGGCGGTCCCCAGTGAAGGTACCGTCATCGGCAGGTTGGAGTTGCACTACACCGACGGCGAAACCCGACCGCTGGAGCTCGTCTATGGCCGCGATGTCCGCGATTGGTATTACGAATCGGCCCGGGTCGCGCTCGAGGCCACCGATCGCGCCAGCGTCGTTTGGACCGGCGCGAACCCGGTCGCGAACGAAAGGGGCTGTCGACTGCGGCTTTACCTGAACACCCGCGACAATCCCCGGCCGGGAGTGAAGATCACCACGTTCGACTTCGTCTCGGCGATGAGCGAATCAGGTCCGTTTCTCATCGCTGTCACATTGGACGAGTAACGGTTACATCTCATCACCGACTTGGAATCGGCGAACATCGCTGAATCGGTCCAAATCACGGTCGAACGACGCCACGGCGAGGCCGCTCTCAGCTCCCACCGCCGCGAGATAGGCGTCAGCGAAATGAACATTGTGATCCCGATGGCGCGCCAGAGCATCAAGCACCCGTTCGCGTTCGTGCGGCTCGAAGCCCTGACTTTGCAGCAGTTGGATGAGCTTCGAGGCCACCTCGTGTCGGTCCAATTCGTAAAACGACTCCAAGGTGTAAACGGTTTCCGCCACGATGACCGGCAGCACTTCGAGCACAACCTCCCCAGCGCCAGCCGCCTCAATCAGCCCCTTCGCGCCTGCCGCCATCTCGGGGGGATCGCCGGTCAGGAAACGAACGAGCACGTTCGTATCGACCCAGAGTCTCGTGGCCACGCTACTCGATCCCTTCCTTGGCGGCCTGCTCGCCGACAGCGCGTTTTACGGCTTCCTTTTCTTGCTGCAGACCGGGGAAAACCCTGGCTGACTTCAGGCTGCCGAAAAGATCCGAGGCCATTGGCCGAGGCCGCACCAAAGCGGAACCATCGCTGCGGATGGTCCATTCCAATTGCTGACGCGCTTTCACCTTCAACGCTTTACGCACGGCATGCGGCACCGTGGTCTGTCCCTTATCGGTCAAAGTTGACTGCATCACGGCGTCACATTACATGATTTCATTCCATTACCAAGCGCATTCGCACTACCGGGAGCCGAGGTAATCCGACTAAGCCAGTCTGCATCTGGAACAATCTGGGAATATCCCCGACCTGCCGCCTCTCGGTCTCGGCTTTAAATCCATTTTTCCTGTGATCGGCGGCTCTGGATTCTTCTGAAAGGAGTGATGACACCATTATGAAAACGACCATTCTCATTCCCTGTTGCTTGGCCATGTTCGCCGCGGAACCACTCGCCGGGCAACCGGCCTATTTCACGCAAGTTACCGAAGGCCCCATAGTCACGGATGCCGAGGCATCCGCTGGCTGTGCCCTCGTCGATTACGACAACGATGGGTTAGTGGACGTCTTTGTCGCCACCATTTGGGGAGGAACCAATGTTCTGTACCACAATGACGGCAACTTCACCTTCGGCAAGGTTACCACCGAGCCGATGGTAACGACTTACGGAGACTACAGAGCTGGCGTGTTTGCGGACTACGACAACGACGGTGACCTGGACCTGTTCGTCAGCTGCGGCGAACCTTACACGAGCCGTTTCTTTCGCAACGACCTCGGTGCTGGCAATTCCACGCTATTCACCGGCGTCACCACCGGCGCATGGGTCAACACCGTCGCCGTGAACGCGGGGGCGGCCTGGGGTGACTACGACAACGACGGTTTCGTCGATCTTGCGGTGGTCAATTCCGGTATGCCGCCCCAAAGCGAGTTCCTGTATCGGAACGATGGGTCCGGGGGGATGCTGCGGGTGACCGCACCGCCGTTAACTTCAAGCGGGGGCCGATCCCAAGGGTGCGCTTGGGGGGATCACGACAACGACGGCGACCTGGACCTTGTGGTGGCCAATGCCTTTTACGAGACCAACCAACCGACCTTTCTTTTCCGGAATGATCGCGCGGGGGTGTTCACCCGCGAAACCACCGGACCACTGGTTACGACACCGGGCTACCATCTTGGTCTCGCCTGGGCTGACTACGACAACGACGGCGACCTGGATCTCTACGTGGCAAAAGTGACCGCTCTTTCGTCGAGCTCAGAAGGCCTCTTCGTGAACAACGGCGACGGGACCTTCACGCCCGATTTGGCGGTCCGGTCGGACGCGACCTCCCAAGGGCCTGCTTGGGGGGACTTTGACAACGACGGGTACCTGGACCTCTTTGTCTGCAATCAAGGGGAGGCTGACATGCTGCTTCATAATGAGCACGACGGAACCTTCACCCGGATTCTCGACAGCGACCCGGTGACTGCTGTCGCACATGGCTTCAGCAGCGCCTGGGCAGACCTCGACAATGATGGATTCCTTGACTTATTCGTGGCCAACAATTGGGCCGAGAATGCGGCCCAACGTGCCGAGCCGAACTTCCTTTATCGAAACGATGCCGCGTCGAACGGTAACACGAACGGCTGGCTGTTGGTCCGCCTGATCGGCACCGCGTCGAATCGCTCGGGGATTGGTGCCAAGATCAGGGCCAAGGCGACCCTTTCAGGCAAAGAGGTCTGGCAGTTGAGAGAGATCTCGGGGGGCAGTGGAAAGAGCAACCAGAATGATCTCCGCGCCCATTTCGGCCTGGGCGACGCCGCGCAGGTGGACTTGCTCCGGATCGAGTGGCCATCGGGCATTGTGCAGGAGATCGCGAACCTCCCGGCGAACCAAGCCCTGACCGTCACCGAGCACCAGGACGGGGCAACCAACGCGCCGAGCCTGGCGATGTCGAATCTGACCGACGGCACCGTGCAGTTAACCGCCACCGGGCAGGCGGACCTCCGCTACGTGTTCGAGGCGTCCACCGACCTGGCGCAATGGACCAAGCTCGCCGTGCGCACGAACCTGACCGGCACGGTGGAGTACGCGTCCCCCACTTCGTCCTCGCCGCAGCGGTTCTATCGGGTGGTGGTACCGTGAGGAATCAGGCTCGAGGGCAAGATGAAGACGAACGGCGGGGAAGCAGGGTTTCGATCACAAGGCCATAACCTGGAGATGGCCTTGTCCCGCGTATTGGATGATGCGCGCATCCGCCGTGAGGAGTGGCACTTTGAGGATCTGCGCCGTGGCGATGATGATCCGGTCTGCTGGGTCCCCGTGAACGCTCCCGGGCAGACGCGTCGCCCGCAATGCCGCTTCGGCGTCCAGCGGCAGCAGCCGAAGTCCTTGGAGGGCCGCGTTAACCCAGGTGCGGGCGTCGGGTTGAAGTGCCAGGCGCCCCTTGGTTTCGAGCATCCCGACTTCCCAGACCGAGATGGAGGCCAAACCCAGGATGGTCCCGGAGGGGAGGTTGGCAATGGGGCGGGCTTGGGCTTCGCCCTTGACCAGCCACACTCACGCGTGCGTGTCGAGTAGATGGGTGACCGGTTCAGGCATCCGCTTCCCAGCGTTCGTCGACGCCGTTCACGATGTCACCTTGCACAAGTGTCTCTTGTGCCAGCTTGCCAAACAACGTCGCCGGCGGCACCGTCGGCGCCGGCACCAGCTTCACCAGGGTCTGGCCGTTCTGCGCCACCCACACCTCCTCGCCGGTGCGGCTTACCAAGTTAATCAGCTCCAGACAGGAAGATTTGAACTGTTCCAACGCGACCGTCATGAGCCCAAGATACTTAAGTGCACCGAGGTTTCAAAGCCGAATTCCGTAATGATGGATTCCTTGACTTATTCGTGCCCAACAATTGGTTCGATAATGCGGCCAACCGTGCCGAACCGAACTTCCTTTATCGAAACGATGCCGCGGCGAATGGCAACACGAACGGCTGGCTGTTGGTCCGTCTGATTGGCACCGCGTCGAATCGGTCGGGCATTGTGCAGGAGATCGCAAATGTGCCGGCGAACCAAGCCCTGACCGTCACCGAGCACCAGGACGGGGCAACCAACGCGCCGAGCCTGGCGATGTCGAATCTGACCGACGGCACCGTGCAGTTAACCGCCACCGGGCAGGCGGACCTCCGCTACGTGTTCGAGGCGTCCACCGACCTGGCGCAATGGACCAAGCTCGCCGTGCGCACGAACCTGACCGGCACGGTGGAGTACGCGTCCCCCACTTCGTCCTCGCCGCAGCGGTTCTATCGGGTTGTGGTACCGTGAGGAACCAGGCTCGAGGGCAAGGTGAAGACGAACGGCGGGGAAGCAGGGTTTCGATCACAAGGCCATAACCCGGATGGAGGCCAAACCCAGGATGGTCCCGGAGGGGAGCAATGGGGCGGGCTTGGACTTCGCCCTTGACCAGCCCCACCCACGCGGTAGAAACCGTTGATTACCATTGACGCGCATGACACCAAAGAAGCTACCCCCGATTTACCCCGGCGAGATCTTGCGGGAAGACTTCATGAAACCTCGCGGGCTGTCCCAGAACGCGCTGGCCCGGGCGTTGCGCGTGCCGCCTCGGCGCATCAACGAAATCGTCCTCGAACGGCGCGGTATCAGAAAGAACGGCAGATCGAACGTGAGGTGGAACCTCTCGCCGACATGCAGCCAGCCGTTACCTAGAGCAGTTTAAAGAATACTGTAGCCGCAATGGGCAAACCAATTGATGGCGT
>JAHDYP010000022.1 GCA_023383055.1 Verrucomicrobiota bacterium | reverse complement strand
AAGGTCGGGTGAGCGGGCGGAGCCGGGTCGGCGAGGGTGAGGGTTCCAGGCGCGGCGGGGGTGTGACTGGCCGCCAAGGTCCACTGGACGAGGTCGGTCGAGCGTTCGAGAGAGTAGTGCCATCCCGGCCTGGCGGTGAAGCTGATTTCATAAGTGTTCCCGAGGAGGCGGCCGACCAGGGTGTGCACCGGCGGTGGCGGGAGTTGCACGAAAAGGTTGTCGATGGTTCCCGAGGCCAGGATCGAACCGCCGAACCTGGGGTCCTGGCCGGCGTCACTGTAGCTGCAGATGGCGACGGCATCGACGGCGAAATCGGTGAAGTCCGCGGGCAAGACCAGGTCCTGGATCGTAGCGAAACGGGCGTGATCCCGGTGCAGGGTGGTTCGCAGGGTCTGATCGCCGGCGGTGTATTGGAGGCGGATGTGGAACGTCGTGTCCGTGCCAAGCTCGATCGGATACTCGAATTTCGAGGCGAACTGGTTGTCGCTCGAGATGATCGAGGGCGAGATGGTCGCGCCAAAGCCGCTGTCGGGGAAGTAGGCAAACTCAACCAGGTTGCGCGGGCCATGGACCGGATCGACGCCCGCGCCGCGGCGCAGCGCGTCATGGGTGGCGGATTCGAGGTGGATCAGGCCGACGGCGATTTGGAACGTGAACGGCTTGTTGGGATCGACCCCGATGACCACGTTTTCCAGGCGCAAGTCAAAGCCGAAGGCGAAGTCGTCCTGGCGGTTGAGGCTCGTGCCCAGCGGCCGGTAGCAATAGCTGTTCGTCCGGGACGAATCCCACGTGACCCGCAGTTGTTGGTCTTCGGGATTCCAGCGGAACAAGGAGGATTGGCCAAACGTCCGCCACGCCTGTGCCGCGGGATCCGTCTCGAAATCGGCGAAGACGGACCACGGCGGTGAGATGGCCGAGACCGCGTCGAATTGGGCGGTGCCGGTTCGTTGGTCGAAGCGGAGGTAGCGGACGAAGGGCAGTTGGACGGGGCTCCCCTGTTCATCTCGCGCCCAAGCCAGGTCGTAACCCGTGCCGCCCGCAGAGCCGTGGTAGAGTTCGCGAATCCCCGCGAGATCGCGGCCGGCAAAATCGGTGGTGGCCAGGGCTGGATTCACCGGCAGGTCGGGCGCCCCGGCGTGGTCGGTGGGATACCAGTGGTCCGGATTGGGCGCCAGTTCGGGGGCCAGCGGGTAGTAAGTGATTCCGTCGTGGCTGACGGAGATGAGCGTGGCGCCCGAGTTGGTGCCGCCGAGAAAGCCGCTGGTGGTCCAGTCTCCGTTCAACTGGAAGAAAGCGTTGCCAAAGACGAGAAAATCGAGTCCGAACGGGTTTCGTGGATCGTCGGTGAGCGGATGTTCGAGGCGCACCACGAGGGAACCGCCGCTGCCGAGCGCGACCATCTGGCTGGCAAGATAGGGGGGAAAAAACGGGTCGACCGGGAAGGTGCCCCATTGAGGGTCCTCAGTCTCGCGGGAAGGTTCGCCGAGGACGGCCACCGCGTTGGTGAGGGAACCGGGATCGTGCCCGGGGTCGTACGCGACGACCAGATCGGCGTAATTGGCGGCTTGAAGGAAGGCGCCCGAGAGAATTAACAGGCCGTTGAGAACCGACAAACAGACATGACGCATAGTGCTGGAATCGCCCGAGGGCAACCGACGTTTCACGGCGAGAGACCAGCGCGGAGTCCGAAACGAAAACACCTTCAACCTCCGGTCAGACGGAGAGTGAAGGTGGAAGCTGGGCTCCTGCGAAAACGGTTCGCAGGACTGGCCTCATCCTTCTCTTTGACGGAGAAGCCGGTCCCTGATGGGGGACCGTGACGAGCTTGACCGCACCGGTATCCTGACTTGGGGCATCCAGCCTCGCTCCCGCCTTCCCAACCCTGAGGGTCAGTGGCTGTGGGAGTTCGTAGCCCGTCACAGTGGCGCAACCGTCCCCGATTTCCACGGGGTTCCCTGTCATGCGATCAATCTAACTGGCGGAGCGAACTCCGCCCTTTTCAAAGAGCAACGTCTTGGTAGATCCGGGAGCCGGAAATGCCAAGCGAAATCGGCGGCGCGTGGGGCCGGCGGGTCCGACGGGCAGCCAGGTGTCGCTTCCCCTCAGGTCATGGAACGCGTTAGGGTCGATCCCATGACACGATTTTTCTGTCTGTTGTCGGTTCTATGTGGACTCGAGGCGGGCCGTGGCGCCGAGCATGCCGCGGGGCCGCGCAGTATTCGGGATTTTGGCGTTGCGCCAACCCACACCGCCACCGCAAATGCCGCGGCGCTGCAGCAGGCGATCGATTGGGCGTCGCCGCGTGGGGCGGCGCTTTTCGTGGATCCCTCGGACGAGCCCTACCCGATGGCCGGCGGGATCGTGCTGAAGATGAATGTTTCGCTGGTGGGGGTGCATGGTCCGGTGGGACGAGGAACCCGGCATCCGGAGAAAGCGCAACCGGTGGGGAGCGTGTTCCGGATCGAGGACGAGACGCAGCCGTTCATCACGGTGGAAGGGGCGACCCAGCTGCGTGGGCTGCAATTCTGGTATCCGCGGCAGACACTGGACGATCCGGCGAGGATCATTCCGTATCCGGCCACGATACAGGTTTCGCAAGAGCGGGCGGCGCAGGGAGTGACCTTGTCGGCTCTGACGTTTTACGGGGAGTACCTGGCGATGGATTTCAATGCGCGCCGGCAGCATCCGTGCGAGCAGATCCTGATCGAGCATTGCTACGGCTATCCGCTGGGGGGCGAGTTTGTGCGGATCGACTACTGTTACGATGTGCCGCGGCTGCTGCATTGTCATGTGAACCCGGCGAACCAGCGTTACATCCGCGGCGGCTACTCGAGGGCGGTGATCGACGCCGTGGTCGCCAGGGGCACATTCTCCTATGCCATCAACCACACGGACAACGCGGTGCTCATGGACGTGTTTACGTTCGGGGTTTATGGCGGGGTCTATCTGGGGCCGGCAACCTACGGGCAGTTGACGAGCTTCAACCTGGATTGCGTGACGGTGGGCATCCACAAATTGGGGGACGGAACCTTCAACCGGAACTGGCAGCTTGCCCAGGGCTCGATCATCGCCAATACCGGTCCCCGCGTTGAGGACATTCATCCGATCATCATCGAAGGCCAGGGGCATACCGCCATCTCGAATGTCGAAGCCTTCTCCGGCGGCAACGCGGCGTTGACGACGCTTAACCATTCCGCGGACTTCCTGCTCGTACGCGGGGATCAACGACTGACCGTGTCGCTCTTCGGTTGCCGGATGCGCAACTACACAGCCGACGCTCCGGTGACGGTCACCAATCCGAAGGCAACGGTCCGTGCGGTCGCCTGTTTCGACAAAGCAGAGCGACTGTTCGAAGGCAGGTTGGGATTGGAGTAGGACCGGAATCCGGTCGACGATGCGACCGGATCTCCCGCGCGGCGACAAGCGGCTCGCGATCGCCGGGGAGATGAGGTCGGCGCGCGGTTTGCCGGCGCGCCAAGCTGATTCAGCGTCGTCCAGCCTTGAGCCGTCGATGGAAGTACGCCTCTCGCTGTTGGATCCTGGGATCCTCGACCGGACCGCCGACGGTGAAGTGGTAGAGCGACTGGCAGCTGTGATCCGAGATGCCCAGGAGCTGGTGCATTGGATCGTCGAAGAAGCACCCGATGCCGGTGGCGCGAACTCCCGCAGCCTCGGCTTCAAGATAGAGGATCTGTCCAATCATGCCGCACTCCCAGAAGAGCCGCCGGTAGAACCAGGGACCGAGCTCGTGAAGACGCCCTTCCATGACCGCAACCATCGCCACCGCATAGGCCCCGCCGGCCGCTATCGACTGCCGGCAACAAATCTCCTCGGCCACTTCGCCAAAATCACCCTCCCGCAGCCGATGGAGTGGAACCGTTGCGGGACAGCCAGCCGGCTGCTGCCAGTCGAAGTCAGGCCGGAGCAGTGTCCGACAGCTCCCAGGCGAAATGAGATCGCGGTCGAGCCAGTACAAACCTGGAGGCAACCCTTCAACCCGATGCACAAACAGGGCGAGATGAACGCTTGCCGGCCAAGGCCAGGCGCGCCATACCGGATGTCCCTGATACGGCAGCGTGCGCCTCAACTGGCATAGAAAAGTGGCCAGCGAGATCGCGGTGATACCGTCCATCGCGACCGCGCTCCGACGCTGGCGGATGATCCGCCGCGCGTCGATCTGACGGGCAGGGGGGATCTCCGCGCTCGACCCCGGGCAGACGATGGGACGCAGGCTCAGGGGTGGCTTTTCGCACGCCGCCGCCACCGCGTCGATGATGGGCCAGGGCTGATGATCCTGGCTCAACTGGTTCGGCTCACCCAGTTCGGGTTGCTTGCGGATTTCCGTCATCACCTCCGGGTCCGGCCACGATGCCGGCACGACCGGAGCGTCGGGACCCGTCCCGATACCGAGCAAGACATCCGGATGCTCGGCCTCGAACCCGCTCTGCCGGTCCACCGCCAGAAGCTGAGCCAGGTCGCCGTCGCCGATCGTCTCCAACAAGCGCACTTCCCATCCCAGGACCGCGCACGCCATGACCACCCCGGCGATGGCGTGCCCGACATCGTGCTGGCAGTAGCGATAAGCCCGCTCACCGTACTTCCAGGCTTCCCGCCAATGGATGCTCGTCAGGCCGATCATCAGATCGCAGCCCGTGGGCGCCCGGAACCGATCCCAGAGATCGCCGGGCAGCGAGCGACGCAGTTCGAGCGCATGCTCGAACGGCGTGTAGTGGCAGAGCGCGGCGCTGGGGAACAGCCCCTCGATGGGCCCGGACAACAGGTAGGCCTCCGTGGGATGGAGGTTGCCGCTCGAAGGGTTCGCGCGCAGCGACCACCGGGATTCGCCGGCCACTTTCCAGGCCGAGAGGGCAAAACTATCGTAGAAGAGTTGCGCCACACCGTGGGCGTCAGGTGGGGCCGCCGATCGGGCGCCGGCCGATCCGAACAGGCTATCGTACGTCGGTTGAACCGATGGGGGCATCTCTTCCAGATGGATCAGTGGAGCGCCTTCGAAACGGCGGAACGGGTTGGGCTGATTGGCCCAGTCCAGGTACCCCAGCGAACGGGCGAACCGCTTGAAATCGTGTTTCGTGCGGTCGTGGTAGTCTAACACGCTCACCATGGAGTTCATTTTTGTCGCGTCCAGCCGCGATGGCGGTAAGCGGGTTTACCGCGGTTCGCCGTTGCCCGTCAGTGATTTCACGAGCGAGTCCAGCTCCGCCATGAGTTGGCCTGTTGGGGTCGAATCCCAAATCCAAACCGAACCTTCCTTTCCTTCGATTAACACTCGTGGTTGATCGTCCAGAAAGGTGATGGTCACGCCGATCTCGCTCAGGGGCAGTGGCGGAGCGAGTGGATCGCCGGTCTTGGCATCCCAAAGCCGCGCCGTCCGGTCGGCTCCCGTGGTGGCGAGCCACCGGCCGTTGGGGCTGAAAGCGGCGGCGAAGACCTGGTGCCGATGTCGAAGCGGCGGTGTCACCGCGGCACCGCTCACGCTATGCCATACCCGCGCCATGAAGTCTTCGCCCGCCGTGACGAGGTATCGACCGTCGGGACTGAACTGGAGACAGTGGATCCCATCGCGATGCGCCCGGTCCGCTCCGACTTCCCGGCCGGTTTCAAGATCCGTCACGATGGCGGCATAGCTGGTGTCTTCGTCATCCTGACACGCCGCGGCCAGATGGCGGCCGTTGGGACTGAACTCAATACCGGACACCGGACCGTTGAGTTTCCAGGGAGGGAAAAGAGGCTTCAAGTCAGCCAACCGGAATACGTGGACTTGGTTATCAGCGGCGGCGGTGGCCAGCAGTTGGCCATCACGGCTGAACCGGAGTCGGCGGACGGGTTGTTCGTGCGGGATGACACGGTCCGGCTCGGCCGGGGCCGACAGCTCCCAAACCCTGACCTGGCTTCCTTCAGCCGCCGCCAGCCAACGGCCGGCCGGGCTGCTGTCAACGGTCGGTGCGGCCAACCGGAGGTTCGATGGCAACCTCCGCAGCAATCCGCCGGTTTCGACGTCGTAAGCCTCGATCGCGGGTAGAACCGCATCCGCGTTCCCTGGCGCGGGTCGAACGAAAAGCAGCGATCCCGAGCCGTTCAGCCGAACTTCGGCCGGAGCGTGGTCCAACCTGACGCCGGGACCAAACGGCTGGCGGCTGGCGGCATCCAGGATTTCGATCGCGGTTTCGTGGACCAGGGCAGTCCGTCTGCCATCGCGGCTGAAAACCGCGTCGTCGACCAGCATCGATCTTCCGTCAACCGGCGGCGCCAGGCGCCATTGGGTGACGAATCCTTTCCGCGTTGCGGTGACAATATGCTGACCATCGGCCGCGAAGGAGGCGTGCATGACTCGATCACCGTGGCGCAGAATGGGGTTGCGAGCCGCGGGACGACCGCTCTCCGCATCCCAGACCCGGACCGTGCTGTCAAGAGACGCCGTGACAATCAGTTTTCCATCGGGGCTGAACTCGGCGCTCTGCACCGCGTCGTCGTGAACGAGATCCGGCAGCGCCTGTCGCCCCGATGGGATTTCCCAGATCCGAGCCACATGATCATAGCCGGCCGTGACCAGGCGATCGCCGCTCGGGCTGAAGGAGACGTAGCCCACCCAGTTGGAATGGCGCATTGTGGAACCCGCGGCCAGGCCGGTGGCGGAGTCCCAGATTCGAGCGCCTTCATCGTAGCTTGCGCTGGCCAGGAACCTCCCGTCCGGACTGAAACGCACATGCGCGACCACATCCCCGTGCGCTTGCCATTCGCGCGTCAATTGGCCGGACTTTGCATTCCAGATCCGGATCCTGCCATCGTCGGCGGCCGTGGCCATCAGGGTTTCGTCCGGGTTGAAATCCACCGCGTTGACCTGCGACGCATGCGGCAGGTCGGGAAGGAGTCGGGTCCAATTCCTCGAGTCCCAAAGGGTCGCCACCCCGCTCTGGTCTGCCGTGGCAAGCCAGCCGTGGCGGCGGGCGAATGTCGCCCGGTAAAGTCGCGCACCCAAAACCAGGGGACGCGAAGCGCCGTCATGGAGATTCACGAGGTGCGCGGCACCGAGTCGTTCAACGGCCAGAACCAGCTCTTCATTCGGCATCAGCCAGACTTCGTTGAGGGAATGACCCGTGTCCCATGGGCCGAGGATCCCCGGAGACTGCCGCAGCACCGAGCCGATCCGCAACCGATGTGTCGGTTCGTTTTCGGGGTCGCCACGATCCAGCCGCCAGGCATCGACATAGGCGGCGAGGGCTGCCGCCATGTCGCCTTCCCCCATCCGCTGGACCCCCGCCGCAACCAGGGTGGCGACTTGACGTTCCTGTTCCCGGAGGTTTGCCCGCCACTCACGGTAGAGCGGGGCCGTGAGCACGCCCAGGCCGAGCAGGACCGCGGCCGCCAGGCCGCCGACCCGTTTGAACCGGATCAGGCGCTTTTCAAGCGTGTGCAGGCGCCTGACGGAACCCCCATGGTCAAGCAGCAAGAGTTCGGCGTGCAGCGCCCAGGCTGACGGATAACGCCGCTTCGGATCCGCCTCGCAGGCGCGCCGCAGGATCGCGTCCAACTCAAGCAGCCGGCCCGGGTCAGGGTGCTGGTGCAAATCAACGGGAAGCGCCGGGTAGTCCATCCGATCCCTGCCGGTGCTGATTTCGTAAAGCACCTTGCCGAGGCTGTACACGTCGGCCTGAGGTGTGCCAGGCCCTTCCGGGGGAATGAAACCTTCCGTGCCGACATAGGACCGGCTTTCGTTGACTTCGGCGACGAGCCCAATGTCCGCCAGCTTCGGCGCGCCACCCACGAATATGATGTTGGAGGGTTTTACATCGCGATGCACCAATCCCTGGGTATGAAGTTGATGAAGCGCGTTGCTCAACGTGAGCCCGATCCGGATGCAGTCGTCGATCGGCAGAGGACCACCTCGCAGTTCATAGGCGAGGGTGCGAGGAACGTACCCGCCCGGCGCGCCGCCCGGCTCCGGCCGGGCATCGTCCCCCAGCTCCATGACATAGTAAAAGTGCTGCAGGGCCGGGTCCTGCCCAATCTGCAACACATCCACGAAGCCTTCATGCGAACGCGAGATCGGCTCGAACCGTCGAATGCCGTCGTACTCGCGTCGGAACGGGCGCTCGTCCTTGAAGTGTTTGCGGTAAACGGCTTTGACGGCACGGTGAATCCCGAAAACGTTGCGCGCCAGCCAGACCTCCCCGTAACTGCCCCGCCCAATTCGAGCCAGCAGCTCGTGATCGGCAACCACAATGGAATCCGGGTCCTCACGAGAAGAACCGTCGCCAGATGAGCCGTCTGCCGTTTCCGCAGCCATTGCAGGGTGTCTAGCGCGAATTCTGCACTCGGAGACGGCGACCGCGCAACACCTCAGATCAACCCGGACTGCCGCCGAGGGGCGCTCACCAGGGCTGCTTGACCCGCCGCGCCTTCCAGACGGGATCGAAGTCGATCGCCCCGTGGTAGGGTCCACCCCATAGACTCCGGAAACCCACATGCTGAACCAAAGAAGGCGAGTGGTAGTAAACGGGACCCGGCTTGCCGGCCAGCCGCGAGATCCGGATGTCTTGCATGCCCCGGACGCGCCGCCACTCGCGCACGACCTGGACCGTGGCGGCGCGCGACAAGAGCAACGCCTGGCTGCCGAAGACACGGTTGGCCTTGACCAGCATGGCCTGGTCGGCAGTGGAACACGCGCTCTCGAGCAACCCTGGATTGTAGAGGCCGCCCAGAGCCAGGCACCCTTGGCGCAAGGGCCGCCAGCACATGAGATTGTGCCAAAGATGCCGGTTGAAAACGAGATCATCCTCCAGGAACAGGATGTAATCTCCCCCGGACTCGAGCCCCCGCCGCAGGGCCTTCAGCGTGTTCCGCGTCTGTCGGATTCGGCGGTCTTCTTCGTCCAGTTCCGTGTCGATCTGAACCCATGGCGCCTCGGATGCCCAGTCGGTCCGCCCGAAACTCTCCAGTGTCCGGCGTCGGAGAGCCTCCCGATCGGCGCAGGAAATCATGACCGGAACAACCTTGAGCTCCTTGCTTGAGGCTCGAATTCGCCGCCTGGGCAGCGCAACCTCAGCCACTCCTCCGTCCCAGATCCGGCGGAGGCTCGCAATGTGACGTCGGCATTCCTCCTCGTGTTTGAATCCTTTCACGCGCCGGTTGGTCGGCGGCAGATTCCATTTGTCGCCGTTGCGATGCTGGAAGATCCGGTTCCCCGCCGGATCATGCTGGCACATGGTGAATTCCAGGGGGCGAATCGGGTGCGACACGAGTGAATACGGCTGGCGCAACCTTCGGAACGCCAGGTGAAAAGTCTCCTTATCGCCGTGGAGATGACTGTAAAAAAAGTCCGAGTTCTCGTTGAACCAGAGTGCCAGGCCGAGCGCCCGTTCGCACCGGCGCTTGTCAACGAGGATCTGGCCCGACTCAAACTCGCGCTCGGCCGGCCGACGAACACCCAGCGCGTGCCACAGCGGAGCCCACTTGGGTCGCTGTTCATAATCCGGCCAGAATAGAGCGCCCGTCAACCGATAGGACGCCGTCTCGAAGAGATACTCCGGATCGCGGATCGAAACGTTATCCGCATCCAGGAGCAGCACTTCCGCGAATGCCGAGTGGAACAGCGCGTAGGCCTTCAGTTCCCAGCCGCCCAACCGGCGGACCGGGCGGCTGCGCCGCAACCGCAGAGCATCGACACAGCGCACACCCAACGGCTCCACCATGCTCCGCATCGTGGCGTTGAGTTCGTCCTTGCCCAGGTGCCATAGCTCGATCGGCAGCTTGCAGCCCACGGCGCGCAGGCGATGTATGCAGACCCACGCATTGGTGAAATACCTCGGCCCCCCGGCGCAGATAACGATCCCTCGTCCGGAACAAGCCTCCAACCGCCGAAGCTGGCCTGCCGCCCGGTCGGTCGCCAGCCGCACGCTGCTCATCGAAAGCGGCTGTTGATCGTAATCGTTCCCGCGGGTCGAGCGGACGCCCCTCGCCGCCGCCCGCCGCTCCGGGGCCGTCAGAAAACGGCGCATGCCTCCCTGGAAAAACAGCTCGATCCGACCCGCGACATCCTCCGCCGCAATCAGATCCAGACAACGCGGCAAACCCCGCACCACGTCCACACATCGGCTTTGGGGACGGTCGCGAGGATCGCCATCCCCCAACGGCACGACCCTGTCCTTCCAACATCCGCCCGCCGCACAGCAGGGCAAGACCCCGTTGGTGTGGATGAACTGGTGCCCCGGATAGGCCTCCCAATGAGCCGGTTCACGCCCACCGGCAACCACCACGCAGGCTCTGGCACCCGCCAGCCCGTCCTTCAAAGGCACGGCCGCGGCCAGGTGCATCAGCGACGTCACCGGACACAGAACACCTTGGGCGTGATACACCAGCCGCACCAGCTCGCGCAGGGTGGTTTGCCCCCGGAAATCGATCACCCCGTTTAACCCGGGATGGTGATCGCCCCATGCGCCAACCTGGACAAACTGGATCCGGCCTCGGAATCGGTCCACGACCTCCTGGTAACGCCCCGCATCCCACCACTTGCAGGTCACATCGTGCTTCCCCCCGGCGTCGATGATCCAGAACGGCAAATCACGCCGCGTCACTTCACGGACCTGGGAGTGCCAGCTCTTCTCGAGCTCGGACAGGTGAATATCACCACCGAAAACCGTGGGACGAATACTCAGGCCGAGCTTCTCGTTGAGGAAGGCGATGAAGCCATGCAAACAGTGATACGGCGCTTCGTTGGCCAGATCGATCAGCGGATAATGGCACTCCACAACCTGCACCTCGGGATCCGCTTCCTTCAGTGCGGTGAGGTGCGGGTTGTAAAGCCAAAGATCGGGACATGGCGTGCGCACGTCGGTCAGAAACTCCCCGGGATGGCAACGGTGCAGATCGCGCACCGCTGCCGTCAACATGACGATGTCTCCCGGAGAGAATCCGTTCTTGAGGATTAGCTTGCGCACGGGAAAACCACACCACTAAACCACCTTCGCGCCCCGCAAGACTCGGGACCCGGTTGTTGTCAACTTGACCGCGCGAACCTCTGGGGCAGCCTACCCTTTGGGACGTCCCTTGCCTTTCGACGCGGAGCCACTCGCCGGCGGCGCCACACTTTTCGGGCTGGGCGTGAAGGGCTTGGGACTCACGGTGCGCGTGTAAACGCTCCCTTGGACCGAAGCTTTTTTCGGCTTCGGACTGTAACCTGGCGTGGTGGTTTTGTTTTTTGGCATATGACCTTGCGTTTGCTGGACCCCGCTCGGCACCCGTTGCAGCCACAGCGAGCGGTTACTGCGGCGTGCCCCCCACTTTCCTCCCCGACAATCTCGGCATCGTCAGCGCTTCGTGGACTGACTCTCTCGCACGCGGCGCACGATCTTTCTCCAAATCTCGCGGCGGATCTGATGCATGCGCCACCCCGGCGCGAAATCCCAAACCGCCCATTGTGCTTTGGGCCGTGCGCAATCCCGGGCGGGAACGCGGCTTGATGGCTCAGCTTTCATATTGTGTTTCGGCAAGACCGGCCATTGGAGATCGACTTTCCAGACGCTGCAGCTCCCTCTTGATCTGCGATGACACTCGATACTTCGCCAGATAGACTTGGCCTCGATTGACCTTCAAAGTCTTGACAATGCGGCTGACCGGCCATTCCTGGACGACGCAGAGATCGAAGATCTGATACTGCCGCGAGTTGACCCTGCGCTTTACTCGTTCCACGGCGGCGGCCATCAGATTCCCCTTCCACTCGGCCTCCCAAAGCCTCTCCAGTTCCGGTGTCGCCGCCGGAAAGTCCATGCCCAGGTCGTCTTCCCACGATTCGAGAGGGAACGGCACCTCGCGCTGCTGTCGCCGCCGACGCCGCAACTGATCCCTGATGCGCCAGTACGTTAGCTTCAACAACCAGGCTTTGAATGATCCCTGTTCCGGCCGGTATTGAAAGCCAGGCATGTTGCGGCAGACGGAAATGACCGTTTCCTGCACCACTTCCTGCGCTTCCGCATCGGTCAAATCCGAGTTGATCGCCGCGAGGTAAATCAACCTCCAATACGTCTCGAAGAAATCCCGCCAACTGGCTTCATCATCCCAGTCCTTCAGCCGGCTCAGCAAAGACCGGCGCGTGGGGATCATCTCCTGTGCTTCGGTTATGCCCAGCCTCATCGGTTTTCGACTTTCTATCAATGTATACGTATGGGAGCGAGCGGATCTTTCAGCAAATCGCATCGATCGGGTGTTTTGTGAGCCGCCAACGGTTGCCGCGCGAAAATTTCACTTTTTCTGAAAGATGCCCCCCGCCGCCTTCGTATTAAGGTTAGAAGGACATCCAGGCACCGCGCCCAGCGCGAGGAACGTTCGCCGCGATTTGAGGCGGGTTCGCCCGGGTGTGCTGGCGGAATGACGCCGCGCGGCCCCGCCAAAGTCGACAGCCGAAGCGGGCCGGGCACAAGCTGAGATGGCATGTCCACACCGGTTACCATTGTCCTTGCGGGCGCGGGCGCGGATTCGGAGATGGCCGCCTCCGTCCGAGGGCCTCTCCTGCGGGGCATCGCCACCGACACCGGCGGGGCTGTGGAGGTCAAGCTGATCGAAGCCCTTAAGCCCGAACAACTCCGCATCCGCCTCGAACAAGCACGGGCCGACCTCGCGATCCTCATCATCCCCCCGGTATCCGACGCTCACGACCAGAACGCACTGGATATGGTCAAGGCGGCTTCCGCTGAGTGCCCGGTCGTTGTCATCGTGCCGGAGCATTCACCCGAACGCTGCCTGGCCCTTTTGAGGGCAGGCGCCTCTGATTTCGTCGTGTGCCCGGCGCGACCTGCCGATCTTCTCCCCCGCGTGGCGCGATTGCTCCAATTGCGCGCGCCCGAGGCCGCTCCGATCGGTCCCTTGAAGCAGATCACCGGCGCGAGCCAGATCCTCGGCACGAGCCCTAAGATGTTGACCCAACTCGACAAACTGCCGCGGGTGGCGGGATGTGACGCAAATGTGCTGATCTCGGGTGAAACGGGCACCGGCAAAGAGCTCTTCGCCCGGGCCATCCATTACCTTAGCCGCCGGGCGCCCGGACCGTTTGTGGCGGTCAACTGCGGCGCCATCCCCTCCGAGTTAGTCGAGAACGAACTCTTTGGGCACGAGGCAGGCGCATACACCACGGCCAACACCGCGCAGACCGGGCTGCTCCGTGAGGCGTGCGAAGGGAGTCTGTTCCTGGACGAGATCGACGCCCTGTCGCTCCCCATGCAGGTGAAATTGCTGCGGTTCCTCCAGGACAAAGAGTACCGGCCGCTTGGCTCCAGCAAGCCACGCCGAGCCGATGTCCGGATGATCGCCGCCTCCAATGTCTCGCTCGAAGACGCCATGCGCCACGGCCGGTTCCGTCAGGATCTCTATTATCGGTTGAGCGTCCTCTCGATCGATCTCCCTCCGTTGCGCGAACGGCAGGAGGATGTTCCGCTGCTGGCACGCCACTTCATCGGCCGCTACGTCGCCGAGTTCAAACGGCCGGCGCGGGAGCTCACTCCCGAAGCCCTCCGGCTGCTCCGGACCCACCCCTGGCCCGGCAACGTGCGCGAACTCGAAAACGTCGTCCAACGCGCCGTCCTGCTCTCCGAGACCACGGTCATCGACGCCTCCCAGCTCGGCCTGCCGGCCCAGCCCGCGGCATCGGGCGACACCTCCTTCAAATATTTGAAAGGCAAAGCCGTGCACGATTTCGAACGCCGGTACCTCGCCGATTTGCTCGGCGAGCACGCCGGCAACATCTCCGCCGCCGCCCGCGCCGCCGGCAAAAACCGCCGCGCCTTCTGGGAACTCCTCCGCAAACATCAACTCCTGCCACCCCACCCGCTCCCCGGCTCGGAATCGAGAATGATGAAGCACCACGCCGTCCCGCCGACACCGCTTGGATAGGCCGTTCGCCATGAAGACCACGATCTTCTCCTCTGGACTGGATCGAAGTGGGTTGGCGGTTAATTGAAAGGGAGAGAATTCATGAACCGATCGTCAATTCAAACCTTGCCGGTAGAGGAGGCTGTCCGGCAGATCGTCGAGACCGTTCAATTTGCCGAAAAAGGGGCGGCGCCCTTTGCCTTGGTGCTGGGTTCGGGCTTCAGCCACGGGCTGGTTCCCACGGCGCGCGAGCTGGTGCTTGAGAGCTTGCCACTGTGGATGAAATCATTGGGCGGAGATGAATCTTTCGAAGAACTGGCAAAGGCCTCCGCGCGGGAACGAGCCGTCATTGCCAGGAGTTTCTGGGAGAACTTCGTCGCCCGAAATCAGCGCCGAGGATTGAAGCTCACGCTGAACGCCCAAACCGGTCTGCCGGACGATTATTCCGCCGCCTACAAAGCGGCCTTTACGGCACAGTACTCCGGCGCGGTAGGCGAACCCGGTCCAGCACGGAGATTTCAGCGCGCCTTGACGCGTCTCGAAAAACCACGACTCAACGCCGCGCATTTCCTGCTGGCTTCGCTGCTGGGTGTCCAGCCCGGCCGGTTCCGCCCGAGCAAGTTATTCAAGGCACGGAGCGCTTTCTCGCGGCTCATCCTGACCACGAACTTCGACCCATTTCTCCAGACTGCGCTACAAGCCGTAAATCGCTTGTACTTCATGAGCGACACACCCGAGTTGGGCGTCGGAGACGAGATTCTGGATGATCCTACCGACGCGGTGCATCTGGTCTACCTGCACGGGAGCGTTCATCGCCGATCCCAGGCCGCATCCGATCAGGACATCCAAACGCTCAAGGAAAAGAACGCGCAAAGGCTCGAGCCGGTACTGAAGCGCCATGGAGTCATCGTCCTGGGATACAGCGGATGGGACGACGCGGTGGTCGAGGCATTGGCGGTCTGTGACCGTTTTGACCATCGATTGTATTGGTGCGGGCTGGAACCCGACCCGTTGGCGCCGGGTGCCTTTGGACCGCGCGTACCCGAGATCCTGCGCAAGCCCGCTGCCCTCTACGTGCAGATCGCCGGGGCCGGACGGTTCATGGCCCAACTCTGCAGCGAACTGGTCAGGGGACTGCCCCGGCTGCTCGACAATCCGATCGGACAGCTCCGGGAACTTCTGGATACCATAGACCTGAAGGAGCTCGAGGAATTGAAGACGCAAAGCTCTGCCGGCTCGAAAGCACCTCAGTTGTCACCAAGCGAAACCTCAACGGCCTTGTTTGTTGAGGCGAAACGGGTGGTACTTGAACGCCTCGAGCAGGCAGAACAGGCATTCTTCGGCCCGGCCTTCACCGCGCCGGCGCTGAATGGCGGAGCGGATCAAGCGCTCGCGCAAAGCCCTCTCGCGATGCAAGTTCCCGGCGAATCACCTGCCGCGCAATCGCAGCGGCGCAGCAGAATCGAGCAACTCCTGTCTTCCGCGCAAGTGGCAGGTCGGCTTGGCAATTATTCCGAATCCATCAGAATCGCCGACGAAGCGCTGGCTCTTCCTCAACTTGATCCCAGTGAGCGCGGTGAATTGCTGCTCGTCAGGGCACTTGGACACTATTTCCTCGGGCAGTCCGAAACCGCAATTTCGGACTGGAGCAAAGTTGCCGAACTTCCCGGCGCCCCGGTCCAGCAGATGGCTCAGGCCCTCGTCAATCGTGGGTTGGCTTGGGGCCTAAAGGGAGACACCGACAAGGCGTTGACCGACTTCACGCGAGTGATCGAGCAGTTGCCGGGCGCCCCGACCGGTCGGGTGGCTCAGGCGCTCTTCAACCGAGGGGTGGCCTGGGGCAAGAAGGGTGATACCAACAAGGCATTATCGGACTACACGCAGGTGATCGAGCAAATGCCGGGTGCCTCGGTCGAGCAGGTGGCGCTGGCGCTCGTCAACCGGGGGCTGACTTGGGGCAAGATGGGCGACACCGACAAGGCGTTGGCGGACTATACGCAAGTGATCGAGCAAATGTCGGGTACCCCGGTCGAGCAGGTGGCTCAGGCGCTGGTAAACCGTGGATGGGCTCACTACTTGATGAAGCGGCATGCTGCCTTTCTGGCTGACACTCAGGCAGCGGTGGACAAGCAGCCGGCTTTGGATTCTGCCGCATTCAATTTAGGACTGGCTTTTCTGGCCTGCGGGCGTGATGCCGATGCGCTGGACGCTTACCGAGAAGCCGGCACGCGGTTCCCCGAGGCAATCGAGACTCTCGGCTTGCCCGATCTGCATGAGGCGAGAAAGACCTGGCTCGCTGAAGAGCGCGCAACCCCCGTGATTCAGCTCTTGCAGCTTCTCCAAGTTGAGTCTTGAGGGATCGCCTTCGCGGGACCGCAATCGCCATGATCCGGCGCATCGACGGTCCCTGCGGCTTCCTCGGACATTTTCACTCCATCGCTCGGACCGAATTGTCCTACTTGAGGAAAGCGGACTCGCATTGACGAGGAGTGCCTTTGGCGGTCGGTGCATTCCCATCCCGATGGGATGTTTATGTCCAGAGTAACCGTTGGCGCCCGACCTGACTGCTCCAATCCGTGTCGCCATGCTCCACGCCCAACACGCGCGGCGGGAGGAAGTTCACGGCCCGTCCGATGTTCGTCGAAAATTCCACCGGATCGGAACCCACCTCCGGCACCGCCGATGCTCCCGGCCCGTTTCTGTATTCCGTCACATGGTAACACCCAGTTGCAGTGGACTGTGTCCTCTCGCGCGGGAGATTTTGGCGTATCTCCGTCGACATCCCAAGGCGCGGGACACGCTCGAAGGGATCAACGAATGGTGGTTGCTCGAACAGCGCGTCCGATCGTCCGTCGCCGAAACGAAGGCGGCGTTGGACCAACTCACGGAGCGGAGGTTCGTGCTCGCCCGGCGGGGCCGGGACGGACGGCTCCACTACTGCGGCAACGTCCGGAAGCGGAGTGTGGATCGTGGCGCGCGGAAACGTCAGGAGCCGCTGGCGAAGCCCGCGCGCTCGAGGCGGAGCGGATGCGTTAAGGCCAGCCGTAAACGTTAGATTATGGATTTCTGGCAGGAGACCAACTGGTTTGCCGTGCAGACGAAGCCGTTCCAGGAGAACCTGGCGGCGGCCCGGTTGCAGCAGCTCGACCTCGAGGTATTCCTTCCTCGTCTCCAACGCGAGCAATGGGTTTGCGGCGTGGCGCGGCGAGTGATCCAGCCCCTGTTCCTCGCCTATCTCTTCGCGCGCTTTTGCCCGTTGGTGTCGGGCGAAGCGATCCGCTATGTCCCGGGTGTTTTGCGCGTGTTGGGCAACCGCCAGTCGCCGATCCCGATCGAGCCCGAGATCATCTCGAGCATCCGGGAACGGCTGCAACCCGACGGCTTGGTTCATCTTCAACCTCATCCTTTTCAGCGCGGCGACAAAGTGAATATCAAGCAGGGTCCGTTCGCCGGTTGGATGGCGGAGGTCGAGCGGGAGTGGGACGACGGCCGGCGCGTGGCCATATTGTTGGGCGCCTTGCAGCAGGCGCACCTGGTGATCCAAAGGCGTTGGTTGGAGCCTTGCGCCGCCCACTGACGCGCCGTGTGGCTTTTGACGATGATCGCCAGCAGACGCCGGGCGGCGGAGCTTTAAGTCCGACCGGCGAGATCACCACTCCCGAGCCGAACTCCATGATCCCAGTGAAGGCACAGCACCCTTGCATACCCCGAGCCGCACGGAGCCCATAAGCACGTCACGGGGAGCACTCGGTGGAGACGGACGTTGGCTTAGGCCCCTGCGGCCAGCAGGCGATGAGGCTGATCACATGAAATCCGTACTCTTCGCACATCAACCGGAAGGAGCGCAGCAATTCCAGGAGGCTTTCCAGCGTGTGGCGGTCAACCGAAATTAGAAAAGCACGAAGTAGTTGCTCGAGGTTAAGCTCATGAAAACCCAGATTAGAATCCAGTTTGAGGTCTTGTATGGAGTTGCAGCTGCTTTCCTGACGGCTGCCACCGGCATCGTGCTCGGATCCGGGACCGATAAGGGGGAGATCCAGAAGCGTCCTGCGCCGGTTTATCGCTGTCCTGGATTGCCTTGCACGGCCCCAAACGTCTTCAATATCTCGGTGGCCGTGCACTTCGACGCCACACCCGCCGAACTGACTGCCATCGAGGGCCTCATCAGCGCCGGGTCTGCGATGCTGTTCGACGTGACCGATGGTCAGGCGGAGATCGGGGAGGCCTTCATCTGCAATAACGCATTCGGAGGCTCGGCCGCAATCGCGGACTTGCACATCTATCCGGGCAGTTCGGACACATGGTGGCAGGCGAATACCGGAGGTTGGAAGGTGGGCGGCGGCATTCATGTGTCCATTAATCGTGTGCTTGCAGAGACAGCACCCGGGGAGTCGTTCGCACACGAGTTTGTTCACTTGGTCTTTGACGCACGGGACGAATACGAAACTTTGGGCGGCGCTAACGCCAGTTGCCCCGATGCTGCTGCGATCGCCGCAGGGGAGGCTTCGTGCCTGATGGATCAAGGTGGTACCGGCGTTGCCGACGGGCCACATTCTGAGCTATGCTGGGGCCACGGCACCCCGGCGAACCTAACCGACACATCCGGCGGTAATCACGATGCGAACCTCGTTACGGAGCAATCACAATCCCGCAATGATCGATCTTGCTGGGACCAAGTAGTCTGGTCTTGGCCGGACCATTTCACAAAGCCTGCAGGTGCACCTGACCCAGCTGCAGCAGGAGCAGTCGTCGATTCCACCCACTTTTTGCTGGCCCAAGACACTACTCGGGTCGTTCTGGTACTCGATGAATCGGGAAGCATGAACACCGTGGACAGCGGGTCGCAGACGCGACTGCAAAAGCTACAGGTGGCCGCCAAAGACTTCGTCGCCTTGGCGGAGGACGGCACGGAGCTCGGGATCGTGTCTTACTCCGACGACGCTGATCCTGCCCACGGTCATGCCGGCTTGGCCATCGCTGGCCTGAACGCTACGCACCGTGCCAACTGCACCTCCGCCATCGATGGCCTTGGTACGGGGGGATGGACGTCCATTGGGGATGGCTTAAGAAGAGCAAGGAATCTGATCATCTCGGGCGGGGGTGTAACTGCGAATACCTACATTGTTCTGATGACCGACGGCCTCAATAACAGACCCTCTCCTGGATATGCGGCGGATCTAAGCGGGATTCTGGCCGACCTCCTCACTGATGGCGTGCCAGTTTATGTGACCTGCACAGGCGGTGATCTGGGCTTGGCGTCACAATGCTCGGAAATTGCGACCGCAACCGGTGGTTTCTATGTAGACTCCGCGGACTCGGCCGACTTACCTCAGGCCTTCGCCGACTTTCACGAGAAGATCTCCGGCCGCCAAGGCGTTGGTTCAGCAACCGGTGAGCTGTTCAGGCCGACCGTGGACAAGGTGTTCGTGGAAGAAGGTTCACAGTCAGCGACCTTCGCGCTCATGTGGAATGAACAAAGCGCTGAGGCGGACCTGACCATAATTGGCCCGGGCGGTAGCTCGTTTGGCACCTTGCCGATGCCACAAGGCCGCTACCTCAGGCTGAAATCCCCTGAGCCGGGCGAGTACATCATGATGATCACCAACCGTGGAAAGGTCTCAGGCACCTATGTAGCGAGAGCATGGACCGGGAATCAAACCGTGAGCGTGATTGCTGCGCCTCGGCACCAGCGCGTGCTGCCTGGAGAACCAGTCTATGTTTACGCCTATCCGCGTAGTCTTGGAGGAGCAATCACGCACCCCACGAATAGCATCGTCGGAACAGTACGCCTCCCCAACGGCCAAAGGGACGTATTTGAGCTACACGATCGAGGACCAGGAGCGCTCGGCGGAGGAGACGATCGTGCCGGTGACGGGACTTTCACAGGGGTCTATACGAACACAAGCCTGAAGGGTCCCTACCAATTCTTAGTAGGGGGGAAGTTTGGTCAGTGGCCCGAGTCCACGGACAAGGATGGGCCCAACCTCGGCCGGTTGAGTCCTAGGTTTGAACGGGAGGTCCGTCTCTCTGCCGCCGTGGGAGATCCGAGCGACGTCGTTCAGCAGCCCACCATCGTTTTGATTGGCAGAGCTGGATCCAACGTCGTGATCACCTTCACAGGAACGCTGCAGTATACTGAGAAGATCACCGCTGCTGACTGGTTTCCCCTTAGCAGCGCCAGCCCCCACACCGTTGTTCCTGCCGAAGCTACTCGTTTCTACCGCGCGATGGAGTGGGAGACCTGCGGTTGTGACATTGATTTCCAGACTTACGCAGTGGGACTGCATCCGAATCCCTGGCAGATCAGCAACTGCGAGTTTCATCAGAGTCATCCAGCCTCCCCCACGATCGAGATCGCGATCCAGAATGCGATTCAGGGCTTGAGATGTGGGCAAGTTCTTGAGGTCACCCTGGCGCATCGTGCTTCAACGGTCGAGGTGAGTCTCCTTGCGTTGGCTGAGCCACCCATACTTACCCCGTTTGACGGAGCCGGGGCGGCGCTCCACCCAGTCACGGCATCGACAAGTCAACAGGTTCAGACGCTGGTGATCCCGGGACCTGACATCAGTAGAGTTCGGGTTGATTCACCTCAAAATGAGGTATGGATGCTCCACTTCCACTGCCAGTGATACTGGGGTAGGCCGAGGCGGTCATGCCCTGCTGCGTGGCCCCGGCGGTATTCACCGAGTGCGACTATCCCAGCCACGAGATCAGTGGTGCAGCCTCGAAGAGGCAATAAAGCGGATGGAGGGACTCAGGGGAGGAAGGCCTTAGAAGTGAAGGGCTCCGGGCGCTGCGGGAAGCTAGAAGACGGGGAGAACCGATCAAAAGGTGCGAGGGAGAGAGAGGATAAGCGGACGCGCTGCGGAGCAAGAGGGCAGCAAGGAGAGTCAAGTAACAGAAGACAACCACGGCTGACGCCAGCCGAGTCAGACGGTCAGCTTCAGGCTCGTTTTCTTCCGAGATACTCGCGCTGACGGAAGGTGGCAGTGGTCAGCAGTGGCCCGTCGGCTATCCGATTGGAACCGGAGATCATCGCCAACATCCGGGAGCGGATTCCAAGGTGGCGTGACCTCTGTCAACAAATCAACGGGTGCACCCTCACAAGAGACTGCATTCAAAGAAGAACGATATGACAACATCCGCCCGATCCCTCCTTCCGGCCTTGGTATCTGTTGCGCTCCTCGTCGCGGCCGGCTGCGCTTCCGTGAAGGTCCAAAAACTCAACCCCGATGGCACAGATGTCGTCGGCCCCAAAGGCATGCGCTTTTACATGCCGCGCCCCTACGTCTCCGTCTTCGAGCCGTTCGTCGTGGACTCCAAGTCCTATCTCGTAGCCGGCAGGCTCACATCGGACCGGCAGTTTGTCTGGATCAGTTCCGTGCCCGACGAATTGAGGGGTCGATTCCCTTCTGCCCCCAGAGGCGAAGCCGAACCGGTCATGGTCCCGCTCTCGCAGGTGCAGGTTCCCTCGAATGGCGGTGGCACGCTTCAAGCAGAGCAGCTCACCTCCGAGAGTGCGGCCGGTGCCGCCAGCAACGCCCTGAGTGCGCCGGCCCTATCTACCGAGCGTTCCCCGCAGCCCAAGGACAAGGCGGGCATGCTGAATCTCAAAGTCTCCAACGACAACCAGGCGTTTGCCCTGACTCCCACACGGCGCTTCTTTGACATCCTTTGGCTGCCGGATTTCGAGGAATACTATGTGGTTCAAGGCAAGGCGGGCTTCGGCAACGCAGCCATCGCCATGCAGATGGGCCAGGGATGGAGCCTTCAAGGGTTGGAAGCCAGTGTCGACAATTCCGAACTCGTAAAGCGGGCTTACTCTCTGTACGACAAATCTATCGAGCTGTTGTTGAAATACGGCACCACGGCGCTCGGCATGCCGCCCATCCCCACTGGCGGACTCCAAGCCGAGACCCTGGCCGACGCGGTGGTCAGGGGCGAAGTGAAAGCCGGCGAGGAGGTCACCTTGAAGGTCACCCTCTCGCGCCTTGCTGCCCCCGGATTATATCCCATCTTGAAAGGCAACGAGCTGGCTATGGTGAAGGAATGGACCACCGAACAACGCGACGCCGTTGCCAAGGAAATGATGGTGCCGGTCCCTCCGCTGAACAATGTCGCCTTCAAAACGTTTGAGGTTCTCGTGATCGAAGCCGCAAAACCGGTGGGCGATTCACCGCTCGGGTTCGCCACTTACAAGGACCTGACCATCCCGCAACTGCAACCAACGACGGGCAAGCCCGGTCAGTTCTCGGTCGCACCAAGACTGACGCCCGAAAAGTGCAAGGAGATAGGAGACGATCTCATCGCGAGCCTCGGTTTGGCCACAGCGTTCGTAACCCAGGATAAGCAGGGAGACATTCATGTTGATGCCACCATTTCGGCGACCTCCGGCCTGACCGAGGAGGACACCGTGGCCCAGATCAAGCGCACGCTGAAGCCCATGTTGGAGCCTCACGGCTTCTCAATCGCCAGTGAGGGCGTCAAGGTCTCCAAGGAGCAATGAGCACGATCCCAACTGCCGCAACGCGTAGCTGGAGCAAGTTGTCTCCCGCGAGACAATTCGAGATTGCCCTGAAGCTTGCCCGCGCTCGTTGCCCTCAGTGGAAGCGCCGCTACGCCAAAGTACGAAACATCGGTGCCGGTTTCCGGACCCGCGGCACCCGGTCTGTGGATCGTCAGGAAGTGGTCCTTCGCTTCGTAGTGGAGTCAAAACGAAAACGTCTAACCCGGGGAACAATTCCCAAGACCGTGCTCGTGTACTGGCGATTCGGGCGACGGCGTCGCGCTTTGGCGGTACCCACGGACGTGTTTGTGCATCAGCGAGGCCACCTTCACGAGGCCTTTGTAGGGACCGTGCCAGATGGACGCAGATTGCGGGGAAGCGCGTGTTGCGTTTGCGTTAACCCGGATCGACCAGCGGACCCTCCCTACCTGTTGAGCTGTCAGCACGTCCTCACCGGCTCAAGCCTCGATGCGAACAATCCTCCCCGCCCCATACCCGGCACCGAGATCGTGCGAAAAGGTCAGCGTGTTGGCCCCTGCACGTTGGCAGGCAGTCTCGCCCCGGGGGCCGGAGAGTATGCCATGGACGCCGCCTTCCTGCGTCTGGAATTGCCTACCTCGAGGGCTGCCATTGACGGCTTTTGGAGCCAGGTGAAGCCGCGGCGAATGGCGGCCATGGGCGAAGTCCCCGACGCAACGCGGACTCTGGGCATTTTCAGCTTCCGCGGGATGATCTCCGCCCGCTTCGTTGGTGTCTTCCCGAACATGGACGTCGAGATCAGGCCTGGGACGCGCGTTCGCTTCGAATACGTGATGGAGTCCGCCGCTAACACGAAAGAGGGGGACAGCGGCGCCAGCCTCATGGATGCCAAGGGGGTCATCTTCGGCCTGCACTTTTACGGTGGCAAGAGCCAGCAGTTCGTTGATGGCTACTCACTGGCCATTCCCATCTGGTCTATCGTGGGCAGGTCCGATTACTTCGGCCGCAGGTTCGCGCTCGCCAATCCGCACCCTTGACCCTTCACGCGAACCCGCGCCGCAAAGCGCATACGCACATTAAACGACCTGAAGGCGCAGCATGCACCATGGACCGCACAGCCCAAGAACCGGATACAGACTTCCCTGCAACCCAAGGCAGCCTCGACTCGGGCCGGCGTCGGAGCTCGCGACCATTGGCGACACTTCATTCGAAGCCAATGACTAGAAACGCGTCTCGTTGTGGCAACGCTGGGGGCGGGGATAGCCAGAGTCCGGAACGACGTGGCGATGTGCTCCGGGTTTGCGCGACCAATGCACGAGCGCATCGACGGGGTGTGTCGCGTGCGATGGGGTACGCTCCGCAGTTGGGGAGAATATTCACCGACGCGCCGGACCGGTCGCGGCGTTTGCCGGCTGCCGGTAATCCGTGGTTGACGGCGGCGGGCTGAGAGGTCCAGCTTCGTCAAGATTCAGCCCGGGAGTAATGCTATGCTCGCCATCATCAGCGATCTTCACCTGCAGGATACGGCCTTCGATTGCGTTCGTTACCGCGAGGGCAATGAGCTCAAACAGATCGGCGTCCGGCGGAATGTCAAGGCGGCGGCGTTCGAACGACTGATCGCCCGCGTCCTCGAGGCCGCCCGGCGCCGGAAATCCGAGGAGATCCACCTGGTCTTCGCCGGCGACACCTTCGAACTGCATCGGGCGCCCGGCTGGTTCTTCGGTCCGAACAACCAGGCGCGTCCGACGGACTTCCCGGTGGGCGAGGATATCGAGGCGAATCCCCTGCGCGGCAAAGTGGTCGAGATCCTCGATCGGTTGAAGGATGATCCGGATCACGCGGAGTTTTGGCAGGCAATCCGCGAGTTTGTCCACCGGCCGCCGGCCGATTGCCCGCGCGTGACTGTCCACTATGTTCCAGGAAACCACGACCGTCTGGCCAATGCCTGGCCGACGGTTCGCCGGCGAGTGCGGTGGATGCTGGGCATGGATGAAACGGTGGGCGATCCTTTTCCGGTGCGGCTGGATTTCAGCGGCCCGCCCCTCGGCAAATACGGCGTGCGGATCCGCCACGGCCACGAATACGATCCGCCGAACTTCAGCGGGTCCACCAAGACCGGCACAGCCCTGGCCCTGGACTGGCAAGCCTATCTCAAACCGGCGTTCGGGGATTACATCACCGTCGATGTCGCCATGCGCCTGGCGCTGGCGTTCCGCGCCCGTTACGCCGCCGCCATGCGGGGCGTGGTCGATCCGAAGGAGAAACTCCCGCGACCGGACAAGTTGCGCGAGCTGTACCTGGCGCTGACCGAGTTCGACGACGTGCGGCCGGTGTCGTTGCTGACCGATTACCTGGCGAAGCGGATGCAGTCCCGCCGCAACGAGGCGTTCGGAGCGCTGAAACCGATCCTGCGCGATGTGATCGAGACCGCGGTGGCGGATCGTTTGTTCATGGCGCAGGCCTCCAAACACGTGCCCAAGCTGCTCCTTAAACTGCTTCCCGAACTGGTCAAGAACCTCTCGCCGGCCATGATCGAGGAGGTCGTGCGCAAGTTCTCGAAGTCGTCAGGCGAAGACACCGACACGCCGGGGCGGCGCGCGCTGGGCGAGTTTGCCCCGGGCGGCGGCTTCAACCTGGTCGTGGCCGGCCACACGCACCGGCCGGAGCAGGTGCCCCTCGCCGGCGGCCATGCGCCGAAGGATGCCCTCTATTTGAACAGCGGCACCTGGCGCACGACGCTCCCTTACGGCGTCGGCGACTTCGGCCGGCTGCGGGCCTACACCATGATCTTCTGTTACAACGACGCGGAACAAGCGGCCGGTCCTGACGATGGCCGGACGTTCGAGGCCTGGACGGGCCACCTCGCTGCCGACTCGCTCGGGCCGTACGACGAGGCGGTCAAAGAGCATTCGCTCGCGCCGGCTGGAGTGATGCAATTGGTTTTCGAGTCGCTCGAGCCGATCGCCGTCGAGAAGGAACTCAATGGCGCGGAATTGCGGATCCATTTCGGCGTGGACGACCAGGTTCGTAAGGCCGAGTTCGAGAAAGTGCGGGCGGGCGCCGATCGATTGTCCATCACGCAGCCGCCGTTGCCCCTGGATCCGGATCTGGATGGAGATCTGTGGTTTCATGGGGTGGAAGTGGATTGGGGGACCAACCCGTTGGATTATGACGATCCTTTGCCTTGGGCTTTGGAACCTCTGCCGCGGGAGAGCGCGCGTGGGCAGTTCAAGGCGGGCAGCTATGATCTCAGGATCCTCGGTCGCGGGGTCGGCGGGGTCGACCGCACCGAGTTTATCCTGCGCTATCGGATCGAGCGGGGCTGAACGAGCTAACGTGCCATGCCAACATTGGACGAAGCCCGCCGTTTTCAAGCCGATTGCGTCGTCGCCGATCTGCACGCGCATCCCGCGCTGAAAACGGAGATCGTCCGGCGCAAGTTCTGGGAACGTCCTTCGGCGCACAAGGAGTTTGCCCCCACAAAACTTCGCACCAGTCTGCCCTCGCTCGACGCCGGAGGGATCAACCTCCTGTTCTCGGCCGTTTATGTTCCGGAAAAGAAGCTGCGCGACGATTGCTGGTTGGTCCGACCGGCGTCCTGGTTTACGCCCGGGCTGGCCAGGGCCTTGAAAGGCGCCCCCTTCGAGGTCACCTGCAATATGATTACCGGCTTCGAAGAAGCCGTCGCCGTCGCCAACCAACGCACAGACGGACGCAAGGCCATCGTCGCCCGGTCCCGAGCCGAGCTCGAGACGGCGTTGGCCGACCCGGCACGACCGATGGTCGTGCTTCACACCGTCGAGGGAGCGCACAGTCTGGGTGGGACATTGGCGAATCTGCGGACGTTGTTTGAGCAGGGCGTGTGCATGTTGACCCTGGCGCACTTTTATCCGAATGGGGTGTCGCCGCCGGTGGCGGGCGTGCCGCGGGACCATTTGATTCGCAAGCTGGGTTGCTTTCGTTGGAAACCGGATCTCGACGCGACGCTGCCCACGCTGGGTGAGTCCGTGGTCAAGGCCATGCTCGACTGGGGAATGCTGATTGACCTGACGCACACCACGCCGCCCGCGCGCCGCCGGATTTACGAGATCAACCAGGGCCGCCGGCCGCTCGTCATGTCGCACGTCGGCAGCACTCGGCTCTTCGATGACCCGATGAACGCGAGCCCGACGGACATCGAGGCGATCGTCGAATGCCAGGGTTTGATCGGCGTGATCTTCATGACCGACTGGTTGATCGGGCCGCACCCAACCAACGCGGACACCCTGGCGCAGGTCGTCGCGACCATCCGCGCGCTCGTCGACCAGGGGGCCGAGGATTGCATCGCCCTCGGCTCGGATTTCGACGGCATGACCGATCCGCCGGATGATCTCCGTGAACCGGCCGATATCCCGCGCCTGACCCAGGCGTTGCTCGAGTCCTTCACGCCCGAACAAGTCCGCAAGTTCATCGGCGGAAACGCCCTCCGCGCCCTTCGCGCCGGGTGGGGGCGATAGGGTGTTGAAGAGAGACGCAAAGCATCCACATCGCGCTTCAGATTTCGCGCGATCGTCTGGAACTGCTCTCCACCGGACAGGCGATCGTTTCGCAGTGGCGAACCAATGACACGGGCGCACTCTCCGACTTCAACCTGACGGTGCTTGTCCGCGCGCTCGGTGCCGTCATTCAGTCACTGGCTTCGGTGGGACGGTATCTTGGGGAGCAGAAGTTCGTAAGCTCCGGGTTCGTTGTTTACCTCTTCCGCCCGATGGTGGGCGCCGGCGTTGCGACCGCCCTGTATCTCAGCCTTCGGGCTGGTATGGCGCCAGGCACAACCATGGACGCCACCAACCTCTATGTGGTTTGTGCTCTGGCCATGATCACCGGCCTGTTCTCCGGCGAAGCCGCCCGCGGCCGATCAAGCCGAAACCACGGTCCTGGTGTCGCTACCGGCGGAAGGTCCGGGAGCTTTCCAGGAAGAGTCGGAGATCCAAATCGTCATCCTGAACCCTTCGCCTGGCGGAGGTCGATCCGCGCCCTATAAAGTTGGACTTTGACCTCGAACGGATGGCCATCAGGTGCGCAGCCGACGGCCAGGGGATCATTGAGCCCGCGCATTTCATGAGTTCTCCCGAGCAGCGTGGCAATTCAGGCAGAGATTCAGCGACGTGCGAACCCGCTCACGCGGGGTTGGCCCCGTTGCGGGCGCATCTGCTGGCGATCCAACGCCTGCGCGAAGTCCAAGGGACGAGCAAGTCGCCTCCTGAGCCACCCTTGGCGGCCCTGCGGACAGGAGTGGCCCGATGGTACAACGAAGCGATGGAACGGCTCACCTGCCAATACAAGCGCAAGGCCAGCAAGGCGCTCTTCTGGACCGGGTTGGCCTTGGCCTTGTGCGTCTGGCGGAGCGCTGTGGAGTGGAAATGACCGTTATCACCGCGGAAGCGGGCTCGATAGATCCGTTGACGGAGACCTCCGTTGGTGGCTCGAGATCGACCGCGCGTGACGCGGCGGCTTAGACAAGGAGAAGAACCATGAAAACAATGAACAGTGAAAGGAAATACGTTCGAATCATGCAGGTCCTACTCATTGCCCTGTTAGCGCAGTCGTCGATGAGGACGGCGTTCGGCCAGTGGCAGCGCTCGCCGGCGTCGGACGTGGACAAAGAGCGGGTCGGTGGTATCGACGGCCTGGTGCCTGGAGTGGTGGCGACCCCGGACCGCTCCTGCTGGCTTGCGGCGGCCGCGAACCAGTTGGCCGGCGCAGGGTATGGGACTGGTGCGACCATTCAGCAGCGGGCCGAGGACATCTATCTCGATTTCCTCAACTGGCGACTCAGCCTGGATGCGGCAGACGTTCACGGAACCAGGGATGGGGGCTGGATGAACCACGCCCTGAACTGGTGGCTCGGTTCGGCCAATAACCTCCAGGCGGGTGTCAATCCCTATACCCAAGTGAACACCTTTGGCGGCACGGGGTGCAACGCCTGGTCTGCCCCCAACATGCCCCGTGACTTCGGGAACCGGCTGCGAGACTACCAATTGGTCAGTCTTGCCGTGCGCTGGCCTGGCTGCAACGGCGGTCACGCCGTGACCTATTGGGGTGACAGCGCCGGCACAGGCCCACTGACGGACAACCCGGCCAGCATTATCGTGGCAGATTCCGACACCGATGGCGCCGACATGTTCCAGACCTATACTTGGGACGCCTACACCAACCCGAACCCCGACGGACTTAACAATGGGAACGGCTGGTACATGGATGGCGGATACGGCCACGCCTACGTAATCCAGGCTTGCGTGTTGAGCCCCACCGACAGTCCGGTGGATCCCTCCGACGGTCCTACCCAAATGGGGGTGGAATCACGAAAGATACATCAGGACGACCTGGAAGACGCCACGGACTTGCACTACGCAGCGTGGACCGACTACGACATCCTGGGCTACCGGACGGAGATCGACTGGTCAACGGCTAACGACCCAGTGATCGGCGAGAGCAACGGGCACCAGAGCATGCATCCGAGTTACCCCACGACCCGCGACACCATCGAAGTGGACTGGGATCTGAGCGACCACCCTGTTCCCTTTGGCACCGATGTGATCATCACCACCGAATTCATCCTGCAGAACTGGAACGGCATCTCATACGACGACATGTATTTCACGTATGCCGACGAGGAAACCACCAAGTATCTCCAGCCACCTTTTGAATCCCCCAACGGTACCGACATCCGCGCGGACAACGAGGACGGCATCCAGCGCCTGCTGGCGGATGATTTCCGCTGCATCCAAACCGGCCCGATCACGCAGATCTTCCTGTGGGGTTCATGGCTGAACGACTCGGGAAGCGGCAACCCGCCGGGTCGGCTCCAGCACTTCCGCTTGAGCATCTTTAGCGACGACCCGGTCGGTAACGGCGGCAATCCCGACGAGGATCCGAAGAACCAGTATTCCAAGCCACTGGAACTGCTGTGGTCGGAGCTGTTCAGCGAACGTGACTTCGAAGCCCGTGAATTCGCCTTCGTCCCGGAAGAGCGCTTCTGGGATCCGTATCTCACCAAACCTCTGGGCTATGACAACCGTATCTTTGAATACCGGTTTGCGGTCCCCGAGGAAAAGGCCTTCCGACAGCAAGGCTCGCCCCGCAATCCCAAGGTCTACTGGTTGGGTGTCTCGGTGGAGCTGGCCACCGGCCAATCCCAGTGGGGCTGGAAGACAACCGATCCGGAGCACGGCTGGAACGACCAGGCGGCTGCTCTAATGGATAGGGACTGGGTGTCTCTCACGCATCCGAGCGGCCATCAATTGGCGGGTTATCCGGTGGATATGTCCTTCGGCATCGTGACCAAGACTCGGTCGGGCACGATCTGGCCGGGATATGAGTGGAACATCTTCACCCCGGAACTACACCTCACAAACGCCACCGACATCACGGGGGGTTATCTGGTGGGCGCGTTCGATCTCTATGTGGGTCGCGAACGAGTTGGAGAGTCCCGACTGGTCCATCAGTACCCCTATACGCAGGATCCTGAACAACACGAGTTCACCATCCGCGGCACCCAGGGCACCCAATGCCCATGCGCTGACTTCGACGACGTCCGCCTGGGAACCTACACGATCACCGACTCCTTCGTGACGCACGGACACACGGTGGAGTTCAGGGAGTTCTTCTGGCTTCCATCCGGTAGCACCAAAACCGGGACTGCAAATGTCCTGGCGGCTTCACACTCGGGTGGCTCGGGCAATGAGTTGAATCTCAACAACATCAACGCCGAATTCACCTTCGGCTGTCTCACGGCAGGCGTGTGCCCCTCGGGGCTCCGCTTCTTGTTCGGGGAGTACGGCGGCAACATCAATCTCGAGGTGAACGGCGATTTCCAGAACTTTCAGAACTTCGCCGATATCGATGGCTCGGTCATCGGGGGCTGTGCGGTAACCGTGGTCAATGGCTTCGGCAAGGACACGGGCACCGTCGCGTTGCAAGGCACGATTACCCAGTTCAGGGTCGGGGGCCAGGAGCTCTTCATCGACGACATCTGTTGCCTCAACCAGGACCCGTGGGTGCGTGAGGCGATCGCCAGGAACTTCCGATTCGGTCACCTGTACGGCATGCCCGACACCCAGCAACTGTGGCGGTTCGGCGAATGGATGACCGAAATGCCCGATCTGGAGGTCTTGCTGTCAGATGGAGAGCCTCGATCCATAAAGATCGATTGGGAAGGCCGACTGCCCTATCCAGAAACGGGCATCCTGCCTGGCGCACAGCTGCCCTCCGCGGACCCGGACGGCGACGGTTTGGCCAACTTCAAGGATGAGGACGATGACGATGACGGTCTTCCGGATAGCGTTGAGACCAACACGGGCACCTACGTTGGACCTGCCGATACCGGAACCGACCCATTCGTTGCGGATACCGACGGTGACGGATTCTCCGACGGAGCAGAAGTCGAGCTCGGTTCCGACCCAACGGATCGTGCAAGCGTCCCCGCGACTTCCAAGCTCGAGTTGATCCGCTCGGGTAAGGATCTGGTTCTGACCTGGGTTGGCCAAGGGATCCTCCAGAAAGCCGATCAAGTCACCGGCCCGTGGTCTAACCTGCCAGACGCGCCCAATCCCATGGTAATCGTCCCGGATGAAGAGCGAAGTTTCTACCGTCTACGGCGAAACCTGTAGCTGCCCTTAGATGGGTACGACGCTACGGCCGGTTAGATCCCGAAGAAGTGAGTGCGCAATTCGCGGCATACCAACCGACCCCTTTCGGAGTCCATTCTTCCACGAGACTCTCGACCGCCGAGGCGTATTCCGCGATGTTCGTGATGCGCATAGGCTTGATTGAGCGCGAAACAAAGACAGCCTGTTCCTCTAAGGACTCGTAGCCGTCCGTAGGCTCGAATCAGCTTGTGCCGGGTGGTTGCCGCCTGTCAACGACTGCGAAGGCCGCAGCCCCACGAAGGCGGGTCTTGCCTGCCCGGCGTTTTTCTTCTACACCACGTTTATGGATGGCGCCCGGCTCAAGCCCCAGGCCCAGGCCCCGATCGAGCCCCAGGCGTCGTCGGCCAGTTGGGTGCGCCCGCTTTGCCGCAGGACCTGATAGCGTATGCCGGACTTCCAGTCTTCAAGCGTGAAGTGACAACCCGAACCGTGGCGATCCAGTTCGATGTCGCCGCCATGAAAACTGCCGACGGCATAGCCGCGTTGCAGCAGCATCTCCAGCGGCCAGCGATGCGCGTGCTCGCCTCGGCGGCACACCGAGTTCCGCGATGGGACGATTTCCGGGTCCGGATGCACGCCCTGGTTGCCGTAGTTCAGCCCGAGAAACGCGGGTACCGGTCCGCGGGCATGGTTGGGCAGGTACAACAGCAGGTCGATCCACGGGGCATCCGTCGACTCGAAAAGCCGGATGCGGATTTGGCGGCGGATCGCCCGCCCCTCGAAGACCTCGGCCACGGCTGGGTCCGTGAAGCCAGGCATTCATTCGCCGGCCCTTTCTCTCAGAACCTTCTCCACGTGATCCCGGTATCGAAGATACTGTTTTAGCCGCTGACTGGAGATGAATCGGTAGCATTCCTTCACATAGGCCTGGCGCGACTTCCAGCACGGATGATCTTTTGCTGGAATACACTCGCCTTTGAGGACGTTGCAGCTGGCGCAACAAGCCGCCATGTTGTGCGCCACACTTGGCTCGACACCGTTGGGTTCGAGGAGTGAACGCGGCACCAGATGTTCCTCCGTGGCCTCCACCAGCGCATCGGTGCTTGCCGCCAGGTCACGCCCGCAAAAGATGCATTTCCACCAGGAATCCCTGAACACCTCGACCCAACCCTGATCGGAATCCTTCCGCTTGCCGTTGATCCACCACTTCGGACCATCGAGCGAAGCGTAGAATTCCGTGCGCTCCTTTTCCGTTGTCAGCCGGACGAATATGGCTCTTGTGGCAGTTGATTGAGGATTCGTGGTTTGCATCACAATTCTCCTTTGAAGGCGCGGTCGAGGATGGCCGGGAGCAGAGCATCCAATTCTGCGGCGGTCTCGGCTTGCAGACGTTTCAATGCGTCCACCTCCGCCTGCACTTCGGCGAGACGGTTTTGCCATTCAATTGGCGGCAACCAAAGCTCGTGCGCCAAAACTTGAGCCGGCTGAACACGCTGCCTTCGGTCACCCAGTCCTTTGCTGCCGGCTGCAACCGCTTTCCACAGATGCGCGGGTTTAAAATATGCCGCGAGAAAGTCCGAACGAATCTGACGGGAGTCGCAGTCGAAGGTGGGATACTCCTGTGAAACAAATGCGCCATCAAATTCTGGCGTCACGCGCCCGTATGCTCCTTCGAAGGCAAAAAGTCGGCTGTAAATAAACTGCCCCACCTTCACACGGCGCAGCGTCGTCGCGCTGGTAGTAAGACCGTCAATGGGAGGTTTGTGAAACAGCCCACGACCGAAGCTATAAATGCCGAGATTCGGATATGAGCGATCAGGTGCGACTTTGTGTGCGTCGTCCACAAATTGAATCACGTCAGATAAACGCCTCCGCTTCCATCCAGCGCATTCCTTTGCGGATCGATCAAGGTCGCCGCGATGTGCCATAGCAACTAGGAGCGCGTCGGCTTCTTCGGAGGCCTGTAGGTGGAGGGTGCGGGCTTCGTGGATTTGGGCGGACAGTTCCTCGATCCGCGCCACCACCCGCCGCTGCTCCACCAATGGCGGGAGGGGCATCTCGTACCCAAGCACATGCGCGGGACGGATCGCAGCATAGTTTGTAGACCCTTGCGCCGCGACTTGCTCGCGAAACGCTGGGGTGCGGATAAAGTAATCAAGAAAGCGCCGATCCAGCTTCGCCCCGTCAATTACGAATAGGAAATAGTGGCCGCTGACGATCGAGCCATCGAGCGACTCCGGCACGATCCCAAAGCCGCCAACCTTGGCGTCAATTTCTGCGACGAGAAATTCGCCAGTGCGACAGACTTGCTGCGTCTTGGTTTTGATGAGCGCGCCCGGAACTTCGTCGCGAACGACGATACCCTGAACGTGAAGCTGGACGCGCGGACGCTTGTAGTTCGTCAGATCATCGATAGTGATCCACTCTTTCCGATGCCGCAGCACCTCGCCCAGCCGGACGGTTGGCCAGGGCGTTCTGACAGGATGAACCGGATTTGCAGGATGAGGCGTCATGAAGGTTGGTGTTGGTTGGCCTTTATCCTGTCCATCCTGTTCATCCTGTCTGGCGCTACCTGAAACCTGGCCATGGTTTGGCGATTCGGGCTGTGTCGTGCGACGGTTGACGGGGTATGGCCATGGCCGTACGGTGAACGCGGTTCGAGGGACAAAAGTCGGCCCTGTGCCGTGTGAGAGATGCGCCGAGGTGCGTCAATCCTATATCCCTCAACCACCAACATTGCATGAGCATTACGCTCGAATTGGATTTGCCCGACGCACTGGTCGAGGAAGCACGGGCCGCAGGGTTGCCGGACTCGGCTCGGCTCGTGGATTGGCTGACCGACGAGTTGCGGCGCAATCGCGCGCGGGAGGAATTTGGCCGAATGTTGCAGAAGCTGCATTCCGTGGCCGACGATCCGATGACCATGGACGAGATCCAGGCGGAAGTGGATGCCGTTCGCGCCGAACGTGCCGCGCGCGAGAATCGTCGCTGACACCGATACGCTCGGCTGCGGTTCAAAGCGCAGCCCACGCGGCAGAACCTGGTCCAGCGTAACGGTTGGGCATGGTTTGGTCTGACAGCTTGCGTTTCGGTGCGACATAGGTTAAATAATCGCCGGTTTTGGAATGGGACTACCCGTTCGGTGAAGGGCTACTGGGACTTCCTGGTGGCCCTTCGTTTTTTTCCGGGAAGACTTTCAATCCGCAGTTTTCCGCCCGTTCATTGCTGTCTCGCCAGAATTTTGTCTGGAGAATCTCAAACGCGCGATTCGGTTGGCCGGGGCACAGCACGGACAGGGCAACTGGCCGCGCCACCATGTCGGCAAGCTGCAGGCCCTCCGAGTTGCTGCGTTTATCCGACATCACCAGTCGGAAAGGGAAGGGCTGGCCCGAATCATTCGCTCCCTCGGTGATGCGCCGGAATTCCAGTTCCAGTTCTGTGTCCTCCCGCCTGCCGCGCGATTCGACAACGACGTGTGTCAGTTTTTGCTCCTGACCCTTCGAAGCGAGCAAACGCTGCAATCGTTCCAAACCAAACAACAGCGCGAGGTGATACGGGTTTGGCGCGATGATGGCTGGTATGAGTCGGCGCTTGTCAATGATCACCGCCACCAGTGTGAATGTCGCCGCCTCGATGAGCTGCGTCAGTGCAGTGAGGAAGGCTTCGCGCGGTTCACGACTCATCAGGGCAAACGCATTCTCTTTCTTGGGGATAGCATGCTCGTGCAGCACCACCATGTCGTGCCCGAATGTGGCAAACTTCAACCGGCGCAGAGCTGGCGTGACGTTGTCGATGTAATCGGATTTTTTGAAAACGCAGAAGGCCAGTCCGAAGAGGGGAAAGTCCCGATTGATGATCGTCGTGCTGTGATCGCCGGTTTCGTCCACGAAGACGATATAGTCACTGAATGGCATGCCGGCTGGCTTGGTCATGGGCGTGAATCCCGCGGTTTCACCGACCCGGCGAGAAGCTTCTGGATGTTGCCCATGATTTCCGCAATCCGTTGCACCTTCTTCAGGATGTCGGCGGCGAGCTGTTCGGGCGGCAGATGCGTGATGTCTTCCTTGCCGCGCGGATTCTTCCGATCGAGGTTGACCGCCCGGAGCGAGCCGTCCGGATTGTATTCCAGCAGTTCCGTGACGGGGACTCGCCAGGCACGTTCGTTTTCCTCCCGCTTGGTCCACCACTGGATGCAGTCGGCGAATTCCTCGAACTGGATGGGCGCGGTCTTGGTGTAGTTCTTTCGTCCGATCGGCAGCGGTTGCTCGTAATACCAGACTTCGCGCGTCGGGCCGGACCGGTCGAAGAACAGGATGTTGGTCGGGATGCTGGTGTAGGGGGCGAACACGCCGTTGGGCAGCCGGACGATGGTGTGCAGGTTGAATTCCTGCAAAAGTTCCGACTTGATTCGCGCGCAGACGCCATCGCCGAACAACGTGCCATTGGGCACGACGACCGCTGCGCGAGCGCAGCGGGGTGACGAGTGACGGGTGACGAGTGACGAGGAGGCGGAACGCCGGAGCTTCCGCATGATGAGTTGCAGGAAGAGCAGCGCGGTTTCGGCGGTTTGTTTGTCTTCAGGGAAATTGCCCTGGATGCCGTTGAGCTTGTTGATGACGTCGCGCAACAGGTAACCGCTGACCATCCGGTTCTGGACGCCCCTGAACACGGTGGCGATCACCTCGCGCCGGTCGTCGCCATTGGAACTGGTCAGCGTGCGCAGGTAACGAAACAGGCCGGCGCCGCGCTTGCCGTCCGGACGCGTGGTTTCCTCGTTGTTGATGAAGGCGAGCAATTCGTCGCCGGTGATCGAAGTGTGCCGCTACGTCGCCGAGAATGGCCGCCAATGTTCCCACTTTGATTGGATCGTGGCTGGGAATGGTGACGTGATGCTGGCCGCGCTCGGAGGTGGTCAGCCGCAGGTGGCTGCCAGTTTGGCGGGTGATTTGACACCCAAGTGTCTTGAGGGCTCGCCCCAGTTCGGCCCCGGAAATGTCTCTTGGCAGTTTCATTCCACTCCAGGAGCGAAGTCAACCCGGTCAGGCGGAAATGACCTCTTCGCGTACGAAGTGCAGGCGAATCACCTTCGGCGCCTTGCCTTCATCGAAATGGCACTTCACCGCGTCCCGAACCTGGTGGCGCAGCGCGTCGATGGATTCCGCTTCCGTGAAAATCGAATGACCCAAGGCGCGCGCGGTGTAACCACCTTCCGGGGCTTCTTCGATCAGAAAGATGAGTTCGTTCATTGGGTCGGAGCCAGAAGGCCTTTGATATTGCCGGGAATCTCGGCAATCTGGCGCTCTTTACCAAGGATGCTTTCAGCGATCTGCTCGGGCGGCAGATGCTTGATGTCTTCCTTCCCGCGCTTCCGGAGGCACGGCTCAAGGAGTGCCGCGAGCGGATCGGGTCTGGGTGTAGCCCCCACCTCCACCGTCGAGCCATTCGAGCACCGGCACCACGAGGTCGTCGAAGAAGTAAGGGAGCGCTTCGTGGGTGGCGCCGGGGATCTCGAGGAACCGGCTGCCGGCACCGGCCTGCTCCCATACCAGTCGAACGTCCGCCACCGGGGAGATGCGATCGCCCGCCCCGGCCACGAACAGGGCGTCGACCGGATGCCGGTCGAGCACGGTCAAGGTGTCCAATTCGTCGGGGTCGACCTCGAGAAGTCGCGGCAGTTTTCGGAGTCCCGCCTGGATGAACACTCTGGGGAACCAGGCGGCGTACTCGCGTCGGATGTTCAGGACGGCGGTGGAAAGCCGCGCGTAGGGGGCGATGGCGATGATCGGGCCGACGCGTGGTTCGACCGATTGCCAGCGGAGCGCGAGCGCCGCGCCGTAGGAGTCACCCATCACAGCTACCGGTTCCACCAGTTGTTGGTCGCGCGCCAGGACATTCAATAACTGCGAGAGATCGTTGGTCTCGATCAACCCGAAATGGACACGCGCGCCGGTGGAAGCGCCGTGGCCGCGGAGATCGACGAGCACGCAACGCCAACCTTCCTCGGCCAGCCGCAGAGCCCAGGGAACGGTGGAATACTGCGCGAGTCCGTACCCGTGCAGGAGAACGACCGTGCCGCGCGGGGTCGTTGTCCAGGGGATGGGTTTGCCAGGAATGTTGGCCTTGAAGGAGAACTTGAAATGGGTTCGAGCCCGGCGCGTCCAGTTCGTGGTGGTGACCTCCAGTTGGTAATCGGCGGGGTCCACGATGCGATAGTGGATTTGGGCGGGAGGCGGGCCGACGTCCACAACCTGAGGCGTGAAGTTGGTGAGGAACGGGGAGCTGAAGGCCAGCTCCACGGGCGCGGCCGGCGCCAGCCAGGAGGGATAGGAATTGGGCGCCTGAACCATCCTGCGGGCGACATAACCTCCGCAGCCGGCGGAGATCATGATGACGCCGAGCAACGCCGGCCACAGGATAATCCGCGATCGTATCACCCCGGTTTACGGCACGGGTCGGAAAGTGATACTCCGCAGGTTGACCACTCCGAGGCCGGGCTTTGACGTGGCCTTGAGGGTGATGAGAGTCGGGCCGGTTTGCTCGAGGTCGACCTCGCCGCCCTTCTCAGTCCTGAAATCGCCCCAGCCCGCGGTGGCGGTGACCGTGGCTTCGATCTTGAGATCGCCCAGCGTCAGCACGCAGACGCTGCCTTCGCTGCCGGGTTCACAGGCGTAACTGACCTCGACCCGGTATCGACCGGGGCGCGAGATCACCACCGGCCACTGCACGGAGTCATGGGTGTCGGTCCAGTGTCCGATGTTGGGAATGCCGTCGGCCTTGGTCTCGAGTTGGAGCGTATGCCCGACCAACTCGGCGTCGCCGGCTTTCAAGGTCAGCGTGCCATCGGGCGCCTGCTGGATCGCGTCCGCCCCGGGAACGATCTGGGGAGCGCCTTCGATTTCCAGCAGCACCACGCTGGCATGAGGATCGGGAGCGGTGGCCGGCACCTGGATCACCAGGCCTTCCGCGGATGTCTGCGTCCGGAGCGTGGCGCGGTTGGCGAGCAAGGTGGCCTGCTTCACCCGGTTGGAGAGCGGCACGGCCAGGCGGCCGTCGGCGGGCCAATCGAACACGTGCAGGTATAGCTTGCCCGGTTTCTGCGTGCACTTGCCCCAGCGCAGCTTGCGGAACGGGCTGGCGGTCGTGCCGTAGATGGCCTCGCGGTTGACGTTCATCCAGCCGCCGATCTCGGCCAGGCGCTGCACGCTGGCTGGCGGGAACAAGCCCTCGCTGGTGGGGCCGACGTTGAGCAGGTAGTTGCCGCCTTTGCTGGCGCAGTCGATGAGGTTACGAATGAGGGTCTGGGTCGATTTCCAGTTCTGGTCGTGTTGGTTGTAACCCCAGTGGTTGTTCATGGTCATGCAGGATTCCCAGTCCACACCCGGGCCGAAGCCGGTGGCGGGGATTTCCTGTTCGGGGGTGCCGTAGTCGCCCACTCCCTGGCCTTGATCCATGCCCGCCATGCCTGAGCGGCCTTTGCCCACCCGGTTGTTCACGATGATATCCGGCTGCAGGCCGCGCACGAAGTTATAGAGGTCCACCCCGCGTTCATGGGTCCATGGGCTCTCCCACTCGCCGTCGAACCAGGCGATGCCGATGGGGCCGTAACCGGTCAGGAGTTCCTTGAGTTGGCCTTTCATGAATGCCACGTAACGATCCATGTCGGGGGGCGTGGACGGGGCCCGGTCGTTCCACGCGCGGCGCGTGCCCCAGTCCGGATGATGCCAGTCCATGATCGAGTGATAGAAACAGAGCCGGATACCTTCCGCCTGGCAGGCGGCGGCGAGTTCCTTGAGCGGATCACGGGGAAAGGGCGTGCCGGCGATGCCCCAGTCCGTCAGCTTGGATCGGAACATGCCGAAGCCATCGTGGTGTTTGCTGGTGATGACGATATACTTCATGCCGGCTTGCTTGGCCATGCGCACCCACTCGCGGGCATCGAACTTCACCGGATTGAATCGCGCCGCGAACTTTTCGTATTCGCTCACCGGCATCTTGGTTTCCTCCATGAACCACTCCCCGTAGTTCTTGTTTCCCTGCCATTCGCCGGCCGGCACCGAATAGACGCCCCAATGGATGAACATGCCGAAACGGGCCTCCCGGAACCACGCCATGCGGGCGTCCCGCTCGGCCGCCGACTCCTGCCGGTAATCTTTCGCCGGCAAACGGGCGGTCATTCCGATGCTGAATGTTACGGCCATGCAGAGGGCCAGGCAGCGGGGAAACAGGGTGGTGAACATGGCGGGATTTTGACCGCACCCGCGCGGGCTGGGAAGCGGAAAATCGCAGGGAGTCATGACTCGCCGAACCCCAGTTGCGCCCGCCGTGACTCCAAAACCGTCAGCCCTTCAGGAGCATCGACGGGCGAGACCCGAGGCGGTAACGCCGGCTCACGGCAGGTCCACGCGGACCAGGATGCCTTATCGGTTGCGGGCGAACAGGCGTTGGGCCGACACGACCGACGTGGTCCAACTCTCGCCGCCGAGAACGTGCGTCCGTTCATCAAGACCGCAGCCGGGCTGTTTCAAACCTTCCCGCGGAGCTCCTGCATCAACTGGAGAATCCCTTCACGCACAGCGAACAGCTCGCGCCGCGCTTCGACAACCAGGGAATTCGGCAGCAGCGGTTCCTGATCTTCCGGACGGCGGCGTTTCGCCGCCACAGTTTCCAGGGCCGCCTGTGCCCGGTGCAAACGATCCAGCGCGCGTTTCAGAGAGGCGACGGTAAAGGCGGGATCGAATGGGTCGCGGCCTTCGGCAATGCCGTTCAGCGCGCCACCCAGCTTTACTGCGGTGTGCTGAAACTCGAAAGCGAACAATGCCACGTCATCGTCCGCATCGCACAGCCCAAGCTCGTCGCACTGGTGCCAGACTTTCATGGCCGACTCGAAGCAGCGATGCTGGAGCGGATGCCGAATGTCGCCGTCCGCGGTGCGGATCCAATCGATCCCCTCGCGATGCGGCTCGGGTTCGGGCAACGGCTCGTCAAGGGCCGCCTCGCAGTCGGCATTGATTTCATCGATGCGGCGCTGGTCCTCCTCGGCTTCTTCCGCGGTCAACTCGCGATTCCAGCCCATTTCCAGGTCGATCAGTTCGTGCGCCTCCTCCGGGTGCCCGTATTTGTCGAGCAACTCGCCGTACTTGTCATTGCGAGCGTCGGAAATCCTGAAGAACCGTTCGTAATCCAGTTCGTCCCAATCTTCTTCGGGGTCTTTGGCGCCTCGCTGGTGACGTTCCACCCTGGCGTCGAGGCGTTCGAGAAAGCCTTTCCATGCTGCTTGCGCATCGGCCAGACGCTGCTGTTCATCCTCGGCCGTGGGTTGCCAGGCGGGCGGCGAGAGCTCAAGCGTCAAGTCTGCGCTTTCGATCACCACGCGGCCGTCGGTTTCACTGAACCATTCCAGATAGAGGACGTTGGCCCGGGATTCCGGCGGCGCTTGCCCATGCTTCTCGATGAGGTGAAGTTTGTCGTCGGGAAACTCGGGCACGCGGATTCTGCGTGAAGCCGTCAGATCGCCGATTCGCCCCGTTTGCCGCGGGTTCATCTCAAGCTCCTTGTGCAGCGGCACGGCTGGACATCGGTTGGTGAATTTCAGGAGGCATCCGGCAATGTCGGCACACGCGTTGCCGGCCAGCTCCAGTATCAAGGGTTGATCGCGGCCCTCGAGCCAGATGATGCCCTGGACCACACCTTTCCGGCGATTATCGATTTCGCCCCGAATCACAAACTCCGCCAACCTCCTGGCCATGCGGGTGATTCAGCCCCCAGTAGTCTGAAATTGCAAGCGCGCAAGTCGGCGCTTCGATGTCTTCGCCCTGGCGCCGGCTCGGCCGGGCCCGTCGGTATGCGCAAGGCCGCGGAGTTCAGCCGGACATATCGAAGGCGTCTTTCGAGGCCTGGCGGCGGGCGAAGGCGCGAAGCTTCATGGTCGGCAAAACTCATCCCAATCCCGCAGCGCGGCCGCCGCCTCGGGACCGCGCAGCCCAGTCTTTTGAAGGTCGAGGAATTTCTGGGCGTCGCTCACGAGTGGCAGGCCGTTTACGATCCTGGTTTCTTGAAGTATCCCCTCGTCTGCCGCAGACAACAGGCACACCTTGCCGGCATCCCGGACTGGACGAAGTCCGAGTCGCTCCAAGGCTGCATTGTCGGGCACCCCACATCCGAGTCGCGCCGCAGTCACTTGAACGCCGTGAAATCCGAATCTCCGGCTGGCACATCTACTCGGTCGGTCCTCGCGGATGCAGTCTGTCCCTTGCCCACGGGATACCCTTCGCCCATCGGATGGGAGATGGTGCCGGCAGGACGAATGAGGGCGACGGGAGTGGGTTGAGGTCGTGGGAGGATAAAGCCGCCAAAGTCCACCGCTGGATCGTGCCCGGCCCGGCCAGAAGCCCAACCACCGGCGGCTACGTCTTTGCAATCTCCCCCAACACCCTCTCCCGCCACCTTCGCACGCTCATGACGTCGAACCGCTCGCCCGCGAAGACGATTTGCTTCACCGGCTTCTGGCCGTTGTCGCTCGCTCGCTTCAACCAATCGCGCACTTCCATCCAGCGGACTTCGCCCTCGGAATTCCGGATCACCAGGAGCACGGGGAACGCCTGCGCCATCCAGTAACGGGCGTGCCGCTCGTCCTTGATCGTGAAGATTTCCGCGCCGTCGCGCTTGCGCTCGCGCAGGTAGGATTCACCCGACTTGAGTTGCAGGTAGAGCTTCGCGCCGGTGGCCTCGTGGGCGTCGTCGGTGAACTCGATCTCCATGTCAATGCCCTGAGCGCTGACATTGAACTCCCGGCTGATCTGGTCCGCCAGCGCCACGGTGGAGATGACCTCGCCCACCAGCGCGCGTTCCTTGCTCTGGTTGCTCAACACAATGGCCGACTCCTCCTGCAAGTCGCGCACCCACTGCTGAATCTCCGGGCTGGCGAAACACTGTTCCATCTCCGACCACGACGACGCCAATCTGCGCATTCATGCCCCCTCGCTGCGCGGTTGCTGGCCAACCGTCCACGGGCTGGAGGGCCGGTAGAAGAGGCTGGCGCCGAGGAGAGCTTATCTTGGCTTGGTCGGACCGCGACAAGCGGCTTGGGATCGGAGTGAGCACGGACCGGGGTTGAGGTTCATACGAGGGATTGGGCGTGTGCCAGGGCCAAGTGCAGAGACTTGCTCATTCCGGGGGCGTTCCGTTCGCCGGTCAACGCAAGATGTTGTTCTATCGCGAAACCCTCCCACGACGCGCCCAGCTTTGGGTGCGGCGGCAGCATGTCGCGTTCGAGGAAAGTCCGCAGGCAATCCCGACGCCAGGCCCAGCTGGCGGCGTCGGACTCGGCCAGAAAGGTCGGTGGCTGGTCAGCCCTTATTCCCGCCGTACTCGGAAGAAACGACGCGGTTGCTCATCCGGCAGCGGGAGGATCACGCGGGTCGTGCCAGGAACCGCCACGCCCTCGGCGGCGATGGACCACTCGACGAGATCTGACGACTGCTCGACCCGGAAGGATGCCGCGGCGGTTCCCGCGAAGTACAGCTCCAGCTCGCCGTGCTCGGTTCTTCGGCAGCCCAGCATCCGGCTCGATGCCGACGTTCGCCCGCTCCGCTGTGCGTCGGCGCGCCACATCGGCCAACCGCCGGCCGCGGGACTCAGCGCGGTCTGGAGCGCGATCAAGCGGCGTCCGGCGGAGAAACCGAGGACGCTTTTGCCGGTGAGCAACGGTGCCGAGGGCGGAACTCCATCGAGCCGATAATCCCAGCGCAGAGTCCCATCGGAAAGGAGCGCCGTGACCTGGTTGGTCCGGGCGAGGATCACGCCGCCGGAATCGTCGGCCACCATCCCGGAGGTGAGCATGGGGTATTCCCACAACATCTCACCTTGACCGCTGATGGCATATGTCCTGTCGCCCGGCCACGACAGAGCTCGGCTGACATAGACGACACCCTCCTCGCCCAGGATCGGTCCGTCCTCGGGCGGAGTGCGCCCGCCCCCGATGGGTCCGAACTCTAACCGTATCGCGCCACCCGGATCGACGGCTCTGAGGACGCGGAGGGCGTGGCCGAAATAGAGCGAGCCGTCGAGCGCCAGCGCCATGGGGCCGCCCCCGGGCAGGGTGCGGACGTAAGTGCCATCGGTATGACGCACCGTGACTCCGGAGTTGTCCTTGCAGCGGAGCAGGTCATCGGCACCCAACACGGTGTGCAACGGGCGGCTGGTCGGAAGAGTTGTCTGCCAACGTTGCGTGCCATCGGGATCGAACGCGGTCAGCCGGTCCTGCTGCGCAACATACAAGGCCCCATCCCAACCGACGGTCATGGGCCCGGCCACGCCTCCCGGCAAGGGGCGCTTCCATCGAAGTGAACCATCGGCGCGGACGGCGGCGAGTTCATTCTCGTTGTGCAAGAACACCGTGCCGTCGAGCGCCACGGCGGGGCCGTTCAACGGGGGTGTCAACTCGGCAAAACTCCATGCCACCGCGCCCTGGTCGTCGATGGCCAGCAAGACGCCGTCCGCCCTTGCCACGAGCATGGTGTCGCCCAGCCCCAGCGCCGGCGCAGACAGGTTTGTGGCGGCCTCATAGACCCAAAGCTGCCGGGTATCCGCCGAGGCGTAGCCGCGGAGCGTTTCAGTGAAATCGTTCGTTCCGGCATCGTTTCGTGCCCGGAGCCAATAATGGCAAATCTCGCCGGGGTGGAGCCCGGAATCGTGGTACTCGAATTCACCCGGAGCCGCCACGCCGATCTGAACGGCCGCACTCAAGTTGTCGCCCGGCGAACGCCAGACCTCCACCCAGGCAATGTCCGGATTGGGAGCCCAGCTTAGCCGTATCTGATTTACGGACGTTCCCTCGCTCGCTGACACATTGAGCAGCGCGGCCGGCGCGGGCGAAGGACTCGCCAGGTTCCCGGTCTGGCGGGCATCCCGCCGGGAAGCGGGCCAGCCAGGGGCGGCCAGGGGCGAGGAACCGATCAGGCACAGCAGGTTCGTGCCGCCGACGGCATAGATGGTCCCATCCGGCGCGACTATCGGCGAACCGCTCCCGACGAACGGATTCGTGCTCGGGAGAGAGACCTCCCACAGGGGAGCGCCGTCGGGGCCGTAGGCGGAAAGCCGGTTCCCGCGATAGACCAGCAGCGTGCCGTCCTCGAGCAGTGCCGGGCTGCTGCTGAGTTGCGGGATTCGCTCGGTCCACAGAGGCAAACCGTCTTTGCTGACCGCGGACAGCCCGGTGCCTGGCGTCGCGACATAGATCGTTCCGTCCGGGCCAATCACCGGCGCAAACGCCTGCACGTGGTCCTGACCATATCGCCAGGTCCAAGCGAGCGTTCCCGAGGGGGCCTTCGAAATCAGTTGTCCGTTGCCCGCCGCGATGATCGAACCGTCCGGTCCTCCGGCCATCGAGCGCGCATTCTGCGAGGTGAGATGCCAGCGTGGAAGGCCGTTGCGCTCGAACATGGAGAGGTTGAGCGGCTTGCCCGACACGCAGACCCCGCCGTCCTCGGTCACCACCACCACCGGTTCCGACTGTACTTGCGTGCTGGTCGTCCGGATCCATGTGCCCGTGGCACGGTACCAGTACAAACAGTTCGGACGCGCCGCCACCACCAACTCGCCGTCCCCGGTCAGCGCGAGCGCGTTCGGGCTGAAGTCGGGCGGACTCGCCGCCGCCGGGAGCGGGCTCGTCCACTGTGTTGCTCCGCGATCGTCGACGGCGACGACCGCCTCCCAAGTCACGAAATACGCGGTGCCATCCCGGCCCAACACCGGGCCGCTGACCACCGAACCGGCCTCGATCTCCCAGCGGATCGCGCCGTCCGCGTCAACCGCCGCCAGTCGATTCACGAACGGTTCGCCTGTTCCCTGTAGGATCACCCGCAAGAGCCCGTCATCACCCAGAGCGGGTGGTGTGCACGGGAGACTCTCGAACGTGCGAACCCAGCGGCGGGTGGACTGTTTTCCCTCGACCGCATCGCTCAACGGCGAAAGCCCGGCGCCATTGCCGGCCCGCACTCGGTAATGGTATGGCTGCTCGAACTCACACGTTCTGTCCACGAACTGAGTCGGTCCGCTGATGCGCTCCGCCAACTTTGACATCGCTCCCTCGTCGGGCGTGATGCCACGCCAGAGCTCATAGTGCTCAGCCCCGGGCACCGAAGGCCACGACACCGCAACCGCACCGCGTTCGAATCCCTCCCCGGCGGTAACCGCGGTCGGAGCACCAGGGACCTGCAATACGACACCATTGCGCGCGCGGCGCGCGGCGTCGTGCCGGTACATCGGCCATGCGGATTCGGCCGGTCCGGCCGCGCCTTGAATCGCGTACACTCCGGCGCCGGCCACCGCGATGTAGACCCGTCCGTCAGGACCCACGGCGGGCGAGGTATGCACGGAGGCGCCCAGAGCCCAGTCCCACCGCACCGTTCCGTCGTCGCCATTGAGGGCGAAGAAACGGCCGACCTCGGTGCCGCACCAGATCAAGCCGTCCGCCGTGATCGCCGGCGACGATGTGACGAGCGCGCCCGCTTCCTGTTCCCAGAGCAGGGCTCCGTCCTTGTCCAACCGCACCATCTTCCCGCTCGCCGTCCCGAACACCACCGAGTCGTCCGGCATGATCGCCGGCGATGAAGCCACTGAACCGGCGGGATACTCCCATCGGATCGATCCGTCGGTGGCTCTGGCGATCAGTCGATCCGTGGGCGCGGTCGCGCCTGGCACGGTGCTGAAATACGCGGTGCCGTCCCGCCCCATGGCGGCAGGGGAACAAGCTTCGCCATGATACAAGTCCCAGATGACTGAACCGTCCGGCCCGGCACAGTGCCCACCCGGCAGAAAGAAGACCCCGTCGCCTCGCACCGAAGGACTGCCGAACCAATTCAGAGCCGAGATCGGCTGCTGCCAGAGCTGGGCACCGGCCGCTCCAAATCGGTGCGCCTGCGGCGGTTCACCAAAGGGTTCGGAGAACAACAGGATATCGCCGCCCGGCATCGCCGCCGGGATGCGCGCGAGGGCAAATTCCTCCAACTCCCAAGCGACCTGACCATCCGGTGACACGGCCTGGACCTGGAAGCTGCCTGGCGACGTCCAACTGATCTCGGTCGCCACCAGCACCAGACCGCCATCCGTGATCATGGGTGAGAAACCGAATGGCCAGCCATCCGATCGGTGTTCCCACAACAATTGCCCCTCGGCGCTCAGCGCCAGCAATCGGTCGTCCACGGTGGTATATAGCTGTCCGTTCTCGCCGAGGGCAATCGTGCTTGCCAGCCCCTCGAGCGGCAGATGCCAGATCACTGACCCCGGCTCGGGTGAGGGTTCGTCAGCTCGAAGGCCGGTCTGAGCCAGACAGGCCAACCAGAAAAGGCTGAGCCATGAAAGGGCGATACGACGGGAAGTGGACGCGTTCATAGGATCCTCCGTGGGAAGTATGGAATTAGAATCGTCGAACTATGCGACCCCATATATCAGATGATCGGAAATAGGTCAATGCCGGCCGCCGATCGCACCGGCGAAGCTGAGGGACTTCGTTGGCTTATGCGGGAAAGGCGGCATGGGCTCCTCCCGCGGGCCGGGGGATTGAGGATTGGGGGTTGGGGAAACCGTGGATGCTCAGAAGAGCCCACCACCCCACCGGAACTTCACGCGGCCGTTACTGAGCCATGACACGGAAGTAGGTTTGGAGATTGGTCGAGGCCGGAACGTCGAAAGCGACGGGATTCCCGGTTCCCTGCAGGGCCGCGGATCTGACAGTCCAGTTGCCCCGGGTGAGGTTCGTGACGGATTCGAGGCGATAGGTGAGGCCCGGCGCCGTGTCCGCGACGACGGACAGCGTTGCGGGATCCCGGCGCCGGATGCTGATGGCGGGAACGGGGTCATCGTTGCGGAGGGTCAGAAGTCCACCCGCGCCGCCGAACAAACCCTTTTCAACCTGCAACAAGGTCAGTTGAACCGTTTCCGACGGTTCCAGGACCGTGTCACCGTGGTACGGCACGACGAACGTGGCCTGGCTTTGGCCGGGCTCGAAGCGCAACCAACCCGTGCGCGGTTCGTAGTCCTCGTGGGGAGTCGCGCTGAGCGGGGTGGTGCCGAAGCGGGCTTCGACCGGGAACGGAGCGGTTGGACTGAGGCGGACGGACAGGTTGGCCAGGCCGGTGCCGACATTGCCTTCGGGTAGCGTGAGCGGGGTGATTTGCACGACCGGCCAATCGTCGTTCAGGAGGGTGAGGTTGATCGAGGGGTTGAAGAGGGCGACCTGGGAGGAGCTGAAGTCGACGACGGCGGTTTCGTCGAACTCAGGCTGGATATCGTCCCGAACAGACACGACGGTGGCGCGATCGCTACCCGGGAAGAAGAAGACCTGACCTTGCAGGCCATGGAAGTCGTCAGCCTGGGCCGTGATCGGAGTGATTGTGTAGTCCAGATACAAGGGTTCGGGCGTGGGGCGAGACAGCCAGGCTTGCAGCGCTTCGTGGTTGTGCCGAGCTCCCTCGGGCATTTGGAAGTGGTCAATGAAACAGAGGGGCGGGGCCAAGACGTGGATCGGTTGTTGAACGATGTTGTCGGCCGGATTGCTCTCGGGTGTGGACGACATCAACTCCAGCGTGATGGCTTGCGGGCCGGCGGTGTTCGCGACGATCAGCAATCGCGACGCCGCGTTGCGTTCGAGGTCGCCCAGGGAAAAGGTCGCCACCTGCAGGCCCTCGGCGCCGCTGTCCGGGCCGAACCGAAGTCCGTCCGTGAGGGTGATCGCGAGCGTCGTGTCCTGAGCGGTCCAGCTGGAGCGGTTGGTGACGGCCCAGTCCAGGATGAAACCGGCCGCCGTCACCTCCGTCTCGGAGGGCGCGGTGGCCCCGATGGCGAGGTCGGTGGTTCGGGGGTCGAAGCGGTTGGGTCGAACCAGGGCGAGGCGGTCGGCAAGGATGAAGAGACCATGTTGACCCAGGGACCCGAGACTGGCACCGGACCAGGGGGCGTTCGGCCAGTCGAATGACCAGAGGAGGCGAAGGGTATCGGCAGCCCGAGCCTGGAGCCGGGCATCCGAAGAGTAGGCCAGGCCCGTCGTGACATCGGCCACGAGCGGGTACCGCGGGTGGAGGCTGTCGTCGGCGGTGGCGGTCTCGAGATCGACGACCCGCCCCTCCAGGTAGAAAAGTCGGTCCGACGCGAAGCTGAGAGAATTGCCGGAGTAGACGGAGAGCGCATCGAGGTTGCGGATTTCGGTGAAGCCCGAGGCGCTGAGGGCGAGCTCCCGCAGAAGCTGGGAGGACGCAACGAAAAGGCGGCCGTCGGGGGTGAAGAGCGATGAGACGCCGCCGCCGGACCAGCCGAGCGGCCCGTAGTCAGCGGGGCGGGCGATACCGTTGTCGAAGCACCGTAAGACCGTGTTGCCGCCAAAGCCCGGGGTGAGAGCCACGACGAGTGTCTCAGGGTGGCCGGGCACGGCGGTGACATGGTGCACCGGGCTCTGGGAGGAGTGATAAGGGAAGGGTGCCGTGCTGGTGCCGTCCCGCAGGTTGACCCGCATGCCCGCTCCTCCGGCGAAGGAGATCCAGGCGTGGATTCCATCCTGGGCGGGGGCAACAAACTCAGCCTGCTCCGGCAAGGCGATTCGCTGGCGGGGCTGAAATGTCTCCGGGTCGAGGGTGAGCAGATTCCGTGTATGATCCGGGAAGGCGGCGAGGACTTCGTCTCGCGAGGCGTCGTAGGCCAGTACCCGTGGTGCAGGGGCGTTCAACTCCAACATCGGGGTCACGCCGTCATCCGGAACAGGCGCGTAGACGACCGCGCCGTCCCAGGCATGAGCGGAGTCGTAATCGTCAAAGTCGCCGTAGGCGCTCAGTTTAAACGCGAGCAGTCCGGCGGACCTGGGCAGGAACAGGGCTTCGACCGTTCTGGATTGGCCCATGGCGAGCGCGCCGAGTTCGAATTCGGCGTTTGTGGTGGTCGAGTGATCTTCGGCCGACCAACTCAGGATTTCCAGCCCCGGGCTCAGTGCGGGACGCAGATAGGCGAGCGAGACCTTGTCCGGGCCCGTGTTCAACACGGTGATCGGAGCGGTGAAAGGTACGCCGGGTGTCACCGGGTTGCTGGGAGCGGCTACGGCAACCTTGACGTGGGCCTGTGCCAGCAACGGGTAGGCTGTAACCGAGACCGTGGCGTCTTCCGGCTTCAGGAGGTTGGCGGAGGAGAGCGTCCGCAGAGTCAGATAGTTCTGCGTTTGCAGGGTCCAGCCGCGCAGGAGCAGCGTGAGCGACTGGCCCGGACCCAGACCGGTGAGGTCCGCGGTGTGAGTCTGGCTAAAACACCTGGTGGGCAGACCCAGCACCTCGAGGTCGCGGAAACCACCGTCGAACTCGATGAACAACAGCGTGCGCGGAACGACGACGCCGGAACGGTTGGTGATCGTCACCGTCCAATCCTGGGTCGCGTAGGGTCGGAACAGGTCCGGCGCAGCCACCGAGATGGCGAGGTCGAGGTCGACCGCCCGGGGTACGAGCGGCGAACGGAGGATCAGCAGTTGTTGCTGGGGAGTGCGCACGGCAAGTCCATCGGCGCCCCAGCGAACGGGATCACTCGGAAAGTCGAACGTCTCGACCAGGAGTTGTTCGGCCTGCGGCGTCAGCGAGGAGCGCTGGTAACGCACGAGCTTCCGCCAGTCGCCAACGAAAAGCGCGTTGTGGCTGGTGTCCACGCACGGCAGGCCCCACGGCATAGCGGCCACGACGGTGCGCGTGTCAGTGTCGTAGACCTCGCCAGCGAAGCAAAGCCGAGCGCCGTCGGAGACGAACTCCATGCTGCCAGACGCTGGGGTATAGCTGATGGGGGTGGACAACGGGTGAAGCCCATCCGCCGCGAGGGAGGATGGGAGGAGTTGGCCGGGCTCGGCGATCCAAAGTTCACCGTCGGCCCAACCCAACCAGCGTTCCGTTGCCTGACCTTCCACGGATTGCGGGCGCGGCAGATTGTCATCCATGACCACGGTCCTGGAAGAGGTGGCGGCCACGAAGGCGTGGCGCGAACCGGGGACGGGAATGACTTGGAACAGCGTCTGATCGGGGAAAGTCAGCTGCAAGTCCGGCTGGTTGGCACTGAGATTCCAGCGCACCAGCCGATTGGTGCCCAGTTGCACGTAGAGCAGCGCGCCGTCGTCGGTGAAGACAAGACGGTGAGGGTCCGACCCGACAGGTAAGAACCGCTCGACGGTGGCCGTGTCCGGATCGATGATGGCCACGCCATCCCGCACATCGCCGGCGCTGCGAGCCACTGACACGGCGAGCCGATCGCCGGCGGGCGAAGCCGCCAGGTCTGTCATGCCGAAGATCAGTTGGCGGGTCGAGGAACTCTCGTTGGCGCGCACCCGGGTGACCACGGTGGCGGAGTTGTCGTCGGGCGCGGTCTCCGTTCCCAAGCAACGCAGGGTGGCTTGGGCGAGGTGAACCCCCACGTTGCCGGTGCGGTGCACGGTGCACCGGGCGCCCTGTCCGTTGAGCAACGTCCCGAACGGGTGGGTTTCGCCCGTGCTGAGGGTCAGCACAACGCCTTCGACCGTGCCGGGACCGTGGTTGGTCACGGCGAACTCCCAATCCCATTCCGCGGCTCCACCGTAACCGCCACAGAGGTCCTGTTCGGCGAACTCCGGTGCCTGGACGGTAAGCCGCAGATCGGAAGAGACCGCGGCGAGCATCGGGGAAGTGAACAGGGTGAGCTCCTTGAACTGCGGCACATGCATGCCCAAACCGCCGGACCCCCACCGGACCAACCGGCCGGGAAAGAAACCATGATGGGGGAGGCCATGGCTCCCGGTGAGTTCGCCGGCCGCCACATCGAATCGTTGCAGGTCGCCTTCGGTGGTGAGGAAAAGCATGGCATTCTGTTCAGGAACGGCGCAGCCCATGGCCGAATAGAAGACCGGCAGTCGGCCCAGCGGCGACAGGTCCTGATCCGTTGCGAACACCGTGCCGTCACCGCGATAGAGTTTTCCGTCAAGCCAGGACAACGTCGAAGCGCCGTAGTAGGTGAACGGGGGTTCCGCGACCGATTTCGCGAGCGTGAGCCCGGCCGCGGCGAGCTCGAGCTCGAGGATCGTGTTGCCTTCGTCGGTCAGCACATAGGCGGGATGACCGGCGGGAGACAGCAAAAGATCGCTGACCTGCCGCCCGCCTTGGGGCAGCGCCACCTCGTGGGCGAGTATCGCGCCGTGATCGAAGAGGGCCATTGACCAGACCGTCCCGGGCGTGCCGGCGCGGACTCGGCCGATGACGGCAAGCACTTGCTCGGGCTGCCCGGGGACAACCGCCAGCAACGGTATTTCGGACGAGGTGGCGGTGGGGTCCGCCTCGAACACACCCGCAACGGTCCAGTTGACGAGGTCGATCCGCTGCAGTGTGTCCGCCGACGAGGCGAGCCAAGCCAGACTTCCGTCATCGCTTATGGCAATCCTGGCGGCCACCTGCGGCAGCTCGAGGCTGCGCCCCGGCAGGCCCGTTTCCGGATCGATCTCCAGAAGCCGGGGTGCCGACTCCGGGGTATTCGCGTCCGGTGGAGTGAGGGCGAGCAGCCGTTGTCCGGCCGGATCCCAGGCGAAATCGGACAGTTCGAGCGACAGGATGTGCCCGGCCAGGATCGTGAACGGCGCGGACAGGAACACCTGATTGGCGGCGGTGACACGCAACCGCACACCGCTGGCCGCGCCTTCGAAGCGCACAACCCCCTTCCAGACACCGCCGATCAGTTGCACGCTTTGCGAGTCAGGGGAGAGTTGGGCCAGGCCGCCGGCGCCCAGGAGATCCAAATGCGCTGTCGTATTGGTCTGTTGCGGGACACCGCCAAAGCCGGCCAGCATGATGGTCAGCGGCAAGGGGTCGCCGGCCACATAGGCGTTGAGGAGCCAATCCACCAAGAGATGGTCGATCGCCACTTCGTCGTCGTACGCGATCGTGTTGCCGGAAACGCCATGGATGCCGGGGACCTGCGCCCAGATCGTCTCTTGCCCATACCAGCCGGACTCGTCGTTGTCGGGGACGACCAACTCGAAGGCGGCCTCGAGGGCTCCAGGCTCGAGGGTCACCTCCGGCGGTAGCTTAACGTAGCCGTAAAGCGATCCCAACTCGATCCGGGTGGCTTGGGCGTGGGGCGTCTTGAAGCGCACCCGGCCGACGGCAGGGGAACCTTCGACCACGCTTTCCGGCAACAAGAGATCGTAGCCGGGGTCATCGTCGTCGAGGACCCGGCAGCGGGCGGTTGCCGTTGGCCAACCGGGTGTGGTGGCGCGGATGGCGACATCCCAGGGCGAGGGGTCCACGAAATCGTTCGCGCCAACCCTGACTTCGAACGGAGCGGACGATTGGCCCGCCAGGATCACGATCGTCCCCGGCACCTCGAGAGGCGGATCGGCCGTCAGGCGAACCACCACGTCATGGCTCGCGGGGGCTTCCAGGAAAACCCGACCAGGCTCGTCTGACAACCCCGAGGCTTCCGCGAGGCCCAAGGGAGGGAAGACGTGAAGCGTCCCGGGCTCGTTGTCTTCGTTGTAGAGCCACGCGGTGGCGGACTGAAATCCAGTCGCACTCGCGCTCAACGCCACTCGTGCCGTGCCATCGGGCCGGGTATCATCCAGGTTCGTGACGGTCAAAGATACGGATAGCGAGCCGGCCGGTATGACGACGCGCGGGGCAAGGACGAATTCGTTGGTGTCGGCGATTTCGAGCAGGATCGTGGTGTCCAGGGCTCGAGCCGCCGGGATGCCAACCACGAGTTGACCCGCCAAGCCGGCGGTCGATTCCGAACAATCGGGCAGGCCACCTTCCAGCAGCAGACTGAGCTTCGGTAAGGGTAAAATCTCGAGGGACGCGCTGCGCCCCGAGAGACCGGAACTGTCGGCGGCGACGAGGTAGACCGGGTTTCCGCTCCGGGTCGTTTCGACGGTTCCGGCCCAGACGCCCCGAACGAACGTGACGCGGTCGGGAAGAGGTCGAAGCCAGGTGCCGGTATCCTCCCAGGGCGTCACCAGGCCGGGATTGATTTCACCCAGCGTGGGAGGCTCCAGGGACCAGTCGGCCGCATGGAAGTGGTTCGCGGCGCCCCGTCGAGTCAGCGTCGAGCTCAGGGTCGAGTTGCCCAGCGCCGCACCGGTCCACAGAGGTTGGCCGAGAAATGGCGGGCGGTAATGGAGGTAGACCTCATCCACCCGTTGTCCGGTGGAATCGATCAGCCGCACCGCGTCGCCCGTGGACCAATCGGGAGCGATCAGACGCGGGAATGCCCCCGGGGGTGTGCCGTCCGTGGACCACACCGCCGTGCCGCCGGCGGGGAGCACCGATCCGGCCGGGAAAACGAGCGTAACGTTCGGTGTAGCCCGAATGCGATCTTCGTAGGTCTCGAACCGCCACCCCGTGATGTCGATCTCGCGGCGGGCTGGGTTGGCGATCTCGATTGCGCTCGCCCCGAAGTCAGTGCGGAGCTCACTGATGACCGGCGAAGGGGATGAAGGGAGAAACGTCAGCAGATCGATTTCACCTCCCCAATCCGTCAGGGTCTGACCGTCAGGGCCAAGGGCACGGATCTCCACGCTCAGCGGTTGGTGCAATTGGACCGACAGCGGGCTCGCCTGCACTTCGTAGGCCCAAGGCGTCTGCCCCAGCAAAGCGCCATGGTGTAATGAAAGATAAGTGATGAAAGCGACCGCCAGGCCGCCACGAAGATCCGCGCGCGTAAACATAGAAGATGGCCCCGGGAATCGGATTGCGCGCGAGCCTACCGAGGGACTGGCGGAAAGCAAGATCGCGCTGCACTGCCCACCGGTTACGGACTCGTATCCAGTCCAATCGGGGGGCGGTCGAGCATCCGGGTCGCCCAGGCGAGGAAGCGCTTCATGTTGGAGCGATCCTCGTGTCCGCCGTCGTATTGGCGCCAGGCCAGTTCGCCGTCGAGCAATCCGGTGTTGACCGGCGGCTGCCAGGCATTTCCGGGACGCCACACTCGACAAGCCGGATTGCGCGGCATAGTTTTTGACCGTGAAAAGCGCATGGCAACTGGAGGAAGCCACGACCCCGTTGAGCCGCCTCATTGAACAGGCCTGGCCCGGGGCGTTCGCACCCTCACGCGATTCAAGTCCGGCCCATCCCGGGATCGACCCCTGAACCGCAACCCAAACCTCAACTACACCGTACCATGCCCAATCCCTGGACCGGCCGAGGCAATCCCTACACCCGAAGCGAAGTCATCGAACGACTGCGCGCCGCCCTTGAACGCGGCGAGCCGATCGTTGCCGCCGGCGCCGGCACCGGCATCAGCGCCAAGTTCATCGAGAAAGGCGGCGCCGACCTCATCATCATTTACAACTCCGGCCGGTTCCGGATGAGCGGGCACGGTTCGACCTGCGGTTTGATGGCCTACGGCGATGCCAACGCGGTCGCCATGGAGATCGGTGAGTTCGAAGTCCTGCCGGTCGTCGAGGAGGTTCCCGTGATTTGCGGCGTGCACGCCACCGATCCCCGCCGCCGGATGTGGCACTGGCTGCTCAAAGTCAAGGAGATGGGCTTCAGCGGGGTCAACAACTTCCCCACTCACTGCATCGTCGACGGCCAGTTCCGCCAGGTGCTCGAAGAGACCGGCATGAGCGTCCAGAAGGAATTCGAAATGGTCGCCCTCGCCCGGAAGATGGACCTGTTCAGCATCGTCTATGTGTCGAGCCCCGCGGAATCGAGATCGATGGCCGAGGCCGGCGCCGACGCCATCATCGCTCATGTGGGCACCACCATCGGTGGCAGCATTGGGGTCACGAGCGCCGCCATCTCGCTGGACGAGGCCGTCCGCCGCACCCAGGCGATCATCGAGGCCGCGCGGGCCGTGCGCCGGGACATTGTCTTTCTCAGCCACGGCGGACCGATCTCCGCGCCCGAGGACGCCGCCTATATCAACGAACACACGGACGCCGTCGGATTCGTAGGCGCCTCGAGCCTCGAACGCATGGGGGTCGAGCAGTCCCTCGTCGATATCACCCGCCGGTTCAAGGCAATCCCCACACCCGCCGCCCGAAAGCGGGTCATCTAGCCCGCAGCCGATGAAATCGCACCCGAAACATGAAGTTCCCGACCAGGCTCGCAGGGACGACTGGCAGAAGTCTCTCCGTCAGCGGTCGGGCCGGGTCACCCGCTCGCGCCAGTCCATCCTCGAACTGCTGCGCCGCGAGCTTCGTCCCTACACCCCGCAGGACATCGCCGCCGCGCTGGCACCCAAGCGCTGTGACCTGGCCACCATTTATCGCACCCTCACCCGCTTCGAACAGTTGGGCCTGGTGCAGCGCGTCGATCTTGGCGACGGGCGCTCCCGATTCGAGATCTCCGAGAACCAGCCCGGCGGCCACCATCACCACCACCTGGTCTGCCGCCAATGCTCGAAGATCGTCGAGATCGACGACTGTATTCCGGCCGAACTTGAGAGCCGCGTCGCCCGACAACATGGCTTCCTCGAGGTGACGCACCGGCTCGAGTTTTTTGGCCTTTGCCCCAAGTGCCAGCGGGGCGTCTGAGTGCGCGGCTCGGGTAGCGGTGCGGGAGATATCCGCGGGTCCTGGCACGCGATCCGCTTGGGGCTGCGGCGGCATGTGGGCGTTAATGCGGATCATAAGGATTTCAGCTGCGCGAGGAATTCCCCTTGCGCAACCGCCAGTCTCGTGGTTTAATGCAAACGCTTTGCATTTAGTTCGTGCCCAGCTTCGGTCGGTTGCCTGGCGCGCCCTCGGCGTCTGCGCCGCCCTCTTTTACCTCTTCCTGTCCCTGGCCGCGGTCGACCACGCTCTGCATGAGTGCTTGCACGCCGATGCCGCACAGTCCGAGCACCAATGTGTCCTGACTTTGCTGGGTCACAGCCAGATCACCTTTGAGCCGTTGGCTGCCGAACCCGTCGTCCCTGCCGAACGGGTCCTCGCCTGCTTGTTCGCAACACCGATCCTCCCAACTCCTGCCTGCCACGGGCTTCCTCCGGGCCGCGGTCCGCCGGCCGTCTGACCTGCCTCCAACCGTATTCCTTGCTGAGGCGGGCGGCTTCCAGTCCGCACGCCGAAGCAGACCAAACCTTAGAGTCGGCGGGATGCCCCGTTGCCTGCCGAAACCGAGCGAAGCTGAACGGGTGATTTGAGGAAGTCCTATGGTGTTGTCCAAAGAACTGAATCGCGGAGATCCGAGGGGATTCACCCTGGTGGAACTGCTGGTGGTGATTGCCATCATCGCCATTCTCGCCGGGCTCCTGCTGCCCGCCCTGTCGGTGGCCAAGGTGCGCGCGCGCCAGATCGCCTGCCTGTCGAACCTGCGTCAGCTCGGGTTGGCCACGGTGTCGTATGCGGACGATTATGGTGGATTCATGCCGGGCACGACTCATGGCACGACGCAGACGAACCGATCATGGATCTTCACGCTCCGGCCGTACCTCGGCGACGTGGATGAAATCCGGGTTTGTCCGGCGGATCCGAAGGGCCGGGACCGGGCCACCAACAACGCCTCGAGCTACGTCTTGAACGAGTATGTCGCGGTGGACTTGCGGGATCCCTTCGGTCGGACGCTCGAGTCATTTCGCCGGCTCGATTTGCTCCCGCAACCCAGCCGGACCATCACCACCTTCATCATCGCCGAGCATTATCCGCCCTCGGTGTTCAACGACCACACCCACTCGCGCAATTGGTCCAAGGGCTGGGACGCGGTTTTGTTCGATATCGAACCGGACCGGCACCGGTCCGGCCCGGCCCGGGCCAGTCACACGGAGGGTTCCTCCAACTACTTGTATGCGGATGCGCACGTTGAATCCTTAAGTGGGGCGTTCGTAAAAGCCCGGATCGACCAGGGCGACAACATTGCCCTGCCACCTCAATGACCCAATTGCCCCCAATGCCCAATCCTAAATCCAATCCTCTTAAGATCATGAACATCCAACTCATCCTTCCCGTCCTCCTGACCGCCGCCGGTGCGGTGGTCGCCCAGGCCCAAACCGTCGTCAGCTCCGGGCATGTCGATCTTGGCATCGCCTACGAGTCGGGCAGTTGGGACCTTCACGTGCACCAGGAAGAACCCGTTGAGGCCGAATACGAACCTGGAGAAGCCATCCTGCAGGTCGGCGCCGCCGCCCAGACCGCCATCCCCGCCAACCCGAGTTTCTCGTTCCTGGGCAACGCGGGTGATCCCATCTGGATTCTGCCTAAATCCGCGAATCCGGAGCTGTTGTTCCTCGGCATTGGAGCGGAAGAACTGGATCCTGCCGATTGGACGGGAAACCTGACCCTGAGCCTGGAAACCGTGGCTGGTCCCGGTCGCTTTGCGATCTGGGATACAGATCTCTTCGGCAATCCACTCATTCGGATGAACTCGGGTGACGGCATCGACGCATCCGACAACCTCGAGGTCATCCCGGGCAGTCATGCCCATTTCTTCTATGGGTTCACCGCGCCTGGGGATTACAGCGTGACCTTCGAGGCTTCCGGGATGTTCCAGGGCTTGAGCACCGCGAGCGGACCGGTGACCTACCAGTTCGCGGTGGTGCCCGAACCCGGCACTGGCGCCCTGCTGTTGCTCGGGCTTGGCGGCCTGGCCGTGGCCGGGTGGCGTCGTCGCGGCAAGCGATCCTGAATGATTCGATCCACTCCACAGGTTGGAGCGCGGGGCGGTTCCTCGCGCTCCGACTCCGCGCCATTCGACCTCTGAGTTTGCCATGAAGAGTTTTCCCCTGGTCGTGTTCATGATCGCCTCCGGATTCAGCGCCTGGGGACAGCCTTACGTGCTCACCAACCAGCACTGCGACATCCGTGTCGTCTACCAACCCGACGCCACCAACCAACTCGGATTCAGTATTCGCGACTCCGACCGCGCGATCAGCTATGAACCCGCGGAGGTGATCCTGACGGCCACGGAAGCTTCCCGGCTGACGTTGCCCGGCGCTTTCCCGCCCCTGGGCCAGGCCGGCGCGCCGATCTGGGTCCTGCCAGCCACCCAGGACCCTCAACTCCTCTACCTCGGCATTTCCGGTGACGGTATTCCCTCGGGTGTATTCGATGGCCCCGTTGAGATTCGTCTGCTGGCCGCTTCCGGTCCCGGTGATTTTTTCGTCTGGCAGGTCGGAGGAAATGGCGCCCTTGAGTTTCAAATGGCTACCACCGATGGATTGAACGAACTCGACACCATCCCGATTTATCCGGGTGGTCACAGCCATCACAACTGGGGTTTCACCTCGAATGGGATCGTGACCGTGACGTTTCAGGCGACGGCCCGGCGCGCGGGCGCCACCACCAACGAAACCAGCCTGGCCACCGACCTGGTCTTCCATGTCCTGCCGATTCCCGAAACGCCGGACACCCCCTTTGGCCGTTGGCAGAAAATCCACTGGCCCAACGCCACGGACCCAGCCGTGATCGGGTCCGATGCCGATCCGGACCACGACGGCTTCAGCAACGTGTTCGAATACGCCTTCGCTCTGGATCCCCGGACACCGGACTCGGAAGGGGCCCCGGAAGTATCGATCCGCGAAGTCGCCGGGGAATACTATGGCGTCTTGACCTTCCGTCAGGCGTCCGCCGCCACGGATCTCCGATTCGAGCCTGTGGCCGGCGGATTGCTTGCCGTGCCCGACTGGCTGCCGCTAACGGAAATCGTTGACACTGCCGACCACGAGACCTACCGGAGCGTCAGCATTCGAGATGCCGTCCCGCTCAACGGCAATGCGGCCCGATTCTTCCAACTCCGCGTCGCGTTCGAATGAACGGCGTGAGCGGCATGGTGAGAACCGGGTTCGGGTCTTCGTCTGACAGGCTGACCTCACGACGCGCCCAGGTCTTCGATCTGGAAGTTCCGAAAGTCGAAGCTGCGATCCTCAGCCTGGATGCCGATGAACCCGCGGCCGGGTTCAACCTTGTCCGTTTCCCAGGCGCGCTCGCCATCGACGTCGAGCGTGACTTTGTTGCCTTTGACTTCGAGGCGGAATTTGACCCATTGGTTTAGCGGCAGTCTCGGGGTTTCGGCCGGAACCAGCGGTTTGAAGCCCTGCACCAGGCCGCCCAGCATGTCGTAGCGCAGGTTCACCTGGTAACTCTTGTCCGGCCATGGCTTGCCCTCGAGCCCGGCGCGGAAGAAAATCCCGCTGTCGTATTTCTCCTGGAGCGCCCGCCATTCGAACTCGAGGACGAAATTCGCATACTCCTTCTCCGTGCGCAGCCAGCCCATGCCCTTGACGAGGCGCAGGTTGCCGTCGACCACCTGGAAATCGACGTCGTGCACCTTGACCCAGCCTTCGAGGTCACGGCCATTGAACAGCGGCTTCCCTTTGTCGGCGGCATGGGTGTTGACCGTCAGCATGATGGCGGTGGCGACCAGGGCGAGTCGGATCAGGCAAATCGTTTTCATGTGCGCCGGATCATACGAGCGTGCCCGGACCCAACTCAAGCCTGTTGCCGGCGGGTTGCGCCCCGAACCCGGAAGGTCGCGCGGTGAGTTCAGGCCGCACCCGGCGAACGGCGCCCTGGATCAAGGCGACCCCAGCTCGCGGATCAACCGCCAGGCGCGGTCCACATGCTCGAACTCTGTCCGGGTCTGACCCACACACAGCCGTAAGGTGAAACGACCATCGAGGATCGTGTGCGTAAGAAAGACGCGGCCCGTTCGATTCAAAGCCTCCAGCAACGCCCGGTTCCGGTCGTCCCCACCCCGGTGCCGGAAGCAGACCAGGTTCAAGGGCGCGGGTGCGGCCAGTTCGAAATCGGAGGACTCGGCAATCCAACCGGCGAATTGCCTGGCCAGTTCGACGTGCCGGCGAATGTGATGTTGAAGGCCGGTCACGCCGTAGTGGCGGATCACGAACCAGAGCTTCAAGGCGCGGAACCGGCGGCCCAACGGCACCTGCCAGTCGCGGTAGTCGATCACGGCCCCCGATTCCGTCGCGCGGTTGCGCAGGTACTCCGGCAGGATGCTCAGCGCCCGGATCAACGCCGCCCGGTCGGCCACGAAGAAACAGTCACAGTCGAAGTTCGTGAACATCCACTTGTGCGGATTGAAGGCGTAGGAATCGGCCAACTCGAGTCCCTCATGGATGTGGCGGAACTCGGGGCAAAGCGCGGCCGTCCCGGACATGGCACCGTCGACATGCAGCCAGAGCCGCTCCGCCTGGCAAACGGCGCCCAGGCGCGCGATGGGATCCATGGCGTTCGAGGAAGTCGTGCCCACCGTGGCGGAGACGAAACAGGGCGTGAGCCCCGCCGCGCGATCCCGCGCGATTCGCTCGGCCAACCGCTCGGGCCGCATGGCAAACCGGTCATCCACCTCGATCTGGCGGAGATGATCGCTGCCGAGGCCGGCGATCTTCACGGCCTTCTCCACCGACGAGTGCGCCTGTGTCGAAGTGTAAGCCACCAGGCGGCCATCGCAGCCGCGTTGGTTGCTGGCGAGACCTGTGGCGCGTTCCCGCGCCGCCAGCAACGCGCAGAGCACCGCGCTCGAAGCAGAGTCCTGAATCACCCCGCCGCCCGCACCGCTCGACTTGAACCGCGCGGGCAAATCGAGCATATCCACCATCCAATCGAGTACGTGACTTTCCAGTTCCGTACACGCCGGGCTGGTGGTCCACAGCATGCCTTGCACGCCCAACCCCGCGGCCAGCAACTCGCCCAGGATCGAGGGACCGGAGTTGTTGGCGGGAAAAAAGCCGAAGAACCCGGGCGACTGCCAGTGAGTCAGCCCCGGGAGCAGGATGTTCTCGACGTCGCGCAGCAGGTCCGGGAAAGGCTCGCCCTGTTGCGGCGCGGTGGCGGGCAACCGTGAGCGGATCATGCCGGGAGGGACGGTCGACGCCACGGGCAGCGAATCGACCCGGGCCAGATAATCCGCGATCCAATCCACGGTCGCGTGACCCTGCCGCCGGAATTCGTCCGGGGACATGTGATAGTCGGTAGCCGCGGTCGGGGTGCTGTTGGGCGGGTTCATAAGAGACTTGAGTTTGGTGGCAACCTATCGAGTCTGGACACGCGCATCAACCGTGTGCATGAGGTGCCTCCTGAAGTTGTTGGTGATTTCGCCGGACTACCGTGCCCGGCACCGTCATGGTCCTGAGGGGTGGTTCTGTCCGGTCCGAGAAACCTGGGGCTTGAAGCCATGCGAACGAAAGACTGTGGAGTGGCAGGCACGACTGGCTTACAGCGCCAGTGTCGTGGGTTCCTACGCGGAGGCCGAAACCATGGAGCCGACCAGGGCTGACCCATCTGCTGCGCCTGAGCGTCCTCGTCAAGAACCGCGA
>JAHDYP010000021.1:59975-61328 GCA_023383055.1 Verrucomicrobiota bacterium | reverse complement strand
GGTCTGGAACAGTCCGAGCGCCCCCGAGCGCGCGAGCTCCCTGCGACTGACCCTTCGGGCACAGTCGCGTTCCGAGACCGGAAGCGCCTCCTTCAAAACCGCCCGCCGCGACACCTCAATAACTCGGGGAATGACAAACGGAAATCAGGACGTGACAATCAGATCTCGGTGTTTGCGGTGAAGGATCGGAAAGAAGCCTATGAGTAATGGTGTGGCCACTGCGTCCAAGAGAACCGCCGCCCGGCGGCCCACGCTGCGCTCGCTCCAATCAGATTTTTGATCTCCACGTGCTGCAGGGATTGTCGGTTGGAGAAGCGGCGCGGTTGTTTCGGGTGAGCATGGCGTCGGTTTACATGGCCAAGTATCGGTTGTCGCGACTGCTCCGGCGGGAAAGCGAGAGGCTGGACGCATCCAGGCGACGAGTCCGAGCCGATCACGCGGAGTCTAAACTGCTCGGCCAAAGAGTTTGCTCGGCGGCGCCCGCCATGCGACAGTCGCCCCATGTTGCCGGATGAACAAACCAGCCCGGAACAGTATGAGGCGTTCCGACGCATGCCGCCGGAGCGCCGATTGGCGTTGGCGGAAAGCCTCTACTGGTCGGCGCGCGCGTGGAAGGCGGCATGGTTGCGCGCCCAGCATCCGGAATGGTCCGGGGAACAGGTTGCCCGGGAGGTGACCCGGCTTTTTCTCCATGCCCGAACCTGAGCTGTGCCTGCTGTTCGTGCGTCCGCTCAACCGGTTGGGCGTGCGTTACGTCGTCAGCGGCAGCGTCGCCGCCATGCTCTACGGCGAGCCCCGCCTGACGCACGACGTGGACTTCGTGGTGTTCCTGCGCCAGGACGATATCGGCCGCCTCAGCGAGGCGTTCGCATCCCCCTCGTTCTATTGCCCGCCGCTCGACGTCATCGCCCTGGAAGTTGCGCGAGACCTGCGCGGCCATTTCAACGTCATTCACTGCGACACCGGCTACAAAGCGGACTTCTACACGAGCGGGCGCGACGAACTTCACGCCTGGGCGTTTCGTGAGTTCCGCCGCATGGAGTACCAGGGGGAGCCGGTGAATGTGGCGCCTGCCGAGTATGTGATCGTGCGCAAGCTCGAATACTACCGGGAGGGCGGCTCGGAGAAGCATCTGCGGGACATCCGGGCCATGCTGGCTGTCTCCGGAGCGCAAATGAACCAAGCGGAACTTCGGAGTTGGATTGATCGACGGGGCCTCGATAAGGAGTGGCGGGCCGTTACCGGGTGAAGTAGCCGCTTCCGCTCAGTTGCTCGCTCTGCCACGGTGCGCGCATTCATGAGCGGACAGAGCCCAACGTCGTCGGGGAAGATAGGAGATCGGAGATTGAAGAT
>JAHDYP010000021.1:0-59944 GCA_023383055.1 Verrucomicrobiota bacterium | reverse complement strand
GCTCGGTGATGCGGTTGAACTGCTCACAGGCCTAGGCGTGGTGTGTAGACCTTTTCATTCATCAGGTAAACGTGGTCCCGGTCGGGCGCAGCGGTGTCGATGTAGCTGACCGGGTTATCGCCCTGGCCGGTGAAGGTGGTGAGGGCAATCCAGGTCACCAAGTCATTCGAATGCTCAATGGTGCAAGTCCGGTTCGTGCTGGCCCAGAGGCTCAACTCGAACTCGCCGTTCGACTTCATCGCGCCTCGCAACGACGGCTCGACGATGGTGTGGAACTGGTCGCGCGCCAGGTTCGAGAACTCTTCGACCGTGCCCGAGGGCCATTGGACGCGGACGGTGGTGGCGCGGGGGGCATCGCCCAGGCCGAAGTGTGGGCGCAGATCGTTCTGAACATAATTGCCGCCGCTGATCTCGCGCATCTGCCAAGTGGTCTTCCCGAATATCGTGGCCTGGACGCGCACTTTGGTCCCGATGGCCGATCGGTTCGACCGGGTGCCGACCAGCTTGAATGAGATCCAGTGGTTTCCGTTGCCGTGGTTGCGGTACAGCACCTCGGGAAAACCGGCGTGGCTGGTCACGAACAGGTCCTGGAACCCGTTGTTGTCGTAGTCAGCCCAGGCGGCCCCGACGGACCGGCCAGGGTGATTGGCTAAACTTCCCAGCGTGACTTGGGTGAAAGTGCCGTCGCCGTTGTTGGCATAGAACAGGTTCGTCGTAGTGGTGTCAAAGCCGCGCGTGATGAACAGGTCGAGATCGCCATCGTTGTCGTAGTCGGCCCACGATGCCACATAGGTCTGCAGGGTGAGGCCCAGGGGAATCGTAGTCCACCCGGCGTCCCCGTCGTTGTGGAGGAGTTGAGACGTCGGTGCTCCGTCGTAAACAGTAACAAAGACGTCCAGGCGCCCGTCGTTGTCGTAATCGGCCCAGGACGGACCGGCGCAATAACCCGGTACTGCAGGGAATCCAATTCGTTGAAATCCCGCAGCACCGTCATTCTCGAACAGCGCGGCACCTTGCGGACCGACCAGGAGAATGTCCAGGTCGCCATCGCCGTCCATGTCACCGGCCGCACCACCTTGAACCTGGCCGCGCGACGTGACGATCTCGCCCTCTGCCTCCTTGCGGAATGTGCCGTCGCCGAGGGAGAGATAGAGGGCATTGGGAACATCCAACTCCGGAGGTTCGTACCAGGCATTGGCGACGAACAGATCCAGGTGTCCATCCCGATTGAAATCGCCCCAGATCGGATTGCCCCACAACCAGTCAGACGCGAACGAGCCCGTGTCGGTCACCTCGACGAACCGTCCATTGCCCAGATTGCGCCAGAGGGCCGCCAGGGGTGTGGACGTCGGATTGCCGTCACTGACGAAGAGGTCGAGGTAGCCATCGTTGTCGTAATCGCCCCAAGCCGGCGACCACCATTGTCGGGCCAGGCCGACAATGTCGCCTGCCTCCACCGCCGACACCTTGACCAGGCTCCCGTCCTTGAGGTTACGGTAGAGCCAGCTCGGAGTTGCGGACGTTTTGGCTCCTGGCACCACAAGGAGATCCGGATAGTCATCGTTGTTGTAGTCGCCCCAGGCGCAGGCTACCGATTCGGTGGTATCGCCCATCTCAATCCGCTCGAACTGGGTGTCCACGAGCAGATACACGTGATGGGTGAAAGTGCCGGTGGCGGTGTCCACGACGACACTGTAACGGCCGGCGTCGGCGGCCTGGATGTTGGACAAGGTCAGGGTCTTTGCCGTCTGGCCGTCCAACGCGGCACCGTCGCGATACCATTGCCAGGTGCCGTTGAGTTGCGCGGTGAGCGTGACCGATCCGCCCAGGCTTGCGGAGGGCCGGACCGGGGTGATGCGCACCGCCTCGGTGATCGTGCGCAACTGATCGGCGCTAACGTCGCTGAGTTCCTGCACATTGCCCGAGGGCCATTCGACGCGGACAACGTCTGCCTTCGTAGCGTCGCCGAGGCCGAAGTGGGCGATCAGGCTGTGTCCCGCTCCGAGACCGCAGGCGGTGATCTGCCGGAGTTGGGTTACGGCCTGACCGCGGATAGTGGCCTGGACTCGGATCTTGGCGCCGACGCCCGAGCGGTTGGAGGCCTGGCCAGTCAGGTTGATCTTGAGCCAGTGATTGGCATTGCCCTTGTTGAGGTAGAGGAGGTTGGCCTCCGGTTTGCCATCGCCGCAGGCGATGAACAGGTCCAAATCCCCGTCGTTGTCGATATCGACCCAGTTCACCCCGACGTCGTTCGTGCCGTCGCGGATCGGGCTGCCCACGTCGACCTCGGCAAAGGTGCCGTCGCCGTTATTGCGGTAGAGCGTATTGGTCCGGCTGTATTCGTTGACGACAAAGAAGTCGATGTGCCCGTCGTTGTCGTAGTCACCCCAGGCGGAGTCGTAGGCCTCGATCGACACTCCCAGGCCCGCGGCGGCTGCCACATCCGCGAAACCTTGTCCGGCCAGATTGCGGTGCAGCGCGATCGGCCGGTTGATTCCGGCCACCGACAGGTCGAACCAGCCGTCGTTGTCGTAATCCACCCAGTTCGCTGTCGTCCCGAGTGTGTCCCCTGCCAGGCTGCCGGACGCTGCCTGCGCGAACTTGCCGGATCCATCATTCCGATAAAGGGCATTGGCCGGCTCCATTCCGACCCACAGATCGTCGTCGCCGTCCCCGTCGTAGTCGCCGGCCACGGCTCCGGCAGACAATCTCCCATCGAGGACTGCATCGCCGGCTTCCGCGGCGGTCAATTGACGGAACGTACCGTCCCCATTGTTTCGGTAGAGGGAATTCCGAACGTTACTCGAGGAACTGTTCGCCAGGTACAAATCCAAAAAACCGTTGCCGTCGTAGTCTCCCCAGGTTCCGGTCACCGATCCCTCCTGGTCGGTGACGATGTCCCCAGCGGTAACCCTGGTGAACGTCGGGTCCACCGTGACGCTGGCGGGGTTGGACTGGACGGGTTGGTTATCGGCGTCGTTGACGACGACGTAATACTCGCCGGCCTGGTCGAGCGTGACGTTTTGTAAGACCAACGTGCGGTTGGTTTGATCGAGCAGCAGGGTGTCCTGGCCGTGCCACTGGTAGGTAACAGGCGGGGCGGTGGTGGAGGCGGTGACTTCGAGGGTCACGGTGCCGTTGAGGCTGACGACCTGGTCGGCGGGGTGTTGAGAAATCTCGGTCAAGGCGTTGGCCTGGAAGAGGTCCAGCCATGCGAGGCAGATGGTGGCGAGGAAGGTGAACGGTTTCATAACAGGTGCTTTTACCTGTTACTCACGGAATCCGCGGGAGATGTTAACAAGCACTTAAATCCCCAATCCCCAATGCCAAATCCGCAATGGGAAATATTGGGGATTGGGAGATTGGGGATTAGGCATTGGGGATTGGGGGAGTAAGGATTGGCGTCGGGTTGACGGTTGACCCGCCCCGAGTAAGACGGTAGCTTACCGGCCATGATAACGACCGTTTCCAGTAAAGGCCAGATCGTTCTGCCGGCCAAACTCCGGCAGGAGGACGGCATCCGGCCGGGGGAGGAGTTTGAGGTCGAGCGCGTCGAGCCCGGTTCGTATCTATTGAAACGGAGAGCGCGTCGGAACGAGGGTGTGGTGAAGCTCCTGCTCACCTGCCCGGTCAAAGGCTGGTTCCAGTCACTGGAGCGATCTGAGACCACGGACGACATCACGGCGCCAAGGCTGGCATGAAATTCCTGGTCGACGCCAACGTGCTGAGCGAACCGACGAAACCCACGCCCAGTGCCCGGGTGGTAACCTGGTTGAGCGATCACGAGGGGGATATTGCGGTGGACTCGATCATCCTGGGCGAGTTGTACGTCGGCGTGCTGGCCATGCCCGACGGCCGCAAGCGTGCCCGACTCGAGGACTGGTTCGAGACGCTGGCGCAGGCCATCGAGTGTCTGCCTTGGGATGGCGCAGTCAGCCGACGCTGGGCTCGGTTGGTGGCTGACCTGCGGCGAAAGGGCCAGGCCCTGCCTCTCCTGGACTCGATGATCGCCGCGAGCGCGATCGAACACGATCTGACAGTGGTCACCCGCAACGTCCACGACTTCAAGACGGCGGGAGTGCGGGTCATCGATCCGTTTACGTAGTCCGGGCGACTCGCAGCTTGCGCAAGACATCTTTCTGATCTCCGAAATCCCCAACGCCAAATCCTCAATGCAAAATCCAAAATCCCAAAATTCCCCCAATATTTCGCATTGGGCATTGGGCATTTGGCATTTGGCATTTGGGGATTGGGGGATTGGGGAGTGAGGGGAGGGGAAGGAGGGGTTAGGATCGGGGGGTGATCCACGAGTCCGAGACGGCGCTGGGCAGGAGCTTTCCGTCGACGCATTGGAGCGTGGTGCTGGCGGCCGGTCGAAATGACGCGGAGGGAGGAACCGAAGCGCTGGCAGCGGTGTGCGAGGCGTATTGGCATCCGCTGTATGCGTTCGCGCGGCGGCTGGGCTATGCGCCGGCCGATGCGCAGGATCTGACGCAAGGTTTTTTCGCGCGCTTGTTGGCAAAACCATTCCTGGATCGAGCCGACGCCGCCAAGGGCCGATTTCGATCCTTTTTGTTGGGGGCGTTCAAGAATTACCTGGGCAAGGAATGGGAGCGCGCCAGCACGCTCAAGCGGGGAGGAGGACAACGCGTTCTCTCGCTGGAAGTCGAGAGGGTCGAGGCACGCTACGCGCGCGAGTTGGCGGTGGACCAAAGCCCGGAACGGGTGTTCGAACGGGCCTGGGCGGTGTCAATGCTGGACGAAGCCATGCGCCGGTTTGAGGTGGAATGCGCCGAACACGGGCGGCTCGAGCTCTTTCGGAGCCTCCAACCGTGTCTTGAGCGGGATCCAGAAGCCCAGGCGCATGCGGAGATTGCGCAGGCGCTGGGCACAACGCCGGGGACCATTCGGGTCACGGTCAACCGGATGCGGCGACGTTATCTTGAGCATCTGCGAATGGTGCTGCGGCAGACCGTGGGTGGGGCGGCCGAAGTCGAGGACGAGTTGCGTCATTTGCAGTCGGTGTTGCGGGCGGGTGAGGAGGCCTCGGTGCTGGTGCCGCTTCGGGAAGATCAGAGAGACGGGTTGTTAATGATTGGGCGCGTTTCCGGAAGGAAGAGAGTGAGCATTCGGGTGAGAGTCCGAGCCAATCGATGACCGCGCCGGAGAACATCTGTCCGCGTTGCGGTTCGACCGTGCGCGGTTTGAGCGGAGGCGAGCTGTGTCCGGCGTGTTTGCTGGCGGCCTGCCTGGACACGGCGGAGGACTCGGACGCGCCGGGAGAGGAGATTGACGAGGACTGGATCGAGCGCCACGGGCTTGAGGAAGCGGAGGCGGCCTCCGGCGCGGGCCGGAGGTTTGGGGACTACGAGTTGTTCGAAGAGATCGGGCGAGGAGCGATGGGGTTTGTGCGGCGGGCGCGACAGGTCAGTTTGAACCGGGTGGTGGCGATCAAGTTTTTGGGGGCGGGGCCGTTGGCGCGGCCGGAAGCGGTGCGGCGTTTTCAGGCCGCGGCGGCGGCGGCGGCGCTCTCGCATCCGGGGATCGTGGTGATTCACGAGGTGGGGAGACGTCGGCACCAGCATTACCTGGTGATGGATTACGTGTCGGGGACGAGCCTGGCGAAAGTGGTGGCGGACGGGCCCCTGGCGGCGGGTCGGGCGGCTCGATACGTCGAGGCCATTGCGGAGGCGATTCATTTTGCACACGAGCACGGGGTGCTGCACCGGGACCTTAAGCCGTCGAACGTGTTGATCGACGAAGAGGACCGGCCGCGGGTGACGGATTTCGGGCTGGCCAAGCGGTTGGGGGTGGAGACGGGGCTGACGTTGAGCGGCCAGGTGATGGGATCGCCGGGGTATCTGCCGCCAGAGCAGGCGACGGGGGAAACGGGGAAGATCGGGCGGCCGAGCGACGTCTATTCGCTCGGGGCCATGCTCTATCATTTGTTGGTCGGTTCTCCCCCGTTCATTGGGGAGAACCCGGCGGAGATCATCCGGCAGGTTGTCGAGCGGGAACCGACATCGCCGCGGTTGCTGTTGCCTTCGGTGCCGCGGGATCTGGAGACGATCTGTTTGCGTTGTCTCGAGAAGGAACCTGCCCGGCGCTATCCCACCGCCCGGGCGCTGGCGGATGAACTCGGTCGGTATTTGCGTGGCGAAGCGATCCAGGCGCGGCCGTTGGGGATCATCGGGCGAACGGTGCGTTGGTGTCGGCGGAAGCCGGCGCAGGCGGTTTTGACCGGTTCACTGGGGGTGGCGGTGGCCTTGGGTCTGGTGAGTATGCTCTGGGGATGGAGTTCGACCCGGCAGTCATTCCACCGCGAAGTCGAGGCGCGCCAGACGACCGAGCGCGCGCTTCGGCAGCTCGAGGTACAGACCGCGCGGAACTTTTTCGCGAACGATCAAGCGTCGGCGGGCGTGGCGCTCCTGGCCGCGATGGTGCGCAGGGAACCGACAGACCGGGCGCTGGCGGAGTGGTTAATGGCGGAGTTGACGGGCCGCAACTGGCCGTTGCCGGCGGTCCGGCCGCTCGAGCATGGGGAACCGCTGCACCATGCGGAGTTCAGCGCGGACGGCCGGCGGATTCTGACGGCGGCGTTGGACAACACGGTTCGTTTATGGGATGCGGAGACGGGGCTGCCCATGGGGATGCCGCTCGCGCACGACCGCGCGGCCATTCAGCATCCCGAGCTTTTCTCCCGCGGTCAGAAATGTCTCCAAGCCTGCTTCAGTCCGGATGGCGCGAAGGTGGCCACCGCGTCGGTGGATGGGACGGCGCGGGTTTGGGACGGGCGCACGGGGGAACCGCTGACGCCGCCCCTGCGGCACGAGGATTGGGTGACGGCGGTGGGTTTTAATCGGGAGGGAAGTCTCATCGCCACCGGGTCCCGCGACGGCCGGGTTCGGCGGTGGAATGTAGCGAATGGTCAGCCGAGCGGGATCGGGCTGGAGTTGGGGGCTTGGATCAACTTTGTCGAGTTCAGCGCGGATGGCCAGTGGTTGGTGACCGGCGCCAATGACGGCGGCGCCCGGGTGTGGAGCGTGAAGCCACCGGAAGTCCGGCTGCGGGTGCGCCACGTGGGCGCGGTATTCGACGCGGGTTTCAGTGCGAATGATCAGCGACTGCTGACGGCGTCGAGCGACCGCACCGCGGTGTTGTGGGATGTCCGGACGGGTCGGCCCCTGCTTGTGCTGAGACATCCTGATCAGGTGCGGTCGGCGGAATTTGGGGTCGGGGAAAGTCTGATCCTCACGACCTGCGCGGACGAGCAGGTCCGGGTTTGGGACGGGCACGACGGCCGATTGCGGGTCGGCTGGCGACCGCACGCAGGAGGTTTAACGGTGGCGCATTTCAGTCCGGATGGCGCGCGGGTAGCGACGGGTTCGAGGGATTTCACCGTGCGGGTATGGGATGCCAGGACCGGACATTCGCTGACCGACCCACTGCGACACCGCGGCGTTATTCGCTCGGTTAAGTTCAGTCCGGATGGTGCGAGGCTGTTGACGGCTTCACAGGATGGCACCGCGCGGATATGGATGGCAGAAACCGGCCAGCCGGCGAGTGCGCCGTTGGAGCATGCCGCCGGAGTGCGTGCCGCCAGTTTTAGTGCGAACGGCCAGCGAGCGGTGACGGCTTCGGAAGATCGTACCGCGCGCATTTGGGATGTGGCGACCGGGCAACCGATTGGCAGTCCCCTGCGGCACAACGGCCGGGTATTCGACGCGGCTTTCAGTCCGGACGGGCGGTGGTTGGCCACGGCGAGTTTGCGTTCGATCTGGATTTGGCCGGTGCCGGACGGTGGGGATGGGGTGACGCTGTGGTTGCCGGATTTGGCAGAGGCGGTCGGCGGATTACGACAGGTGAAAGAGACAACGACGGAATCGGTTGCGGCGACGGCATGGTTCGAGGTGGTCGGTCGTTTGCGGGGGTGGGATGACACGGACCCGGGCGCGGCCTGGCGGCGATGGTTCTTGGCGGATCGCTCGACTCGGCCGAGTTGCCCCGGGATCGGCCCGCGGTTTCAGGAGGATGGGGAGGTTGGGTGGAGCGAAGCTGCGGACGCAATAGCGGGCATGGTGAATCCGCGAGCGGAGCGTTGGTTGCCGGCGCGTGATCCGGCGTTGCCGCCTCGGTTGATCGATTTGAGTGACTATTATAATGCCAGCCTCGAGGAGGACTGGCGCGCCAGCCAGTTCTTGAGCCATAATCTTTCGACGGTGCCGCGAGGACGGCAGGTGTTCGATGGGATCGAGTATGACGTTCGGGGGGTCATCCAGCTCGCGAGCGAGTTGCTCGAGCTGCGTGGGCTCGCGTTCAGCCGTCGGTTGACGGGGATACCGGTGCATCAGGCGTGTCGGCGACTTCATTTTCTGCATGCGGCGGACTGCTTCGCCGAATCTGAGAGCACGATCGCTGTTTTCACGGTACACCGGAGCGACGGCAGCCAGGATCGCATCCCGATTCGTTACGGGATCGAGGCTTTGCCGTGGGATTGGGAATCGGGAGGAGGCGAACGCCAGGCCAAGGTGGCCTGGAGCGGGATGAGCCCGGCGGGACTGCCGGTGAGATTGTATCGTACGACCTGGACCAACGCATGTCCCGAGGTGAAGGTCGAGACGATCGACCTGGAGTCGACCGGGATGCGTGGTGTGCCGTTCGTGGTGGCGATTACGGCGGAGCAGTGAGAGTCCATTCCGGGACAGCAATAGCCAATCCCCAATCCTCAATCCCACGCCGAACCGAGTTCCCCCCAAAGAAGCCCAAGAAGTCATACCGCCGATTCGGAATCCGAACGTTCTCCGCCGTCCCCCATCCTTTCGTCCACCACGCACGCCGTCACCAAATCCGCCCCCACGTTCACCGCCGTCCGGCCCATGTCCAACAACCGATCGAAGCCCAGGATCAAGGCGATCCCCTCGGCGGGTAGATTGAAACTCGCCAACAACCCCACCAACACCGGCAACGACGCCCCCGGTATCCCGGCCACCGCCACCGCGCTCAGCACCGCCAACACCAACAAGGTCAATTGCGACCCGATCGACAGCTCCACCCCGTACACCTGCGCCACGAACAACACCACGCACCCCTCATACAAGGCCGTGCCGCTCATGTTCATCGTCGCCCCCAGCGGCAATACAAAACCCGCCGTGCTCGGCGACACCTTGAGCACCTCCTGGCTCACCTGGATCGACGTCGGCAAAGTCGCGCTGCTGGAGCTGGTCGAGAAAGCCGTGATCAGGACCGAGCGCACCGCCCGAAAGAACACCCGCGGCGAACGCCGACTGAACAGTTTTAGAAAAAGAGACATCGAGCCAAACAGGTGCAAGGCCAGCACCCCCGTCACTCCCACCACAAACCACAACAGCGGCCGCAACACCTCCGCCCCCGCCACAATCACCACGCTCCCCACCAGCGCGGCCACCCCGTATGGCGCCAACTTCAGCGCGTAATGCACAATCTCCGTCATCACCTCCATCACCACCTGCAACACCGCCGCCATCCCCTCCCGATGCTCTTCCGCCAGGCGCGTCCCTGCCGCCCCCACCAGCAACGCAAACAAAATCAGGGGCAACAGTTGAAACTCCACCACGCTCTTTACCAGGTTCCGCGGCATGAACATCTCCACCAACTTCCGAAAGCTCAACGACTCCTGCTCCGCCGCCCTGGTTGCAATGGTCTCGATCGCCCCGGAATACTGCCCCAACAACTGGTCTCTGGTCTCCGGTTCAATCCGCGTCCCCGGCGACAGCACATTCATCATCAGCAAACCCAACCCCACCCCGACCGCCATGTTCAAACCAAACATGGCAAACGTCCGGCCAGCCAACGGGCCCAGCCGATCCAGCCGCCGCAACTGCACCACCCCCAGCGCCAGCGAACTGAACACCAGCGGCACCACCACAAAAAACAGCATCCGCAGAAAGACCTGGCCAAACGGTTCCAGCGCCTCCCGATTGAACCACCGAATGGATGACTCCCATCCCGGCCCGATGGCCATCAGCGCCCGTGCCGCCAACCCCAGCACGATCCCAATCCCCAGCCCGAACATGATCCGCCGCGCCAGCGCATCCGGTCGTTTCGCTCTTTCTTGCACCCGCCCCATATACCGGCCGAGCCCACCGCCGTCGAGCGATCTCCTAAGGGCTGCTCCTTTCTCCCCCTCCTAATCCTAATCCTAATCCTAATCCTAATCCTAATCTTAATCTTAATCTTGATCTTAATCTTACTCTTGATCTTGATCCCCCGGCAGTTCAGCCGAGCAAGAGCAAGAGCACAGGCACGCCCACCGCCACCACATGCTTTGCTGGTGTCCGAGCTGCCTACCGCAAGATTTCTGTAAAATCCTCCCCGTTTTCTGCGATTGTTCTCTCGTCACGGTGAACCCAAAGTCCATCGATAATCCCGATGAACTCCTGCCCACGCGGCATTCGCTGATCGAGCGCCTGCGCGATCTCGACGATCAGCCGAGCTGGCGCGAGTTCTTCGACACGTACTGGAAGCTGATCTACGGCGCCGCCATCCGCGCCGGTCTCAGCGACCAGGAAGCCGAGGACGTCGTCCAGGAAACCGTGATTGGCGTCGCCCGCAAAATGCCGGAGTTTCAGTACCAGCCCGATGTCTGCTCCTTCAAAGGCTGGCTCATGCATGTGACCCGCTGCCGCATTGCCGATCGGTTCCGTCGTCGCCGATCGCAGAATGTACCACTGTCACTGCCGCGGCCGGACACAACTGCGGAAGCGACCCTCGATCTTCGCGATCCCGCCGCCGACGTCCTCGAGGGCATCTGGAACGAGGAATGGCAGAAGAACATCGTCGACGTCGCCCTCGAACGCGTCCGACGCCAGTCGAACCCGGAGCATTACCAGATCTTCCACCTGCACGCGGTCAAGGGCCTGGGCGTGCGCGACGTGGCCAAGCTCACCGGCGCCAGCCTGCCCAAGGTCTATGTCACTTACCATCGCATCGCGAAGCTGGTAAAAGCAGAAGTGCGCCGCCTCGAACAAACCGCCGCCCATGCGTGAACCTCGCCGCCATCGCATTCGGAGGGACGCCCCTCGGAGGGACGAGCTCCGCGAGTCCCCAACATCCCACCCCAACCGGAGGGACGAGTTACACGAGTCCCCATTATGGCCGCTGCTCCCATTACGGCTCCTGCGCCTGGCGTTCGCCCGTCAAGTCAGGGCCTCGTGGAACTCGGCCCTCCGGATTTGCGGCTCTGGTATCGGCCTTCCGGCATGGCTGGCAGCCATGACTTCTTCCCCGCCGCGCTTTCAGAAATATCACGTGGCCCCGCGCCTGGGAACCGACAATGTCCGCCGCCGCATCCTGCTGAGGCTCCGCGATCAAACCGCCCTCGCCATAACAGAGATACACACAGCATGACCACCCCGCGCGACAACATCGAAGCCAAGCTCGGCCTGTCCGGTCCGCCGTTGCAGACGATGCGCGACGCGCCGCCTCAAGTTCCCGATCACGAACTGATCCGCCGCATCGGCCAGGGCGCTTACGGCGAAGTCTGGCTCGCCCGCAACGCCCTCGGCACCTGGCGCGCCGTCAAAATCGTCTATCGCGACAACTTCAAGGACGCCCGACCCTACGAACGCGAGTTCGCCGGCATACGTCGTTTCGAGCCGCTCTCCCGCAGCAACGAAGGCTTTGTCGACATCCTCCACGTCGGCCGCTTCGATCCCCCCACGACGGACCACTCGGAGGGACGAGCTCCGCGAGTCCCCAATAACGCACCCAGCCGGAGGGACGAGCTCCACGAGTCCCCATCCTCCCAACCGGAAGCTCGTGGCGGCTGGTTCTACTACGTCATGGAACTGGCCGACAATGGGGAAAGGGAGAAGGAAGAAGGCAGAAGTAAGAAGGAAGAAGGTGAAATGCAGATAGAAACCGCGCCGCCTGATGTCACTTCTGCCTTCTGCCTTCTTACTTCTTACTTCCCCCGCACCCTCTCGCGCGACCTCCACCACCGCGGTCGGCTGCCGCTCGAAGACTGCCTCGAACTCGGCCTCACCCTCACGCTCGCCCTCGGCCATCTCCACCGGCACGGGCTGATCCACCGCGACATCAAACCGTCGAACATCATCTTCGTGGGCGGCGTCCCCAAGCTGGCGGACATCGGCCTCGTCACCGAAGCGCAGGGCGCGAACACGTTCGTCGGCACGGAAGGCTTCGTCCCGCCCGAAGGCCCGACCTCGCCCCAGGCCGACCTCTATGCGTTGGGCAAGGTGCTGTACGAAGCCGCAATGGGAAAGGACCGCAACGAATTCCCCGAACCGTTCACCCAGATCGGCACCGACCGCGAATCCATCCTGTTGATGGAATTGAACGCCGTCCTGCTTCGCGCCTGCGCGCCCGATCCCCGGAAGCGCTATGCCACCGCTGAGGAAATGCACGCCGACCTCGCCCTGCTGCACAGCGGCGGCTCGGTCAAACGCCGGCATCAATTCGACCGCCAGTTCCAGATCGCGAAACAAGTGGGCGCTGTGGCCATCGCCGCCACGCTCCTGGTCAGCGCGGCCTGGTTCTGGCAACACCGCCAGACGCAAGAAATGACCCTGCTGGCGACCGAAAAGTCCGATCTCGCCGAAGTCAACGCGCGCCTTGCCCGAGAGAAAGACGGGGCGGCCCGGGAAAGCCGGCAGCGACTCGTCCAACTCCAGACCGCCAACGGATTGCGCGCCATGGAGGCGAACGATCCGGCCACGGCCATCCTGTGGTTCGCCGAACTCCTCCAGCATTCCGAAGGCGACGCCGACCTCGAACGCCGACAGCGCGAGCGCCTGTCCACCTTGTTCCGCGACCTGCCCAAACCGATCGGCAGGTTGTCGTTGGCTTACGGCGGCGCCAGCCTGCGCACCTCGACGGACGGCCGCTGGATCCTCGGCACGGGCGCCATCCGGAGCCTGGGATTCGGTCCCGCGGAAGTGCGGGTCTGGGACGCGATTTCGCTGGAACCGGTGCATGCGCTTGGGTTCTCGAACGTGTGGGGCTCGCCATTCGTGAGTCCCAGCGGACGGCGCGTGGTCGTATCCGAAGAAACCGGGAAACGGGTCTGGGACCTGGCTTCCGGAGCGCCACTGCCAAGCCACCTGGAGGTCGAAGGGCTCGGGGGAGCTCACGCCTGGAGCCCGGATGAAACCCGGATCGCCACCGCGAAGCCTGGAGGCACCAACGCTTACATCCTGGATGCCATGACCGGCCGACTACTCTGCGGACCGCTCGAGCACAGCCACGAGTTGTGGCGACTCCCCTTCGACCCGACCGGCCGCTGGTTGGTCACCGGGACGTCCATCCAGCGCCCCCCGGACGTGTATGTCATGAACCACGCGTTCCGCCCCGGGGATTGGCTGGTTGGGCAAGCTCGCATCTGGGATGCGACGACGGGCAAACCCCTCACGGATTCAATCGACCTGGACGACCCGGCCTTCGGGATCGAGTTCAGCCCGGACGGCAGCGCGGTGGCGCTGTTTGGGGTCGGGGACACAGGCCGGGGGGACGAAGTCACTACGGTGAGGATTATCGATCTGCCTTCGGGGAGGCCACGATTCGACGTGCTACCGCACCAAGGCACGCTCCAGGGCGCAGGTTGGAGCCCCGACGGCCGCTACCTGGCGACCTGCACGGACGAGAACCGGGTCACCATCTGGAATGCGCACACCGGTGAACCGCTGCATCGCTCCCTGCAGTTCGAAAGTGATCCTGCCCCCTCTGTCCCACGGCGCGTGCGGTTCAGCCCGGACAGCGCCTGGGTCGCGGTCGGCGGCGCCCGCGACGTCCACGTCTGGGACGTGCGTTCGGGAGCGAACGTCGCCGTCATCCTCGGCTCGGAAATGGGTCGCGATTTCGTTTTCTCCACCGATGGCACGCGGCTGATCACCCTGTCCTGGTCCGGGCCCGTGGAGGTTTGGAGCCTGGCTGGAGCGGGACCGGCTTGGCCACCGCTCGACCACGAAACCCCCGAACCCCTGGCCTCGGCTTCCTTTTCGCCCGATGGCGAGTCACTCTGCACCGTGGGTTTCTCCGGCCGTCCCAGGATCTGGGACGTCGAAACCGGACAGGCCCGCGGCCCCACCCTGATCCCGGCAAATGAGGGAAAGGATCTTTACAGCCACGAGGGATCCCGGGCTTCCTGGAATCCCGACGGAAGCGTCGTTCTGGTGAGGAACGGCGACTCGACGGCCCGACTCTGGAATGTCGAGCGCGGCACGGAAAAACCCTTCTTGCTCCGACACGAGGCGAGCGTGATGGTCACCGAGTTCAGTCCCGACGGGCAGCGAATTGTCACCAGCTCCACAAACTTCACCACCCGCCTTTGGGACGCGAACACCGGGGCGCCTCTGGCAGCCCCGATGCAGCATGAAGCCGCTGTGTTCACCGCGCGTTTCAATCGGGATGGCCGACGCCTCGTGACGGCCAGCAACGGGAGCGGCACCGTCCGCGTCTGGGACGCTCTCACTGGCGCACCGATTAGTCCGCCGATGCTGGAAGGCACGGACCCGGTGGACGGACAACCGCTGAGGGTGCATGTCGCCGACATCAGCCCCGATGGCACGCGCGTGGCCATGGGGGGGTGGTCGAATCAGGCGACCGTGCGCGACGCCGTTACCGGCGAAATCATCGGCGCTCCCATGCCCCACCAGCGCGCGATCGCAACTCTGAAGTTCAGTCCTGACGGACGCCATCTGCTCACGGGTAGCGCGGATCGCACCGCGCGCGTCTGGGACGCGTTCACCGGGGCGCCCATCACGCCGCCGCTGGTTCACCCGGCGGTAGTGCGCGGCGGTGATTTCAGCCCGGATGGCATCCGCATCGTCACGGGCTGCGAAGACGGCACCGTCCGGGTTTGGGACGCCTCCACGGGCGAACCGCTCGGACCGCCGCTGCGCCACCGAGAACGCGTCACGAGTGTCAGCTTCAGCCCCGACGGCCGGACGGTGGCCTCCGCGAGTGTGGATAGCACCGCGCAACTCTGGGACGTGAGCAAGCTCGACTGGACCCACGACGAATTCGTTGCCACCGCACAACTCCTGGCGGGTGCCCGGATTGGCGCTTCCGAGCGCGTCGAGGCGCTGGGACCCGCCGAGGTTGACGCGGCCTGGGGCCGCGCGGGCGCCCGCCTGGCCAGCAGCGGAAACGCTGAAGGGATTGCCGAGCGCTGGCACCGGCGACGCTTGAAGCAGAGTGAGCGGCTGCCCCAGGATTTGTTCGCCGCCGAGTTCCACGCCCGCCGCCTCGCCGAGCGGCACCCGGAGAATCCTGTGGCACAGGCGGAGCTGCAGCGCATCGTTGCCACGCGTCCTCCCGCCCGCGAGCCCGGGACACCACCGGAGCTGATTGATCTTTCGCTCTTCTACAACGCGTCGCCCTCCGTCGCCTGGCATGGGCCTGAAGGCAATCACCTCGCGGACCTGCCGCGCGGGATCCAGGTCTTTGCCGAAACACGGTTTGATGTTCGTGGATTAATCCAATTGGAGGGCCTCCCCAATCCCATGCCCTACTATCCCGACCGAGTCACCGGCATCCCCATCCGACGGACCTTGGAGCGACTCCAATTTTTGCACGCCATCCAGGGAGCCCGATTTCTTGACGGCACACGCGTCGGCCATTACCTCGTCCGCTTCGCCAACGGTCGACGCGAGGAAATTCCGATTATCTATGGGCACGATGCCCGCGACTGGCAGGAGCATCCGGACTCCCCCGTGGGGGTAACCGGCGCGGTCATCGCCTGGGAGGGCACCAACCCCTTCACCCGCATCGCGGGCACGCGCGCGACTCGCCTCTTCAAACGCACCTGGATCAACCCCGCCCCGGACGTTGAGGTGATCTCGCTGGATTTCTTCGCCGAACATCCAAGGGCTCATCCCTTCCTGGTTGCCCTGACGGCCGAATGATCGGAACGACCTCCTTTCGAAAGGACCAACCGGAGGGACCTGCCGGAGGGACGAGCTCCGCGAGTCCCACTATTCCCCGTCGACCCACCAGCCAGTGATCCGCCTTGCCCCACGCCTCGAGGATCGTCCGGTGGGCTTCCGAACGCGCCAGCAGCGGCCGCCGGCCCGCCACCACTTGAGTCACATAGACGATGATGGTTTGATTCGCCGATTCCCGAGGTGGCAAATGTGGCAGTTGCTTCCGGCCTGGTTCATCGGCGGAATGCATGTGGGGAACAATAACTCGGAGGGACGAGCTCCGCGAGTCCCCATCGTCCCCCATCTTCTCTGCTGCTCTTGATTCAGGGCCTCGTGTAACTCGGCCCTCCGAACAACCATCCGGAGGGACGAGCTCCGCGAGTCCCTATCGTCTCAATCCTTCCTGCTATACGTGTATCAGGGCCTCATGGAACTCGGCCCTCCGGATTCGGATCCCGCAAGATTTCTGTAAAAACCCGTCCTGCCCCCGCGATGGATGGTCTGTGGCCCGAGGCCGGGCACGCGCAGGACCGAAATGAACAAACCAACACTGTTGAAAACCGATCGCAACCTTCAACCCAAGCTGGTTCAAACCTATGAAAACCCGTAAACCACTCCTGACCATCCTCACCGCCGCGCTCGTGTCGGCCGCTGCCTTCACGACTCACGCCCAAACCTGGGTCAACATCCTGGACCCGGCTCACGGCGGTATCGCTGGCAGCTCGAGCGACCTCACCACCGACGACGCCGGCAACATCTTTGCCGTCGGCAGCACCACCCAAACCACGGACGGCACCATGCGGGCCGTCGTCCTGGGCAGCGGCGACCATGGCGCCACCTGGACCGTGCTGGACCAATACGCCGAACCCGGCTTGAGCTATGCCCATAATCGCGCTGTGGCCGCTGATCCCCTCACCGGCAGCCTCTTCGCCGGCGGCAACCTCAACAACCTCCTGCCCAACGGCACTTACGAGTTCGGCACGCTCTGGTTCATCCGCGAGTGGAATCCGGACACGGGCGTGTGGGCCACGGTGGATGACTTCGCCGACCTGGCCGACGACATCGGCCAGGCCAGTTGCGCCGATATCCTCGTGACCCCCTCCGGCGATGTGTACGCCACGGGCGGCGGTGATGCGGCATTGGTCGTTCGGAAACGCCCTGCAGGCGCTTCGACCTTTACCACCGTGGATGCGGATTACTCCGGCCAAAGCATCGGCGCGGGTTGGGACCTGACCCACGATTCAGATTACGGCCTGTTCGCGGTCGGTGATGTCAACGGCAGTTGGACTGTGCGTCGCAGCTTCTCGGGTGACGCGGGCACTTGGACGACACTGAACACGTTCAAGACCTCGGAATGGACCAAGAGCTCCGCGACCGCGATCGCGACCACCCCCTCGGGCGCCATCCATGTGGCCGGCTGGGCCTATAGCTCGAAGACGCGGAAATACCACTGGATGGTCCGCAGCAGCTACGACGCTGGCGCCACCTGGACCATCTCGGACTCCTACAGCTACGGCGGCAGCACCGTCAACGTGTCGGCCATCGCCGTGGACGCGACGGGTAAACTCTTCGTCGGCGGCCAGGTGTCGGACAGCGCGGGCAAGCTCTCGTGGCTGGTGCGCAAAGGCGTGCCGGGAACCAAACTCGTCAAACAGGGCCGCAAGTGGGTCAACGTGCCGACCCTCACCTGGTCCAACAGCGACCTCTATCAAATGGTTTCCGGCCAGCCGGCCCGCGTCAACGGCCTCACCGTCGCCCCCAACGGAACCGTCCTGGCCTCCGGCCGCGCCGCCAATGCCGCCGGCGTGAACCAGTGGATCGTGCGCAAGCTGGCGCAGTAACGCTGCCGCGAACCAAACAAGATTAAACCGCCAATCAACATGACTGCAATCCGTGCAAAGCGTATGGGCCACTGGTCGGCTGGCCTGGCCGTCGCGGCTCATTTGCTGACGGCATCCGCGCAGGACGTGGCCGCCGACTTGAACCCGAGGCTGGTGTCGATGTGGAACGGTGCCAAGGTGACGAGCATCGCGGTGTCGCGCTCGGTAGCCTATGCCACGGCGCTCTCTAATCCATTTGGGTCCTCGAGCCAGTTCCTCACGCTGGATGTGAGCGACCCTACCAACCCATCGCTGCTGGGTTCCTACTCGCTCCCTGAGAACTGGTGGGGTGCCGTGGTGCTATCGGGCAATCTGGCTTACATCGTGGGATCCACTCAGTTCTGGGGATCCGCTCCCCGCCTGATCATCCTCGACGTCAGCGATCCCTCGTCTCCATCTTGGGTGGCCGACTACGATACTACGAGTCTTGGCGACCTTCTCGGCGATACCGACATCTGCCTTGCGGGTTCCTACGCTTATATTGCCGGCGGCCGCGGCTTGGAGGTGGTGGATATCGCGGATCCCACCAACCCGACATGGGTCGGGAGTTGTGAGGTTAGCGGCCGTATCGTAGCCGTGGCGGTGTCCGGCGACTACGCTTACCTGGCGGACCGGTATCCGGCTGGATACCCCCAAGACTCAACCAGCGCACTCAGGATCATAGATATCCGCAATCCTGCCGATCCCAAGCTCGTTGGGAATCTCTTCCCGGGACCCGGATATGCAGCTAGCATCGCGGCAGTCAACGGGGTCGTCTTCATGGATTTTCGGGTGATCGATGTCTCGAATCCAACCAGTCCACGACTCTTGACCGGCGCGTATGGAGGGGGTTATCAAAAGATCATTTCGGGGAATCGAATGGTGACGGGTGGCCTGGAAGTGTTTGATATCAGCAATCCAACCGCGCCCCAAGCGCTCGGAAGATACGCACACGATCACGTTGCTGCCTACCCGAAAAGCGTGGCGGTTGCCGACCAATTGGCCTATTTTGCGACGGTTGATCTTCAGCTCCTGATCATCGACCTCGAACCAAAGGCCAATCTTCGTCGCATCGGCAACCTCAACACCGATGGCAGCTCAATCGGGATCGCCGTTTCCGGCACCCTGGCCGCTGTCGCCAATACCGACTTTGCCAGACGCAAACGCGTGCAGTTCATCGACATCACCGATCCGGCGAATCCAACCTTCATTGGTGAGTTTAGCACCCGAAATGTACCGAGATTCGTGGAGATGCAAGGCAGCCGCGCATGCGTGGTTGAGAACTGGGGCAGTGATCCGTATCAAACATCCCTGACGGTTCTGGATGTCAGCAATCCCGCGTTGCCATCCCGGTTGGGCAGTTTTCAAACCTCCGGCACCGTTACTGACTTCGCAGCATCGGGGGACTACGACTACGCATTCCTGGGGCATTACGAGGAGGATCCCCAAGGCAATAAACACTGGGTCGACATCGTCGATCTTCGAGATCCCACCAACCCACAATGGATAGGCAAGTACGATGACGGATCGGATTTGTGGCGAAAATTTGTCGTGCAAGGTGCCCTCATGCTCCTCTCGAGGGCATCCCGATTCGACGTGATCGACGTGAGCAATCCCACAAGCCCCAGGCTGGTCGGAACCGCTGAAGTCGATCCGGACTTTCACGTGACGGGCATGGCGCTCTCCGGCACGCTCGCTTACGCCGTAACTGCGGACATCGACGCCCCCGACGCAGTGCCAGTGCAAGAGTTGATCGTGTTTGACTTGAGCGATCCAACGCAGCCGAGGCGGCTAGGAAGCACCAGGCAACCAGGGTGGTGGTTCACAAGAGGAGTCGTCGTCTCTGGAAGCCACGTTTATGTTGGGGGAGAAGAAGGGATCCAAGTGTTCGACGTCAGCGACCCGACCCAGCCGCGTTACGCGGGGGGCAACAGCGCCGTCCCAAACGGCGGCCTGGCAATTTCCGGGAACCAACTTTTCGTGGCGAGGCAGGGGTTGCAGGTGTTCGACCTTATGCCTGGCAACCCCGGAGGCGCCCCGACCCTGAGGGTGGTCCGCTCGGGCGGCACGCTCGAGATCGGGTGGCCGGCCACAACCCCCGGTGCGATTCTGGAATCGACCAGCGCTCCGTGGGCGAACCCCGGTTGGAGCGTTGAACCCGCAACACCCGCGGTCGTGGGCGATCAGAACTTGGTCACCCTCGATATCGGCAGCGGCGCAAAATTCTTCCGATTGAAGCAGCCGTGAATGGCGAAGGCGTGGGGGCCACTACAATCGCCGTGAAGCATCGCCAGGAGGCGGATGGGCCGCACGATGGAAATGCCGAAGGGTTTCCCCAGAGCCAGCAGGTCGTGGTCGTACGTGACGATGACCTGCGCCCTGGCGGCCAGCGCGGCGGCCAGGCAGGTATCATCCCGATCATCCGGGCTACGCTGCTTGCCCAGCGGCAATGGTTCAACCTGGCGCACGTGGTCCAGATAGCAGTACCGGGATTGCGGCGCTCCGGCGCCCGTGGCTTCACTCTCATCGAACTACTGGTCGTCGTGGCGATCATCGCCATCTTGGCCGGCCTGCTTCTGCCCGCGCTTTCGCAGGGCAAGGCTGCGGCCAAAGCGACCGAGTGCCGGAACAATCTCCGCACGATGGCCATCGCCATGCGCCTTTACGTGGACGACTTCAACGCTTACCCGCCGACGCAGGGCGTGGGGATCATGGGCTTCAGCAGGAGTTACGGCTGGCTCATGGAGGACGACTGGAAGATGCAGCTCGTGCCGTTCACCGGGGTGCAGGATGACCGCTTTGCCGAGCGCGCCGACACCATGCGTGTCTTGCGCTGTCCGCAGATCGTGTCGAACAAGGATGGCAAACGCGGCCAGGGTCAGTATGCGCTCAACGCCTCCGGCACGGCGCCGTTTCTGGACCCGGCGAACCTCGGCCTGGGTGGGTATCTCGAGGGATCAAGCTGGAACGTCCGGCCCACTCCCGAATCCCGCGTCCGCGCCCCGGCGGACATGGTCGCGCTGGGCGACATCATGCCGGGATTCACGATGGGCAAGATGTTCTGGACCTCCGGACACTTTGACGTGTGCTCGACCAACCGTGCCTTCTGGCCCGGCTCAAGCCACGGCGGGGGGGCGAACATGCTCTTTGCCGACGGCCACGTCGAGTCCGGCCGTCAGACAAACTGGCTCTCGGTCGCCAACCGTCATCGGTGGAACAACGACGGCAAGCCACACCCCGAGATGTGGGTGAGGCCGTGAAGTCTGACCGGCCGGCCATCTGACATCGGCACGAACACCGCGCCCGCCTCCGGCCTCATCAAGTACCACGAAACCACCCCGCCGCCGAGCCGTGGGAAACGGTGGACGATTTCCAGCTCGTTCCCGGTCTGCCCACCACCGGGGCCGCTTTGGCAATAGGCCCGAGCGGCAACGTGTATGAAGGTCGATCCAGTCACCGGCGATGTGTATGCCTCCGGGTCGAGCCTCGCCTACGGACCTGTCATCCGCAAACGGAGCGCTGGCGCGGCGGAATTTGCCACGGTCTACGCTTCCGGCGCGAACGATGGGGGTTCGGGTTGGTCCATCGGCTTTCATCCTGACGGCCGGGTTCACGTGGCCGGTTGGGCTTACAGCACGAGGACGCAGAGGCGCCATTGGATCGTCCGCAGCAGCCACGACGGCGGCGTCACCTGGACCATCTCCGACGACTTCAACCTCGGTGGCTTCACCCTCGAAGTCAGCGGCATGGCACTGGACCCGGCGGGCAATATCCACGTGTGCGGCCAGGTCGAGGATGAGGCCGGGCAGTTGTTTTGGATCGTGCGCCAAGGCACACCGCAGATTTTCTGGAACGAACAGGCTGGCGCATGGGCTACCTCGCTCACCTGGAGCACAATTGACCTGTTTCAGGTCGCCCCGGGCCAGCCGGCAAGGGCCAATGACATCGCGGCGGACGCGCGGGGGAATGTTTTTGTGAACGGCCGCGGTGCTGACGCGGACGGTGTGGATCATTGGCTCGTGCGCAAGTGGTCCGGCGCCGGGCCTCGGTTGTCCGTGCGTCGCGTACCCGATGGCCTGCAACTCGCCTGGTCCGCCAAGGCGAGGGATTTCCGGCTCGAATCGGCTTCCACTCTTACTGACGGCGGCGACTGGCAGGGTATGGACCTGTTACCAGCGCCCACCAGCAGCCATAGCGTCATGGCTGTCGAAGTCACCAACCCCGCCGCCTTCTTCCGCCTGCGCCAGCGGTGAGCAGAACGGGAGCATGCAGAGCCGCAATGAAACAGTTCCCGCGCAGTAGCGCGTCCGCGAATCTCTACGACTCGATGGCCTTCCTCGAGCTGTTGGGTGTCGTGACCGTGCCACGAGATGTCGCGCCAGCAAGCTTCGGAAAAAGCCAGATTGCCCCGCTCCAGGAGATGGTGACATCTGGGCGTATCGAGGTCGGACCGCGACAAGCGGCTTGGTATACGTGGCTTGTTTCCGTGCGCAGACTATGGAATGCCGCGAAAGGAAATCAAACGAGAGTGAGTGCAGTGGCGGCAAGTCCTTGACTTGCCCGGCTGAACCGGTATCCCTCCAGCGCATGGATACCATCCTGCTGAGACCGCTGGGCCCAGGCAAATCCGTGACCACTGTTTTGTGGCTAGTTCTCGTGGCGGTTTCGAGCGCGTATGCCCAGAACTCAGCGGGGCTTTTGCTCCCTTACGAACAGCGCACCAACGTCGTCTATGCAGAGGTCCACGGCACCGGCCTGCTCATGGATATCTTCACCCCGAAGGCCAACCGCAACGGCTTGGGCATCGTCGACGTGGTCAGCGGCGCCTACCGGTCCGACCGCGGCAAAATCCGGGATCATACGATGGCGCAGGTCTACGCGATCCTCTGTTCGCACGGCTACAAGGTCTTTGCCGTGCGTCCTGGATCGATCAGTCGCTACACCGGATTCGAAATGGTCGACCATGTCCGCCTGGGCATCCGGCACGTCAAACACCACGCGTCGGAGTACGCGATCGATCCGAATCGCCTCGGAATCACCGGGGCCTCGGCAGGAGGACACCTGGCGACACTGGCGGCGTTGCTACCGCACGAAGCCACCCCCGACGCCAGGGACCCGATGCTTCGCCAGAATTCCGCGGTCCAAGCCGCGGCGGTCTTCTTCCCGCCCACCGATTTGCTCGACTGGGATGGCCGGCCGGCCACCGCCGAGTTCGTGGGACCTTTGCTCTTCCTTGGCGGTGTCCAGGGTCAGTCGGAAACGGAGATTCAGGAGCGCGCGCGCGAGCTTTCTCCGGCCCGACTCGTGAATGCGCCGGCGGTTCCGTTTCTGGTCATCCACGGCGATGCCGACCGCGTGGTGCCGTTGCAGCAATCCCGGAAACTGGTGGAAGCGTTGAAAGCCGCGGGAGGACCGGCGGAATTGGTGGTGAAACCGGGCGGAGGCCATCCCTGGCTGACCATTCCCCAGGAGGTGAAGCTCATGGCGGAGTGGTTCGATCGCCAGTTGGTTCCGACCGAGGAAAAGTAATTCGTGCGGAAGCCGGCGAGTGTGGCGAACGTTTCAGCGAGGGCATGCGTGTCGGTGAAGGGCGCCTCGGATGTTTCCACCGCCTCGAGACCGGCGGCATGCTCGGGGTGCTTCTCCAGCACCGAACCCACCAGAATGCCGGTGAACCGCTGACTCATCGATCCACCGCCTGAAACCGCGCCACGATCGGTCGATGATCCGAACCGATGCCCCAATCCGGCGTCCTCAGCACGTAGGTCCCCCCCGGATCCCACTCCCGTGCCATGCCACGACTGAGAAGGATATAATCGATGCGACTGTACACATCCTCCTTTGCGTAGAAGTAGGTCCAGGTCACTCGTCGTGACCGTATCTGCGCATTCTGATCCGAAAGCGCGCCCCCTTCCCGCTCCGCCGGCCGGGTATCCACCAGCGCGTTGCGTTTGCCCCGAGCCAGGATGATCCGGATCGGCTCGGAATCGGGATTATCGTTCAGGTCGCCCAGCACCACCAGGTTGGCCTCGGGCCGCGCCTGCAATCGCGCATCGATGATCCGCCGCAACCGGATGGCCTCCTGTTCGCGCAGATCCGCCTGGTCGGCCGAGGCCGATTCCCGGCGGGACTTCAAATGGGCGGTAATCAAGGTAAACCGATAACGCTCATGGACCCGCACCTCGACCTCCGCAAATCCGCGCGAAACCCGAAACCGTCGTCCATACAAGAGGAACCCCTCGTTGGTATGCGGCTGACGGGTCACAAAGGGGAAGCGGCTCAACACCGCCACGTGGATGTTGGTGTCGAATGCCGTGACCAATTCCCAGTGGGGATAATCCAGCCCGCCGTGCTTCAGGGCCTGGCGCAACTTCAACAGGGCACCCACCGAGCCCACCTCCTGCAACGCCACCACGTCCGCCCGCAGCGTCAGCAGACTTTCATGGACCTTCGCCCGGGACAGCTCCGGTTTGGCCGGCCGTGAACCGACCGGAACATCGAGATAGCCCTCCAGGTTGTAGCTCGCCACGGTGAATTCCGGCTCGGCCCAAAGCCCTCCGCAGATTCGCAGGCAAAGCCATCCCACCGCCCAGAGCCGTAGCCCTTCGATCGTCTTCATGGATCTCCTCCGTTCCCGGGTGCACCAAGCTCAACGCCACCCGCAGCCACGCCATCGTGCCATCCGGCCCGCCCCTGTCAAACCTCCCGTTCAGACCCAAGCGATCCGTTTTGCAAAACCGGGCCTCCCTGTTACCTTCTGCCCATGCTCGACAACAGCCGCGCCAAGACCGGCCTTGAAACCGCCGAGAAACGCGCCGAAACCCAACTGAAACTCCACGACAAACAAAGCGAGCCCGACACCCGCGAAATCCCCATCGACAAAGTGGGCGTGCGGGGTCTGCGCATGCCCGTTCAAATCCGCGACAAAGCCCACGTGCTGCAGAATACCATCGCCACAATCGGCATGTACGTGGATCTGCCCAAGGAGTTCAAAGGCACCCACATGAGCCGCTTCATCGAGGTCCTTCACGCTCACGGCAGTGTCGTCCACGTCGAGAACATCACCGACATCCTGTACGCCATGCAGGGCAAGCTCAAATCCGCCACCGCTCACCTCGAAATGGAGTTCCCCTTTTTCCTGGTCAAACGCGCGCCGGTCTCCGGACTCGAAAGCGTCATGGATTACGTCGCCCGGTTCGACGCCACCGCTTGCGGCCGCGAGATCGACTTCGTCCTGACCGTGAAGGCCCCCGTCACCACGCTCTGCCCCTGCTCAAAAGCCATCTCCCGCTACGGGGCTCATAATCAGCGGGGCACCGTCGGCGTCCAGTTGCGCTCCCGCCAATCCATCTGGATCGAAGACGTCATCGCCCTGGTCGAAGCTTCGGCCAGCAGCGAACTCTACGCCCTGCTCAAACGCCAGGACGAGAAGGCCGTCACTGAACGCGCCTACGACAATCCGGTCTTCGTCGAAGACCTCGTCCGTAACGTGGCCCTCAGACTCAATGCCCACCCGGATGTCACATGGTACAAAGTCGAGGCCGAGAACTACGAAAGCATCCACAATCACAACGCCTACGCCAGCATCGAGAAAGGCTGACCCCCCGCCTTCCCGACGGCAAATTCCCGATGGCCGGAACCCAAAAGAATTTTGTGGCGCTTTTGAGCCGCTTTGCTACATTCACGCGCTCTTGAACAGCCGAACCAAGGCGGCCGGCAACCGCTTGGACAGGCAACCGAGGCACCAGTAATCGATTTGACCTGTGACGACGAGCAAGAAGACGACTAAGAAATCGACCGCCAAACCGGCTCCCAAAGAGCTGGGTGCGGCCACCGCGGCGGCCATTCTCGGGCTCCATCCCGCCAACAATTCCAAGCGGGGGCCCATCGATGTTTCGGTCAAGGTGAAACCGGAATGGGTCAAATACCAGCAGACCTTGCTGGAGCTCCGCGAGCGGCTCATCAGCCAGATGAGCGGGCTCGCCAAGGAATCCGCCGAGCAAATGGCCAGCTACAGCCTCCACATGGCCGATTCCGGCACCGACAATTTCGACCGCGATTTCGCCCTTAGCCTTCTCTCCTCAGACCAGGACGCGATTTACGAGATCGAGGAAGCGCTGCGCCGCATCGAGCGCAATACCTACGGCGTCTGCGAACTCACCGGCAAACCGATCCCTAAAGCCAGGCTCGAGGCCATCCCCTGGACCCGCTTCACGGTCGAAGCCCAGGCCCAACTCGAACGCGAAGGAGCTCTGCGCCAGCGCCGGTTGGGCTCCCTCGGCACCATTGACGCCTCCGGCGCCATCGAGGTCGAGGAGGAAGACGAAGCGGAAGAAAAAGCTCCCAAGGAAAAGGAATAGAACCATGCCCCGCGAAATCGTTACGCTCGAGTGCACCGAGGCCCGGAAAGAAGGAAAAGCTCCCTCCCGGTACATGACCACTCGGAACAAGAAAACCAAAACCGAGAAGGTTGAACTTATGAAATACAACCGATTTCTCCGCCGCCATACCCTTCACCGGGAAATCAAATAGCCTCCTATGCCACGCAAGACCCATACGGATAAACCGAGCCGCGGCTCCCGTACCCGATCCTCTTCCGAAGTTCGTACGCCCCGCCCCAAACCCAAGATTGACTTCACTGTCGAGGCCCTGGACTACAAGAACGTCAACCTCTTGCGCCAGTTCGTGACGGAGGCCGGCCGGTTGCTCCCCCGTAAATACACCGGCCTGCCCGCCCACTACCAACGCCGCCTCGGCCGAGCCGTCAAACGCGCCCGACAGATGCTCCTGATGAAATAATCAGGCCTCTTCCTGACCCCAGTCGCTTAATCGCAGGTATTCCCGGACCTTCCGCCGCTCATAGCGGTTCTTCTTCGGTTTGTCCGGCATGGCACCAGTCTGTCGAAATGGATGCTTGGCGTTACGAACCGTTTCGTGGATCACATCGAGCGTCTTCGTCATGGAACACCTTTCTTGAAGAGACACCTAGCGGCTTTGGTGCCACCCGGCACCGTCCGTCGGTATGCGCATGTCGCGGAAGCTTTCATGCCCAACACACTGCGCGTTCAATATACTTTGATGAACGAAATTAGCAACCGTTCAATCCACACTGCTCAAAACTCGACAAATGCTCCGGATCGCCACTCTCCGACCTTCCGGCTCCTGGTCAGCCTCCATCCCAACCCCTCGTAAACTGCCCGCACCCGGCCGAACTCGATCTCCAGGTCCCCCGCCAGAACCAGCCACCCCCCCGACCTGACCCGACCGGCTAATCTGCGAGCGTGCTTGATCAGGAGATCCGACGCCAGGTTGGCACACACCAAATCATATCCCTCCGCGGGTTCTTCCTCCCCCAACCGCGCAACATCCCCCTGCCGGATCCGGACTTGCACCCGGTTCCGACGAGCGTTGCCACCGGCGATCCGAACCGCTGCTGGATCGTGGTCAACCGCGTCGACCGGGTGGTAGCCAAGCTTGCGGGCCGCAATCGCCAGAATGCCCGATCCCGTGCCCACATCCAGAAACGACTTGCCGATCGACTGAGGCCGCTGCGCCACGATTTGTCCCAGACAGAACCGGGTGGTCGGGTGCTGCCCGGTGCCAAAACTCAGCCCAGGATCGAGCACAATCACACGCTGGCCAGGCGCGGGCAGACTCCTGCTCCAACCCGGTTTGACCAGCAGTATGCGGCCGACGGTTATGGGCTTGAAATGACGTTTCCAGGCGTTTGCCCAATCCCGGCTCCTCAGGAAATGAACTTCGATTCGCCGCCCTCCCCCCTTGACCGCCGCTGGCTCACTCGCGAGGACTTGTTCCAGCCGGCGCAGCAATTCCGGGCTCGGCCGGACACGAGCGTAGACCGAAACCACCACCTGCCCCCGCTCGAAGTCGGCGTAACTGCTGACCGGCTCAACGAAGCATCTCGACAGACACTCGGTAGCGTGACGCTCCTGAGCCGCGTCCGTGGCGATCGAAACCTGCCAGAGCGACACCGGCGTCATGACCCCATGCTTACTCAGGCCCGCCAGAAGTAGCCGACAAGGCCATCCGCTGCCGGGCAAACAAAGCCTCGACTCCAACCCTCCCCAACCGGAGCATTTCCTGAAGCTGGGTTTCGTCGAACGTGGCCTCCTCGCCGCTTCCCTGCAATTCGACAAACCGACCTTGCGCCGTCATCACCAGATTCATGTCCACCTGAGCGCTCGCATCCTCCTCGTAACAAAGATCCAGCAATGGGACATGGTTGACCAGTCCCACACTCACCGCTGCCACGGCGTGAGTCAGTGGGTCCTCGGCCAACCGCTGCTCCTCCTGAAGGCGCCGAACCGCCAGAGCGAGGGCCACGTAGCTGCCCGTGATCGCCGCCGTCCGCGTACCCCCGTCCGCCTGGAGAACGTCGCAGTCGATCCAGACCGTCCGCGCTCCCAGCTTGCGTAAATCCACCACCGCACGCAGCGCGCGGCCAATCAGCCGCTGGATTTCCTGAGAACGCCCGTCGATGCGTCCCCGCGAACTGTCCCGGGCCTTTCGCTGCAAAGTGGAATAGGGGAGCATGGAATACTCCGCCGTGATCCATCCACCCGGCACCCCCTGATCCTTCATCCACCGCGGCACGGTGTCCTCCACCGTCACTCCGCAAATCACTCGCGTGTTACCCCACTCGATCAGGGTCGAGCCGGTCGCATGCGGCGCAAAGCCATTGCTGAAGCTCAGCGGCCTGATTTGGTCCGGCCGCCGGCCATCCGGGCGCGGAGATGGCGGCGACATGGCGAAAGGTAAGTCCATGGAAGGTTCAATCATAATGGGAGCGGCTTCACCGTCCTTTCGCGTCGATTCCCTCGAACAACGCCTCGAGTTGATCAAGTGACGCGGGGGCGACCGGAGGATTCAGGAGTTGGCGGAGATAATCCACCGCCGCGGGAATGCTCTGGATGGATCGCGGCAAGGTGGCCCCGCTCGCGTTAGGATGACCGCCCCCCTGCAATTTCTCGGCGACGGCCAGCGCCGCACCGGTGCGGCTCCGCAAGCTGACCAGCACCATCCCGTTCCCCCGGCGAAACAACGTGAGCAAAACCGGGTACGGCGTGACCTGCTGTTCCAGGAGCCGATGCACGATCAGATTGGTGTTCCCGATAATGGTGTTCACCAGGCCCACCGTGGGACTCAGTTCCACCACGTTCTCCCGGCTCCAAGCCAATCCAATCGGATCCTCAACCCGACGCTTGACCGCCATCACCTCCAACAAAGGATGACCGAGCAACCGCTCGGGATCTCCCCCGATCAGGGTGCAGAGGTTCCAGAACTGGTAGATCTTGACCAGGTTCGCATAGTCGCTCGCCAGCGCGAAATCGGGATCATCTTCCAGGAACAAATCCGCCACATTGCTCAGGTGCACGAGCCGATCCAGCGCCGCCGAACCCACCCCCTGCTCACAGCACAGTTCATAACACAACAGCGCCGCGGACTTGGCCGGGTCATGGATCAACCGCGCCTGACGCGGGGTGTGCTCCATGGCATGATGATCGATCACCACCCATCCCGCTTTGTCCATCCGCGGCTCAAAGGTCAGATCGCAGATCCATCCCGTGCGCTCCGTCAATCCGCGCTGCCGCCAGATGTGATTGTGATAGGCCTGCAACGGCACCGTCTCGCCAAACATCGCCCGAGCCAGGCGCTGGCACAGCAGCCCCGCCAACAACCCGTCAAGGTCGCTCTCGTGCGTCAAAATCACTTCAGGCTTTGGTAACTCCGCCATATCCACGCAACCTATCCCGCACGACCACGCCTGACCAGCGCGCATTTCGTCTCACGAACGCCCACGCCCCTTTTTGCTTCACGCTGAACCGTTCCTTACGCACTATCCCCACTAATACCACTATGGACTTTTTCGATCTCTCAGCCGATGTCGCGGTCGTGATCGGCGGCACCGGCATCCTCGGCGGCGCGATCGCCGAAGGCCTCGCCTCGGCAGGCGCCAGGGTTGCCATCGTCGGCCGCAACGCCCAACGCGGCGAAGCTCGAACCAACACCATTCGTCAGGCCGGCGGCCAGGCTGAGTTCTTCGCCGCGGACACACTCGAACGGGCAAGCCTGGTTGACTGCCAAAATCGGATCGCGGCCGCGCTCGGTCCCGTGACCATCCTGCTCAACGGCGCCGGCGGCAACGAACCGGCCGCGACCGTCGGCTCCAACCAGACCTTCGAACAACTGCCGCTCGAGGCCTGGACCCGCAACTTCGACCTGAACCTCGTCGGCGGCGTGCTCCTCCCCTGCCAGGTGTTCGGTCCCGGCATGGTCGAACGCCGGCTCGGCAGCATCATCAATATCGCCAGCGTCTCCGCCCACGTCGCCCTCTCCCGGGTCGTCGCCTATTCGGCCGCCAAAGCCGCCGTCCTGAATCTGACCCAGTTCCTCGCCCGCGAGTGGGCCACCTCCGGCGTTCGCGTCAATTCCATTACTCCCGGTTTCTTTCCGGCTGAGCAGAACCGCCAGATCCTCTTCGAACCGGATGGAACGCCCACCGCCCGCGCCCGTTCCATCTTCACCCACACACCGATGCAACGCTTCGGCGAACCCCGCGAATTGGTGGGCGCGGCCATCTTCCTCGCCAGCCGCAAAGCCAGCAGCTTTGTCACGGGCACCGATCTCCGGGTTGACGGCGGCTTCCTCTCAACGACCATTTAAACATGACACCCCTTTCCGCCCTGCCCGCCCCCGAATGCCGACTCGCCCCCGACGAGGTCCGAGCGCTGGTTGCGCAAGCCTGTCCGGCACAAGACTTCCGCAACCAACGGGTCCTGCTGGTCGTTCCGGACGGCACCCGTACCGCCCCGGTAGGCCTCCTGTTCCGCGCCATCCATGACACCCTGGCCGGCGTGGCCCGCCAATGCGACCTCCTCGTCGCCCTCGGCACCCACCAACCCATGTCCGAAGCGGCGATCTGCCGGCGGCTGGAAATCACCCAGGCTGAGCGCGATACCACCTACCGCGCCGTTCGCTTCTACAACCACGCCTGGAATCAACCCGCTGAACTGCGCCGCATCGGCGTCATCCCTCAAGACGAAATCCGTCAACTCTCCCAGGGCCTTTTCGCTCTGGACGTCCCGGTCGACATCAATCGCCTCCTGTTCGATTACGACCGGATCATCATCGTCGGACCGGTCTTTCCCCACGAGGTCGTCGGGTTCTCCGGCGGCAACAAGTATCTCTTTCCGGGCGTAGCCGGCCCGGACATTCTCAATTTCTTTCATTGGCTCGGCGCCGTGATCACCACGCCCCGTATCATCGGCAACACCTGGACCCCGGTCCGCCGGGTCATCGACCGCGCGGCGGCCATGGTTGACCGGCCCAAACTCTGTTTCGCCCTGGTGGTCGCGCCGGACAGTCATCTCGCCGGGCTTTTCGCCGGAACCCCCGAGGACTCCTGGGCCGCGGCGGCCGACCTCTCGCGCCAACTTCACATCACTTTCAAGGAACACCCCTACCAGACCATTCTCTCGTGCGCGCCGGCCATGTATGACGAAATCTGGACGGCTGGGAAGTGCATGTACAAGCTTGAACCGGTTCTGGCCGACGGCGGCGAGCTCATCATCTATGCACCTCACATCGCGGAGGTTTCCTTCACCCACGGCAAACTCATTGAAACGATCGGATACCATTGCCGCGACTATTTCTTGAACCAGTGGGACCGCTTCCAACATCACCCCTGGGGTGTGCTCGCCCATAGCGCCCATGTCCATGGTCTCGGCACCTTCGACAACGGCATCGAAGTGCCTCGTGCCCGCGTCACCCTGGCCACGCAGATCCCCGAAGCCGCCTGCCGCCGACTCAACCTCGGCTACCGCGACCCGCGCAGCCTTGATCCGGAGGTTTTTGCCCACCGCGAAACCGAAGGCGTTCTCGTAGTCCCCAAGGCCGGCGAGATCCTCTACCGCCTGGTGAATCCGCCGCCTTGGGCCAGCGCCTGATCCCGCTCCCCGCGCTCTCCCTCATCGATCGGATTCACGCCGCCCCTGAGCCGCCGACCGAGCTTTGCCCCCTCCACAAGGACGGCTCATGCTTGAACGTGGATTCGAGATGTGAAAACCTCGGCTCGTGAAAAGGTACCCGCCACTCTCCCGCCTCGGGTTTTCTCGAGCCCTCGCCCGCCTCCTTATTCCACTGGCCGCCCCAGCCATCCTCGCCGCCGCCCCCACTCCCCTCGAGGAGTCCGCCCGCCAATGGCGTCAAGAGCTCGCGGCCCAAATCATGCCTTATTGGCTGAACACGCTCGATCATCAACTCGGTGGCTACCGCCTCGCCGACGACGCCCAGGGACCGCGTCAACCGTCCGAAAAACAACTGGTCTCCCAAACCCGCATGATCTGGACCTTCTCCCACGTCCATCAACTCGGCTTGAGCGACGATCGCCGTAATTATCTCAATGCCGCCGCCCACGGCTACCGCTTCCTCTGCCGCTCCCTGTTTGACAGTCAGCACGGTGGTTACTTCTGGAAAACCGACCTCGCGGGACAACCCGTCAACGAATGCAAATTCCTCTACGGCCAGTCCTTCGTGGTTTACGCGCTGGTGGAGTATTACCGCGCCAGTGGCGAACGCGAAGCGCTGCAACGCGCTCTCGACCTCTACCATGTGATCCAGCGTCACCTCCATGATCCCAAACACGGTGGCTGGCTCGAGCATACCGAACCCGACTGGCGCCCCCTCCCTCCCGGCGACCGACGCAACGAGGTCGAGGTCGTCGGCTACAAAAGCGCCAATGCCCACCTGCATTGGATGGAAGCCCTGACCGAGCTCTACGACGTCACCCGCGATCCCGCCGTCAAGCAGTCGCTGCAGGAAGTCCTGCGCATCAACCTGAAATACTTTTACCCCAAGAAAGCCGGAGCTTCCGTGTTTCACCGCCAGTCCAATTGGGATACCGTCACTGATGCCTCCAGCGCCGGGCTTTCCTACGGTCACAACGTCGAGTTCGCCTGGTTGATGGTGCGCGCCCAGCAGACCCTCGGACGCAAACCTTCCTGGAACCATTTCGAGGCCCATCTCAACCACGCCCTCAATTACGGCTTCGATCACCAACTCGGCGGCCTCTATAATCGGGGCTTCGAAAACCAACCCGCCACGGATACCGCCAAGGTCTGGTGGGTCCAGGCCGAAATGCTGGCCGCCCTCACCGATGCCTTGGCCCATCGCCCCAACCCCGCCTACCCAACCGCCCTCCAACAACTGATCCATTTCATCCGCACTTATCAAAGCGACCCCCGCGACGGGATCTGGCTGGACACGGTCACCGCCGCGGGGCAACCCGCCCGCACCGCCAAGGCCCACAGCTGGAAGGCGAACTACCACGACGTCCGCGCCATCGTGAAATTCATCAAAACCTTCGATCGCCAGCCTGAATCCCGTTGACAACGGCCCACCCGGCCTACAACCTCCCCACCACTCGCGGCACAATCCATGAGCGCTTCCGAGACGCACCCCGCCAGTCACGTCGAAGAGTTCGAACGCCAACCGGTGCCCCCCGAGAAGCTCAAGGGCGTGCGGAGTTTTCTCGGCATGTACGCCGGCGAACATGTCGCCGGCACCGAGTTCATGATCGGCCCCCTCTTCCTGGCCGCCGGCGTCAGCGTGTTCGATCTCCTCGTCGGATTGCTCGTAGGCAACCTTCTCGCCGTCGCTTGCTGGACCTTCGTCTGCGCTCCCATTGCCACCCGGGTCCGGCTCACGCTCTACTACAAACTCGAAAAGATCTGCGGCGTCCGGCTCGTCACCCTCTACAACCTGGCCAACGGCATCCTCTTCTGCTTCCTCGCCGGCGCCATGGTCACTGTGTCCGCCACCGCTGTCGGCGTCCCCTTCAACATGACCATGCCCGGCCTCAACGATTGGCTGCCCAACAGTGTCACCTGGGTCCTCGCCGTCCTGATCGTGGGCGCCATCATCGCCCTGGTCGCCGCCATGGGCTATGATGCCGTCGCCCGCGTCGCCAACGTCGCCGCGCCCTGGATGATTCTCGTCTTCCTCGCCTGCGGCCTGGTCGCCCTGCCCCAATTGGGAGTCCACTCCCTCCGTGATTTCTGGTCCGTCGCCGGCGAGCGTATCTGGACCGGCGGCGAACCGCTGCCAGGCCGGGTCAAGTTCACCTTCTGGCATGTGCTGTTCTTTGCCTGGTTCTGTAACGCCGCCATGCACATGGGCATGGCCGACCTCACCATCTTCCGTTACGCCCGCAAATGGCAGTACGGCGCCTGCTCCGCCGCCGGCATGTTCGTCGGCCACTATATGGCCTGGATTTCCGCCTCGCTGCTGTACGCCCTCCTCCTGGCCCGTTCGGGTTGGACCCACACCTCGCCCACAGGCCCGCCCCCCGTGGCGCCCGGCCCCATGGCCTATGAAGCGGTCGGCATCGCCGGCCTCATCTGCGTCATCGTTGCCGGTTGGACAACCGCCAACCCCACCATCTACCGCGCCGGACTGGCGTTCCAGGCCATCCTCCCCAAATCTTCCCGCTTCACGGTCACCCTGATCGCCGGCGGGCTCGCCACCCTGGCCGCGCTCTTCCCGGCGCTGGCGATGAAACTCCTCGACTTCGTCGGCCTCTACGGGACGATCCTGATGCCCATGGGGGCCATCATTTTCGTCGATTTCTACCTCCTCGAACGCCTCGGTCTCAAAAGCGACTACGCCGAACATGCCCGGTCCAGTTTCAACCTCGCCGCCGGCGGCGCCTGGTTTCTTGCGCTGCTCGTGTGTGCGCTGCTGAATTGGCTGGCGGGCGTCCAAGTCTACTTTCTGGCTCTTCCCGGCTGGATTATGGCCGGTATCTTCTATGTCGCATTGAGTCTCCTCGTGCAACGTCCCCTAAACCTCAAACCTGTCCGCGTATCTTAAACATGAACCCTGTACTCAACTCCTCGCTTCGACCGCACCGCGGTGTCCTCATCCTCGTGTTCGGAATCCTCGGCCTCGTCCTCTGTTTTCCTTTCGGCATCGCCGCCTGGATCATGGGCAACGGCGATTTAAGCGAGATCCGAGGTGGCCGGATGGATCCCACCGGCGAGGGATTGACTCAGGCCGGCCGGATCTGCGGCATCGTCGCCACCGTCCTCGCCATCCTCGGTGTGCTCGTGTTCTTCCTGATGCTCGCGTTCGGCGCTTTCGCCAGCGTCATGGGCTGATCCCGGGCCGAAGGCTGCCACCCTGTGAAAACGCTCCTCCTCTCGCTGAGTCTGCTTGGCCTGGCCCTCGTCATCGCTCCCCCGTGCCTCGCCTTCGGCACCGGTGCCGGACTGACTCAGGCCATGAAAAACCTCATGCTCACCGGCACGCTGCTCTGGTTTGCCACCGCCACACCCCTGGCTGGTCTGCGCCAGGGCCGAACCGCTTCCAAGAACCCAGCCCCGCCTCCGAACTGTTGACCGCCTAATCCGCACGCCTGTAATATCATGTCAGATACCAAATGGTACATGGACGTCGACGCCGACACTCCCGGCTATAAGATCTGGGGCGTCGACAACGTGGTCTACGGCCCCGTGGATCTGCCCACCTTGATCGCATGGGTCAAAGACGAACGCGTCACCCCCAATACCTGGGTCTATCTCCAGGCCGACAATCACTGGCAAACCGCGCAGAAGATCAGCGAGCTCCAGATGTTCTTCCATCCCGGCAATGCTCCGGCTCCGGCCGGAAAACCGCTCTCTCTCGCCCACGCCCCCGGCCCTGCCCTCACCGTAAAGCCCGCCACCTTGCGCCGCGTCAAGATCCTCGCCGGCCTCACTGACGCACAACTGAAGCGGTTCCTCGACCTCATGGAAGCCGTGGAAGCCAAACAGTGGGAGAAAATCGTCAAGGAAGGCAGCCCGGGCGACGCCATGTATCTCCTGCTTGAAGGTGAAGTCCACGTCCGCCTCACCATCGCCGGCAAGGATTCCATCCTCGCCACCCTCTCCGCCGGTGAGTTCTTCGGGGAAGTCGCCCTCTTCGATCATGGCCCCCGCTCCGCCGACGTCGTCGCCACCATCGATTGTCTCCTCCTCAAGATCTCCACCGCCGCCTTCCAGAAACTCGTTCAGGATGTGCCCGAACTGGCGGCCCCTTTCCTCAACGCCATCGGCCGCACCCTGATCTCCAGGATTCGTGCCGACAACAAACGTTACCGCGACTCCATCGCCTTTGCCCGCGCCGCCCGGCGCTAACTTGCCAGAAACCGCCCGGCCGATTCCCACAGCCCCTCGTACAAAGTCGTCGGCACCTCGTAATGCCGGCAATCCCGGTCACCGGTCACCAGCCCATACCCCGTCCCATAGGCTAGCCCGTTCACAACACACGCGTGGGTTCCGTAGCGCCGGATCTGGGCGGATGCCGTCTCTATCGCCTGCCCCCGAGTCCCATCCAGCTCGTACTTCCAACCCACCCGCCAAGCCCGGCAATCAACTTCGCTGTCGGCCTCAACTCCACCACCAGGTCGCGATCCGACGTGTCCAGCTTCCGGTCCTGCCGCTCCACCAGCCAACCCGGAGCACCCCGGTCATACACGCGGCCAAAAGTAAAATCACTCACCGCGGCCACATGAAACACGGCATCCACCTCCTCGCCGGCTAATGCCGCCAGACACGCCCGCAAATCCACGCTCGTGGTGAACTCGCACACGCCGGAAAACTCAATCGCGGAGTGAACCGTAGCCAGACGACTCCGAAGCAGCGTGACCCGGCAACCCTTGCCCACCAGATACTCACCTAAACCCGTCGCCAGCCTCCCGGTCGAGGCATTCGTCAACCGCCGCACCTCGTCCAGCGGTTCGGCGGTCGGCCCAGCCGTGACAATGCAACGCATACCTTCAGCCCGGGTTCTTAAGGTTCAAACGGGAATCGGAATCGAGGCAACGAGAAATGACAAGAGCAATGGCACGACACAATGCCGGTCGCCGCGCCAGCATCCCCCACTCAACCAGCCTGTGCCAACGAATCAGCCCCCCCTGCCGCGCTAACCCCGCGCGGAGGCCTGGCTCCTCTCCTTCACGGCCACCGCCGCCTTGCCGATCCGCTTCCGCAAATAGGTCAACTTCGCCCGGCGCACCATGCCGCGCCGTTCGACCTCGACTTTGTCAATTCGGGGCGAATGCAGCGGGAAGACCCGTTCCACACCTTCGCCATAGCTGATCCGGCGCACCGTGAACGTCGCGTTCAGCCCATGACCCCGCCGGCCAATGACGACCCCGCTGAATATCTGCACACGCTCCTTCTCGCCTTCCACAACCTTCGTGTGCACACGAACGCTGTCGCCCACCGCAAAATCCACCGTGTCCTTGCGATACTGCTCCGATTCAATCTTGTCGAGTAATGCCTGGTTCATAAAATCATTCTTCCGCCGCAGCTTCCGCCCCGGTCAAATCCGACCCCGTCAGGTCCGGCCGCCGCTCCAAAGTCCGCTTCCGGGCCTGCTCGGCCCGCCACCGGGCGATCGCCGCGTGGTTGCCCGACAACAACACTTCAGGCACCCTCAGACCCCGATATTCCGCCGGCCGAGTGTATTGCGGGTATTCAAGCAACCCCCGGCTGAACGACTCATCCGCCGCACTGGTCTCGTCACCCAATACCCCCGGCAACAGCCGCGCCACCGCGTCAATCACAACCATCGCCGGCAAGGCCCCGTTCGTCAGCACGTAATCGCCAATTGATATCTCATCGTCGGCCACGGCCTGCCGGATCCGCTCGTCAAAACCTTCATAACTCCCGCACACCAACAAAATGTGCTCTTCTTTCGCAAGTTCCTGCACCATCGCCTGGCTCAACCTGCGCCCCGTCGGTGCCAGCAACACCGTCCGCGTCCGCTCGCCGGCCAGATGCTCCACCGCCTCGAAGACCGGTTCCGGCTTCAGCAGCATTCCCGGCCCGCCGCCAAACGGCTTGTCATCCACCGTCCGATGACGGTCATGGGTGTAATCGCGCAGGTTGTGAACCGCCAACGTCAATCGCCCCGTCTCCCGCGCCCGTTGAACTATGCTCTCATCCAGCGGCCCCGCGAACATCCCGGGAAACAACGTGAGAACGTCGATCTTCATTCCCGCGGTCCATACTCCCGAAGTCCACCCGGTGGCTCAACGTTCCACTCGTTCTTCGACCAACTCCATCGCGCACCGCAAACCCTTCTTGGCGGCCCCCGCCTGCAACAACGCGCGTATGGCGTGGATCGTAGCCCCCTGCTTCCCGATCACCTTGCCGGCATCGGTGGGATGTACGCGCAATTCATACAGCGTTGTCCCGGCGCGTTCCTGCACAGCCACACTCACGGCGTCGGGCCGATCCACCAAACCCTTTACCACGTACTCGAGAAAGGCTTGCATGCTCTCGCCACCATTAGCTTGCCGCAACAGTCTCCACCACAACAGGTTGAACCTTGCTGGCGCGCTTGATCAAACTCGCCACCGTCTCCGACGGCTGCGCTCCCTTGCTCAACCAATAACTCGCCCGTGCGTAGTCCAGCGTGTAGTTCTCCCGGCCCGACTTCTGCGGATCATAGGTCCCCAACTCCTCGATAAACCGGCCATCCCGCGGACTACGTCCATCAGCCACCACCACTCGGTATACCGGGTGATTCTTCGCTCCGATGCGCTTCAATCGTATTTTTACTGCCATAAGAAAACATTCCATTCCAACGCCCACACTGCCGCTCAGCCAAACCAACCCCGCAGCCCAATACCAAAAGAGGCGCGAGCCTACCATCCGGCCCATCCTTGGCAAGCCCGATTTCAGCCCGTTCGTCAACGCGTCAACGCGGCGGTCAGGCGGCGGTCCCATGGCTCATCCCTCTCGGCAACCGGACTTGACGCCCTCATCACCCACGCTAACTTCGACCCCGCAAGTCGGTATACTAAACAACTGAGCGACATGCCGGCCCGGAGCATCAAGACCCAAAACCGCATCACTTACCCAAACTCGTCATGAACGATCATTCACTCGGTGCCGGATCGGCCACTAACTCACATCGTTGGCAGTTCTTTCGCATCGGCGGCTTCGACCAGGTTAACCTCACCTCCGGCCGGGATCTCCTCGCCCTGGACCAACTCGACCAGAAACTCTGGGTCGCACTCAGTTGCCCCACCCGCGGCCTCGAATTCGATCCCCAAACCCTCGACCTGATCGACACCGACAAGGATGGTCACATCCGCGTGCCTGAAATCATCGCCGCCGTCAAATGGGCCGGCAGCCTGCTGAATGACCCGGATGAACTGCTCAAGGAGTCCGCTGAATTGCCGCTTCAGGCTATCAATGTCAATTCACCGGAAGGCACCCGGATCCTCGCCTCCGCCCGCCAAATCCTCGCCAACCTCGGCAAACCCGACGCCCAATCCATCAGCCTGAGCGACACCGCTGACACCACCCGGATCTTCGCCCAAACCAAACTCAACGGCGACGGAATCGTCCCCGCCGACGCCACGGACGACGCCTCCCTGAAAACGGTCATCCAGAACATCATCGACTGCCTCGGCGCTGAAACCGACCGCAGCGGAAAACCCGGCGTTAACCAGGCCAAGACCGATCAGTTCTTCGCCGATGCCCAGGCCTATTGCGCCTGGCACCAGAAAGCCCTCAGCGACAAATCGATCCTCCCTCTCGGCGACGCCACCGCCGCCGCCAGCGCCACCGTCAAATCCCTCGCCGTCAAAATCAACGATTTCTTCGCCCGCTGCCGCCTCGCCGCCTTCGATTCCCGCGCCCTCGCCGCCCTCAACCGTGAGGAAAAGGAATTCCTCGCCCTCGCCGCCAAAGACCTCACCATCACCACCAGCGAAATCGCCGGATTCCCCCTTGCCCGCATCGAACCGGACAAGGCCCTGCCGCTCAAAGAAGGCGTCAATCCCGCCTGGGCCGCCACCCTCGCCACCTTCCGTGCCACCGTCGTTAAACCGCTCCTCGACGATCGATCTACCCTCACCGAAGCCGACTGGTCGACCCTGGTGGCGAAGTTGAGTCCTTACGAAACCTGGGCCGCCGCCAAAGCCGGCGCCACCGTCGAAAAACTCGGTCCGACCCGCCTCCAGGAAATCCTCGCCAGCCCGGCCCACAAATCGATCACCGCCCTCATCGCCAGTGATAAAGCCCTCGAACCCCAATCCAACGCCATCGCTTCGGTCGATAAACTCCTCCGCTTCCACCGCGACCTCTACCGCCTGCTCAACAACTTCGTCGCCTTCCGGGATTTCTACGGCCGCGAACGCAAAGCCGTGTTCCAGGCCGGCACCCTTTATCTCGACCGGCGCAGTTGCGAACTCTGCCTCCGCGTTGACGACGCCGGCAAACACGCCGCCCTCGCCGGACTCAGCCGCACCTACCTCGCCTATTGCGATCTCACCCGTAAAGGATCGCCCGAGAAAATGACCATCGCCGCCGCCTTCACCAATGGGGACTCCGACAACCTCATGGTCGGCCGCAACGGCATTTTCTATGACCGCCACGGCCAGGATTGGAATGCCACCATCACCAAAGTCGTCGAACAACCCATCAGCATCCGACAAGCCTTCTGGTCCCCCTACAAAAAGTTCATCCGCCTCATCGAGTCCCAGGCCGAGAAACTCGCCTCCGCCCGCGAAAAGGCCGTCCAGGATTCCGCCGAGGCCAAAGTCGTCGCCGCCGCCACCGCCGCGCCCACGGACCCCGCCAAAACCGGCCCAACCAAGAAGGAAGCCTTCGATGTCGCCAAATTCGCCGGCATCTTTGCCGCCATCGGCCTCGCCATCGGTGCCATCGGCGGCGCCCTCGCCGGCCTTCTCGGTGCCTTCGGCAAACTGGTTTGGTGGCAGATGCCCCTCGCCATAATCGGCATCATGCTCCTCATCTCCGGCCCCTCCATGATCCTTGCCTGGCTCAAATTGCGGCAACGCAACCTCGGCCCCATCCTGGATGCGAATGGCTGGGCCGTGAATGCCCGCGCCAAAATCAACCTCCCGTTCGGCGCCTCGCTCACCGGCATCGCCAAACTGCCACCCAATTCCCAACGCAATCTCTCGGATCCTTTCGCCGAAAAGAAATCCGGCCGGAACTGGCTGATCGCGTTCCTGATTCTCGTCGTCGCGATCGGCGGCCTTTGGTACTTCGGCCTGCTGAACAAGTACCTACCCTCCCTGCCAAAGTCCCCTTACCTCAAGAAACAGGAGCAAACCACCTCGGAACCGTCTTCCACGCCGGCCGCCAACCCGGCTCCCGCAAGCACTAACACAACCCCGGCTCCAGCCAACTGACCGACCGTCGACGCGAACCGCTTCCTCACTCCAGCATCACGACCGTCTGATTATGCTTCGGCGCGGTCGCCGGGAAATACAGCGTGCTGCCTCGCTCCGGCACCACCTTGACATGGTACTCGAAGTCTCCGCCCCGGAACGATTCGGACGGCACTTCAGCACTGTATACCGCCCGCGCCACCCGCCGCAGCGCCACCTCCTGGTATTTCCGCTTCCCCAGCCACCGCCAGCGGAGCGCCGCCTGACGCGGCTGCGGCTCGCCCAGAATCACCACCCGCAGCCTGAGTGGTTCGCCTGACCGTAGCGCCGTTCGCACCGTCGGCACCACCAACCGTTTCGGTCCCGCATACTCCCGCGCCGGCTGCGCATCGTCCGACAGTGCCCCTCCCAACAGTTCCTCAAGCTCGCGCCCCGGCTTCTCCAACAGATCCGGCAGGATATGCTGCTCCCAGTTCGCCACCGTGCCCAACTCCCCCGGATTGCTTACCGTGGCCAACAAATGCTCGTAGACCTCGCCCAACTCCCGCACCAACTGCCGCCGGAGCGGCAAGACCTCTTCCGCCGCCATCAAGCGACGCGCAGTCTCTCCTTCCACCGCTCTCACCCGGCCCATGGCATTCGTGAGTAATCCCCAGGTGCAATTCAACCGGCCCATCGCCCGGGCATACTTGAAAGTGCTCAGCCAGTAATCATACCGTGAACGAGCCCCCGCACCCTCCACCCGCGGTCGCAAACCCTCAAACTCGTCCACAAACCCATACTGCTCCGAAACCTCCGCCCACGGCCGCGCATCCGGCCGAATGCCACCCGGTCCCTCAATCCAGTCCGAGGCCCGCGGCACCCGCCCATCCAATCGCGCAAAAATCTCCCCTGCCATCCTGCCCGCTCTCTCGCCAAACTCGTGCACCGCCCAATCCTCGTAAAAATCGGAGACCGCTGGAACCGTCGCTCCATCCCCATTCAGTTCGGCGTCCGCCTCGTAATCCCGATAAACCGGGCCACCGCAATTGATCTTCCGCGCCAAGCCGCCGCTTTCGGCCACGATGGCCGCGAGGCTGGGAAACTCCGTGCGCGCAACAAACTCGAATTCCAGCGAGCCGGTGTTGACTTCAACCCGCTCAACACTCAGATCCAGAGCCCGGTCCTGGCCCACCCGCGCAAAGATGTCCAACCCCTCCACCATCGTCTGCCCTTGAACCCTGACATCGAACACCCGCTTGCCCGTTTCCTGGTAATGCGGTTCGCAAAACTTCAGCGTAACCCGGTAGGCCCCGCGCGGCAGCGCCAGCCGATACCCCGTCATCCCGTACCGCACGCTCTGATATAGCGGATCCTCCTCCGTGTCCGCAATCGCACGATCCCCAAACTGGGCCGTCTTGCCCCCAATCGCCCCCGCCCCGCCAGACTCAACTTCCCCCGCATCCGCCGTCGCCCACCCGCTCTGGTCCCATGCCGCCTGAGCCAGCGCTCCCACCGCCGGTCCCAACACCCTCGTCCGCCAATGAATCCCCAGCAAACCGTCACACCCATAACGCAACGCATCCGCCGCATCGCGCCGCATCCGCCCCGCCCACAGCTGCGGCGACGTCAATGCCGGATCGTCTTCCAGCCAGGGGATGGCCCACTTCCCACGGCCGCTCACGTCGGCAAACCCCCGATCCACCGGCGTCTTGCCCACCTCGCGGTTGATGCAGCTCACCGCCACCTCCTTCGGCAGTACCTTGTCGAACAACGCTCGGTCCTGCTGCGGCCCCAATACCCAGCCGCACGTCGCCAACTCAAATCCCGGCTTGAGCCGCCGATGCACCTCGATCGCCACCGCCAGATCCTCCAGCGTCTTCTTTACCTGCTCCTCCTTCGTCCCCTCCCACGTCCACGTCTCCGGCGTCCAGAACCAGTAGTAGTCCGGCGCATAGGCCAACGCCGCGCGACGGTATATCCCCTCATATAACCGCTCGATCACCCCCCGATCTGTCAGCGCATTGAGCTCACGCTCCCGCCAATTCTCCGGCTCCACACCCGCGACCGCCTTGTCCCCCGCCCCCGGGTCCCCCCCCAACCCATCCCTCCCCCCCTCCCGCACGGTCAACGGCGGCTCCGGGCCCACCCAAGTTCGCACCCCCACCGCCCCCGCCCAACCAAACGCCTCCCGCAATAACTCCCCCGTCCGATTGAACACCTCATTGAAACCCTCCGCCGTCGACGGCTCCGGCATGTGACCCCACATCACCTCGCCGCCATAATCGTCCCGTTCGAACAACTCCGCGGCCCCAAACACAAAATCACCCGTTCGCTTCGCCCGGTAGCCCCAGTTGCCACGAAGCGTGTTCTGGTAACTGGCCGGATAGCTGTACCCCACCCGCCCGTCCCTGCCCACCTGCTCCGGCACCCCAATCCACACCGTCGGCTCCGCGTTCGGACCTTTCTCCGGATACGTGTGCAACCCGATGAAGTTCATTCCCAGCTTGGGTAACTGCCCGATCACCGCCAGGTAATCGTCCCGGTTCCACCAGTCCGGACCTTCGGGAAAATCATGGAACGGTTGGATCCCCCTCAGCGCAAATGACGGCGCCCGCTCCTCGTCCAGCACCGGCAACGACCTCTTCATCGGCTGGTCGGACACGACATCCCCATGCAGGTAATAGCGCACCCCCATGTGCTCCGCCAACCGATACGCACCATACAGCGTCCCACAGTCGCTGCCACCCGCCACCAGCAGCACCGACCGCCCCTTGCTCCGCATCGTCTTGAGCCAGTAACCTTCCGGCGCCAACCGCTCCAGGAGCCCCTTCCCCTCCCCTTCAGCCAGCAACCGCCCCACCCATGGCCGGTCACCTCGGCCAATGACAATCGCGTTTCCCGGCACCGCCGCGGCATCGTCCACCCGCACCACCGGCAGCAACTGGCCCGTCCGGACATACCAATAGCGCCGCACTTCACGCGCCGCCAGGCGCTCCAGGCCGCTCGCCTCGGCCGCCATCACTATCGCGTCCGGCTTCATCGCCTCCGCCGAACTCAACGAGTTGCCGGCCCACCCGCAGGCGATCGAAATCATCGCCGCACCGATCCAACGCCCCAATTCCTCACAGTTCATGCGCAATCCCCTCGAAATGCTGGCCTGGTTGACGGCCGCCATTGTGCCGCTCCCACCCGGCCCCCGCAACCTCCATCCGCATGCCCAGATTCCAGAGGCCAGATTCCATGTCGCATATGGGACATAAAACCGGGCACACCACTCACGCCGTCACCGACCGGCAATCCCGCGATCGTGTCGCTTTCCGGTGAGAATTCGGCGAGGGTTTCCAGTCTGAAACGACTTCCGTCGGCGCGCTTCGTGTTCTATAATCGCCCCCATGAAAACCCGTTCCAAGCGGCTTGACGCCCTCCGTTACCTCCTGCTCGTGCTCGGCGCCCTGTTGAGCCTTGCGGTCGCGCCGGCCGCCGAACCGGTGCGCGCGCTCGTCATCGTCGGCGGCCACGACTTTCAAACCAACGAGTTCCACGAACTCTTCCGGACGCTCCCCGACGTGCGCGCGCAGGTGGTCGAACATCCCGCCGCCCACGCATGGCTTGAGCGCGATCCATCCTCGAGTTATGACGTCCTGGTCCTCTACGACATGTGGCAGCCCATCTCGGATCGGGCCAAGGCCGGTTTCCTTGCCCGTCTGGCCGAAGGCAAAGGCCTCGTCGCGCTTCACCATTCCCTTGCCAATTACCAGGCCTGGAACGAATACGGCCGGATCCTCGGCGGCCGGTATCTCCTCGAAAAGCGCATTGAGAACGGCATCGAAAAACCCGCTTCCTCCTACCTCCACGACGTCAAGTTCCGCGTCGAAATCGCCGACCCGAACCATCCCATCACCCGGGGTCTCCCCGGCTTCAATATCCACGACGAAACCTACGGCCAACTCGATGTCCGACCCGACGTCCATGTCCTCCTCAAAACTCAGGAGCCCACCAGCAACCCCGTCATCGCCTGGTCCAATCAATACCAGGCCGCCCGGGTCGCCTGTATCCAGCTCGGCCACGACCGTTTTGCCTACGAGAACCCCCATTACCGTCAACTCCTCGCCCAAGCCATCCGTTGGACGGCCAAACGCGATTAACTCCGCCTCGTCATGGGCACGCGCTACTTCAAAGTCATCGCTTGCGAGATCGCGCTCCGCGAGATCTGCCACGCTGCCGCCCGCTCGACCAACACCGTTGACCTCGAGTTCGTCACCCAGGGGCTCCACGACCACCCCGCCGCCGGCCGCCAGCGGGTGCAGGAACTGGTCGACGCCCAACCCCCGGGCAAGTACGACGCCATCCTGATTGGCTACGCCCTCTGCGGTAACATCATCCAGGGCCTCCGCGCCACCCACACTCCGCTCGTCATCCCTCGCGCCCACGATTGCATCACCTTCTTCCTCGGCTCTCGCGCCCGCTACCAGGAGTTCTCCCAAAGCCTGCCCTCGGCCTATTTCTACACCTCCGGCTGGCTTGAATGCCTGCGCCGACGCGGCGAATCCGCCCCGCCCACGCATCCCGCCCTCCTGCCCACTCGCGCGGGCGACACCGCGGCTGCCAATTCAACCTATCAACAGTGGGTCGAGAAATACGGCGAGGAAAACGCCCAGCACCTGCTCGAAGTCATGAATCGCTGGACGGAAAACTACACCCACGGCGTCCTGATCAACTTCGGCTTCACCAAACCCCTCCATCTCCACGAACAGGTCCAGAAAATCTGCCAGCAACGCGGGTGGGAATTCCAGGAAGTCGAAGGCGACCTCCGCCTCATCCAGCGCTGGGTCGATGGTGAATGGGATCCCGATGGTTTCCTGGTCGTACCCCCGGGTCACCAGGTCACCCCCAGCTACACGGAGTCTGTCGTCACCGCCGTTCCGGCTACGACACAAACGCCCCCGGCAGATTCTGGTGCCGTTGCAGATCCCGGATCACCGCCTCCACCGCTTCCTGCGTCACCACCGGGAACTCCTTGACCCAGGCAAACTCCAGGGCCAGCTTCGCGATCCGATTCAACTCGCGCGGCACGCCTTTCGACACCTGAAACGCCCGTTCCGTCGCTTCCAGCGGAAACAGTTCACCCGTCGGATGCCCTGCCACCCGCAGCCGGTGCCGCAGGTAATTCCCGGTTTCCTCCAAATCGAGCGGATTCAAATGAAACCGCAGGCTGATGCGCTGGTTGATCGCCGGCTGTTTGTTCACCATGGCCCGCAATTCCGGTTGCCCCACCAGCACAATCGTCAGGTAATTCACCCCCGCCCCGTTCAAATTCGAGAGCAACTTCAGCTCGTTCAACGTCGCCGGCGCCATCTCCTGCGCCTCGTCAAAAATCAACACCAGGTGCCGCCCCTCGTAATGCAGCTTCTCCACCACCAGCTTCAGCCGCTCCCAACGCGCGTGCTTCGTCTGGTTCGCCGACGACATCGTCGGGTCCAAATCGTCCAGCACCGAACCCAGCATCTCGCTGAACGAAAACGCCGAGTTCTCCTGGATCACCGCCCGAAACCGCTGCCGATCCAGCCGATCGGTAAACACCGCCCGCGTCAGCGTCTTCCCGCACCCAATCTCGCCCGTCAACATCCCGATGAGCATGGTCTGCTCACCCACCAGAAAACCCAGACGGCTCAACGCCTCATCATGATCCCGGCTCTGGAAGAAGAACCGAATATCCCAGGTAGTCTCAAACGGACGCTCCGCCAGATTCCAGTATGAAAGCAAATCCATGGCATGAACTAATACCCCATCACCCCCAAATTGCACGCATAAACATCGATGCCACCGCGATCCTCAACCCATTATTGAAACTTGATTCTCTCCCGCCATTATGACCATATCGCTCATCCATCAGTCATGTTCAGCCACGCGCCCCGAACCGGTTCATGTGCCCTCCCGCACGGTGCGGAAGGTGACCGGTACCCCCGCGGCTGATCGGAAGGAGAAACCATGAAGAAGTCGCTGTTCACCGGGCTCATCACCCTGAGCCTGATCCTTGCCTCGCCACCCACCCAAGCCGCCGGCTCCCCCGACCGGACCATCGGCATCAACGTGGTCCTCAAGACCGACGTCACCAAAACAATCCTCAGCCAACTCCGCGCCTACGGCACGGTCCGCGACGTCGTCGCCCCCATCCGCGCCGTCACCATGCAGATTAAATCGAGCCGGTTACCGCTCATTCAACGCCTCGCGTTCGTCGCCGCCGCCAACCCCGACGCCGCCCGCACCGGCGCACCGATCGATACCGTCGCGGCAACCGACTTCACCGACGGCCTCAGCACCTGGAACCTCGACGCCATCAATGTCACGGACTTCGGCTTCGACAAACGCCAGGTCAAATACGACGGCACTGGCATCTATGTCGCCGTGCTCGACACCGGGCTCCTCGATTCCTGGCGCCAGTACTTCCCCGAAGAACGCATCGCCGAAGAGTTTGCCATCTCCTTCGGCGGCGGCGGCGGCGAGCGCGGAACCGTCTCCACCCAACCCAACAAGTGGGAACACGACCAGGATTCTCACGGTACCCACGTCACCAGCACGATCCTCGGCTATTCCCTCGGCAGCACTCCCATCAATGGCGTCGCCCCCATGGCGACCGTCATCCCCGTCAAAGTCCTCAACCAGAACGGCTCCGGCTGGTCGTCCGTCATCGCCCGCGGAATCACGTATGTGGCCGATCTGAAAGCCGGCCCGCTCGCCGGTTATCCCGTTGTCATCAACATGAGCCTCGGTGGTCCGGTCCTCGACGCCGTGGAACAAGCCGCCATCGATTATGCCATCGAACAGGGCGTCATCATCGTCGCCTCCGCTGGCAATAATGGTGCAGCAGGCATGGGTTACCCCGGTGCCTACGCTCCCGTCATCTCCGTCGCCGCCGCCGGGTGGGTCGGGGAATGGACGGCTGCAGGTTGGTGGAATGCCCTCGATGTCGCCGAACCGACCAGACCCGCCGACTTCTACATCACTGACTTCTCAAGCCGCGCACTCGGCGACCAAGACCTCGACGTCGCCGCGCCCGGTTCCTGGATCGTCGGCCCCTACCAGGTCAACAGCGGCCAAACCTCCTACTACTTCCTCGGTGGCACCTCCATGGCCGCCCCCCACGTCGCCGGCATCGTCGCACTTATGGCGCAGAAATACCCTGCACTGACCGCAGCTCTGGCTGAACAAATCCTCGAAGCCTCGGCCATCCCGCTGGCGCCAGGTTGCCTAACTGTGAACACTCCCTACGGCTTAACGGAATACTGTTGGGAAGCCGACGCCACCGGTGCCGGTCTGGCCACCGCCGATGCCGCACTGGATCTGATGCCGAAACCACCTGCTACCCCTTAACCTCAGCCCTCAACCAAAGCCGCCGGCAGCCGCCGGCGGTTCTTTGTTCGCGCTTCAGTCGTGGTCCACTGCGTCCACCCTGTGTCCACACCGTCTACCACCTTAAAAACGCCCCTCTACCCCGCCACGCGCTTCAGGTAATCCTTCAGGCTACCCATGAAGAGCTTCAGCGCCGCCTTGGCGCTGCGCGCCTCGAAATCCTCGAACCGATCCGACAGCTCCCACGTCCGTTCCACCAGAAGTTCTTCGTCGGATTGGGCGCGTTGTTTTTTCCGCCCATCCACCGGCACGGTGAGCGTCAGGTGAAAAAGCTCGCGTTCCCACAACCGGCAACGCCAATGCCCCTTAAGTTCCGTATCCTGAAACAATTCCACTCGCGTAGGCAGAAAATGGCCGCCGACCTCCAGATCGAATTCGAAGGTGTTGACCAGCACAAAAACACTGCTCTTCACCGCGGAATGCTTGAGTTTCATGGCGTGTCCGGGCTGTTGGCAGGGTCTTGTAACTTACGGGCAAGGATCTCGCCAACCAAATTCGGATTCGCCTTGCCCTGGCTCAATTTCATCACCTGCCCCTTCAGATGATTCAACGCCGCGGTTTTCCCCGCCCGATAGTCGGCCACCGACCGTGGGTTCTCTGCCATCGCCCGGTCACATAACGACTCCAACGCCCCCGTGTCACTCACCTGCGCCAGGCCCCTCCGACGGATAATCGCTTCCGGTCCCTCGCCGCTCGCGAACATCTCCCCAAAGACCTCCTGGGCCATCTTGCTGCTCACCCGCCCGGCGTCAACCGCCTCAACCAACTCCGCAATGCCCGCCTCGGGGAATTTCAACTCCGCCAGCGTCGTCCCGCTTTCCGCCAGCCTGGCGCGCAGATTATTGATCACCCAGTTGGCCACCGCCTTGGGGTTCCTCGAGCGCCCCGTCACCCGCTCGAAGTAATTCCCCAGCTCCACGTCATTCTTGAACACTTCCGCGTCCCCCGTCGGCAACCGATGCTCCCGCATGAACCGTTGCTTCCGGGCCAGCGGCAATTCCACCACCCGCCACCGCACCTCCATCAGCCAGGCCTCCGACGGTTCCAACGGCATCAGATCCGGGTCCGGGAAATAGCGGTAATCATGCGCCATCTCTTTCGTCCGCATCACCTCGGTGATCCCGGCGGCGTCGTCCCATCGCCGCGTTTCCTGGCTCAACCGGCCACCGCTTCGGACCACTCCGATCTGCCGCGGGATCTCGTGCTCCAGAGCCCGGCGCACGCCGCTGAAACTGTTGAGGTTTTTGATCTCGATCTTTGCCCCCAGTTCCTCCGCCCCGCGCGGGCGCACGCTCACATTGACATCGCATCGGACCATGCCCTTCTCCATGTCGCAGTCGCTCACGCCGCCGTAAATCAGGATGTCCTTGAGCGCGTTCAGATACTCGTACGCCATGTCGGCCGACCGCAGATCGGGCTCGGAAACGATCTCCAGCAACGGCACTCCAGCCCGGTTGAAATCGACTCCGCTGTGGCGTTCGAAATGAGAACTCTTCCCCACATCCTCTTCGAGGTGCGCCCGGGTGATTCGCACCCGGCTGATCCCGCCCTCGAATTCGAACTCGACCTCTCCACCCAAGGCCAAAGGACGGTCGTACTGGCTGATCTGGTAGTTCTTCGGCATGTCCGGGTAGAAATAGTTCTTCCGGTCAAACTTCGCGAAGGCCGGGATCTCACACCCCAACAGTAACCCCGCCAACACGGTCAACCGCAGGGCCTCCTCGTTGGCCACCGGCAGCACCCCCGGCAGCCCCAGGCAAACCGGACAAACCTGGCTGTTCGGCACGGCGCCAAACCCGTTCGCGCAGCCACACCACATCTTCGACTTCGTCTTGAGCTGGACGTGCGTCTCCAGACCGATCACCGCTTCATAATCCATAGGCGCGCGCATTCATGCCACAAACCCGCCCGCCCAACAACCCGCTTCTTCCAGCGCTGCTCCCGTCGCTCGCGACAACCCTCCCGGACGCCAGGCTCCATCCGATCCGACCAGCGCTCCATAAAATTGCTTGTTGTTGACGGGCCGGGGTTGAGGCAGAATGTGCGCCATGCTGCGCTTGACCCGGCAGGAACGCAAGGTGCTGGCACTGGCGTTGCTCCTGCTGCTGGCTGGCTGGACCATCAAGTTTGTTCGGTCCGCCCATCCGCCCGACCCGGGGTCAACGCCGCCCAATACTCAGTCCGATGCATACGGTCCATTTTGAGGAAATTGTAGACAAGATCGTCCAACTCGACCGCCGCTACGCGAGCGAAGCTTACTACTTCGTCCGCGAAGCCCTCGATCACACCCAGCAATCCGTACACAAATCCGCCCACCCCGGCCGCGAGGCGGCCGACCGCCACGTCACCGGCCAGCAACTGCTCGAGGGCATCCGCCTCTACGCCCTCAAATCCTTCGGACCCATGTCCATCTTCACGCTCCGGGAGTTCGGCGTCCAATCCTGCGAGGACTTCGGCGAAATCGTCTTCAACCTCGTCGAACACGGCCAGGGGATGTTCGGCAAGACCGAGCAGGACACCCGCGACGATTTCAAGCCGGGCTATGATTTTGAGGTGGCCTTCCGTCACCCGTTCCTCCCAATCGCCAAGCTCACCCCTCCACCAGCCCCGGCCAACCGGGCCTGAGCCAGCCGCGTCAGTTCACCCCCCTTCCCGCCCATCGTGAAAAGAAAACGCATTGTCTCCCCCTTCCCCACCGATCCACTGCCCCAGGTTCCGACCGACACCTCCCTGACCACGTTCGACAACGGGTTGATCGCTATTATCCGAGAAGATCATAGCGCCCCCGTCGTCTCCGCCCAGGCATGGTGCCGCACCGGCAGTATCCACGAAGGTCGCTGGCTCGGCGCCGGCCTGTCGCACGTGCTCGAACACATGCTCTTCAAAGGCACCGAAAGCCGCGGCCCCGGACGCATCGATCAGGAAATCCAGGAAGCCGGCGGTTACCTCAACGCCTATACCTCGTTCGATCGCACCGTTTACTGGATCAATGTCCCCTCCCCCGGCGCCCAGGTGGCCATCGATGTCCTCGCCGACATCATGCAGCACGCCTCCCTTCCCGACGCCGAACTCGCCAAGGAACTCGAGGTCATCCGCCGCGAGATGGACATGAATCATGACGACCCCGGGCGTCGTTCCAGCCGCCGCCTCTTCGAATCCGCCTATACCCAAAGCCCCTACCGCTACACCGTCATTGGGTACCCGGACATCTTCAACGAATTGCGCCCCGCCGATATCCACGCCTACTACCGCGAGCGCTACGTCCCCAATAACCTCTTCTTCGTCGTGGTCGGCGACGTTCACACCAGCCAAATCCTCGAACAACTCCAGTCCGCCTTCGCCCAGGCCAAGGCCAAACCCTTACCGCCCCTCGTCCTCCCCTCCGAACCACGCCAGGTCGCCTTCCGCGAGGTCGTCGAGGAGGCCCCGATCGAACTGGGCCATTTTCACGGCTCCTGGCATATCCCGGAGCTCCGACACCACGACATCCCGGCCCTGGATGTCCTCGCCACGCTGCTCGGCGCCGGACGCAGCTCCAGACTCTTCCAATCCGTCCGCGAACGTCAACGCCTCGTCCACTCGGTCGATGCCTGGACCTACAACCCGGGCAACCCCGGCCTGTTCGGGATCAGCGCGGTGGCCGATGCCGACCAGTATCAACCCGCGGCCCGGGCCATGCTCGCCGAAGTCCAACGCCTTCAGAAACGCCTGATCCCCCTCTCCGAATGGCGGAAAGCCCTCAAACAGTTCGTCGCCGGCACGCTGGCCACCCGCAAAACCATGCAAGGCCAGGCCCAGGATCTTGGCGCCAATTGGCTCGCCGCCGGAGACCTCCACTTCTCCGACCACTATCTCGATTCCGTCCGCGCCCTACACCCCTCACAACTGCGGAAAGTCGCCCGACAATACCTCACCCAGGACAACCTCACCCTCTACGCTCTCCTCCCCAAGGGCACGTCCCCGCGACGGCAGCACACGACCGCCTCACGCAACGACCAACCCATACTGAAGTTCGACGCCCCCAACGGACTCCGCCTGCTGGTCAAACCCGACTCGCGCCTGCCATTCGTCGAGTTCCGCGCCCTCTTCCAAGGTGGTGTCCTGGCTGAAAACCTCGAGAACAATGGCCTGAGCCAGTTGACCGCGCGCATGCTGCTCAAGGGGACCCGCAAACGTAACGCGCAATCCATCGCCACCACCATCGAATCCCTCGGCGGCAACATCGACAACTACAGCGGCTACCATTCCCTCGGCATCAGCCTCGAAGTCATGCGCGACGACTTCGCCACCGGCCTGAATGTCCTCGCCGATGTCCTGCTCCACCCTGCCTTCCCCAAACGTGAGTTCGATGGCGAACGACAATTCCAGCAGGCCATCATCAAATCCCAGCGCGATCAGCCCCTCAAATGCGCGGCCAACAACCTCCGCCGCGCCTTGTTCGGCCCCGCGGGCTATGGCCTCGATTCCGCCGGCACCGAATCCAGCGTCGCTCAACTCTCCACCCAATGCCTCCGCGACTTCCATCAACGCATCGTCGTGCCGCGCAATTGTGTCCTCGCCATCTTCGGAGACGTCAATCCCTCCGCGGTTCGATCCGCCGTCGACCGCGCCTTCGCTCGCTGGTCTCACAACGGTCAGTCGCATCCGCAACCCAGCCTCGCGGGAACCCAGTCACCCGGGACACGAAGCGACACCCAATGCGACAAGAAACAGGCGGTCATCATGGTCGGCTTTCCCGGAACCACCCTCACGCATCCCGACCGCTTCGCCCTCGAGCTCATCCAGGAAACCTGCAGTGACCTCGGTTCCCGGCTGTTCCTCCGCATCCGTGAACGCCTCGGCCTCGCCTACTACGTCGGCGCCCAAAACTTCGTGGGCCTCGTTCCGGGTTTCTTTGCCTTCTATGCCGGCACGTCGCCCGAAAACGCCCATCGCGTGGAACACGAACTCCTCCAGGAAGCGGCACTGCTCGCCTCGGAAGGACTTTCGGAGGACGAACTGCGCCGCGCCAAAGCCAAAATCCTTGGTCAGAAGAAGATCGCCCGACAGGACCTGGGCAGCCTGGCCATGTCGACCGCCCTCGATGAACTCTACGGCCTCGGTTTCGATTTCTCCGACCAGGAAGACCAGCTCTTCGAAGCCGTCACCACCGACCAAATCCGACTCGCCGCCGATCGCTACCTGCAACCCGCCGCCGCGGTCGTCTCCGTGATTCGCCCGAATTTAGCTTGATGGGCCACCGCCGGCCGACTTAACTAACCTCTGAGATTTGCCAGGGCCCACGGAATGTGGACGGACGAATCCCGCCAGGGCCGGAAGGCAGCAACGGTAGTTTGCTCCGCATCAGCCGTGGTCACCCTGGCCTTTTTTATCGTCGGCAAAACCATGAAAGGCAGCCAATCCCTGCCTCGCGTCACCTTCCATACGCCATGTCGTACCAGGTCATCGCCCGCAAATACCGACCGCAACGCTTCAGTGACGTCGTCGGCCAGGATCACGTCTCCCAAACCCTCTCCAACGCCATCCGCCAAAACCGCATCGCCCACGCCTACCTCTTCTGCGGTCCCCGCGGCACCGGCAAAACCACCATCGCCCGCATTTTCGCCAAATGCCTGAACTGTTCCGACGGCCCCAAGGTCGACTTCGATGACTCCGACCCCCGCTGCCGCGAAATCACCGAAGGCCGTTCCCTCGACGTCATCGAAATCGACGGCGCCAGCAACCGCGGCATCGAGGAAATCCGCCAACTTCGCGATACCGTCCGCTACGCCCCCGCCACCTCCCGGTTCAAGATCTATATCATCGACGAAGTCCACATGCTCACCAAGGAGGCCTTCAACGCCCTCCTCAAAACCCTCGAAGAACCACCCGCTCACGCCAAATTCATGTTCGCCACCACCGAACCTGAAAAAGTCCTGCCCACCATCCTCTCCCGCTGCCAACGCTTCGACCTCAGGCGCATCCCAACCACCCTCATCGTTCAACACCTCGCCCGCATCGCCGAACTCGAGTCCGTCAAAATCAATCAGGATGCCCTCCATGCCATCGCCCGCGGCGCGGATGGCGGCATGCGCGACGCCGAGTCCACCCTCGATCAACTCATCAGCTTCTGCGGCGACCAAATCGAAGAAAACGACGTCCTCTCCATGTTCGGCCTGGTCGCCCAACGCCAAATCCTTGAACTCTCCCAGGCCTTGCTCACCGGCCGCCTCGGAGATGCCCTCCGCCTCCTCGACGAACTCGCCCGCCACGGCAAGGACCTCGGCCGCCTGCTCGCCGAACTCCTCAGCCACTTCCGCACCCTCCTCCTCTATCACCTCGCCCCCGCGGAAGTGAACCTGACCGATCTCCCGGAATCTGAAACCAACTCCCTCACGGAACAGGCCGCGCTCGCCGATCTCCCCGCCGTCAGTCGCATCATGGAGACCCTCATCGACTATGAATGGCGGCTCCGCGACGCCCCATCCAAACGCATCCTCCTCGAAATCGCCCTCCTCAAAGCCATCGAAGCCCGCCAGGCCGTGCCCATCGAGGACGTTCTCCGCCAACTGCAATCCCTGCGCAACGGTTCCACCCCGCCAGCACCCGCTCCCAAACCGCCACCGCCAAGCTCCGCCAAGCCAAAAACTGTCCATCCAACCTCCACACCCTCGCCCACTGCGCCCACCCCGCACCCTGCTCCGGCAACCGCCCAAATCACGCCGGCCACCGACCTCCAGGAACTCTGGCAGACCCTGCTCGATGCCGTCGGCCGGGTCAGCCCTTTCACCCGCAGCTACTTTCTCGAGGCGCACCCGGTCTCGTTCACCAACCAAATCCTCACGATCGGATTTGACCCCCAGTTTTCCGACCACCTCGAGTTAGTCGACAACCTCAAGAACCGCACCCTGCTCCAAACCAAACTCAAGGAGTCGGGCTACGCCAACGCCCAGGTCAAACTCGTCAAGGCGGACAACCCCAATCCTATCGCCGCCGCCCCAACCCCGATCCCCACCCCACCGCCTCCCGCGCCGAGAGCCGATCCCACACCGCCGCCCTCTCCCTCAATACCGGCCCCGGCTGCCGCTCCTGCGCCGCCCCTTGACAAAAACGATTTCAAAGCCGATCCACTCATCCAAAAAGCGATCGAAATCTTCAAAGCCCAAATCGTCGAAATCCGCGCCAGTTGATCACCTTAACCACCCACGGATCTTCACCACACTACTATGTCCAGCATCGGCAAACTCATGAAACAGGCGGCGCGCATCCAGCGCCAGATGGAGGAAGTCCAATCCCAATTGACCGCCCGCACGGTCGACGCCACCAGCGGCGGCGGCGCCGTCAAAGTCGTCGCTCGCTGCGACGGCACACTCGCCTCGGTTACCATCGACCCCCAGGCCGTCAATCCCGCTGAAGCCCAACTCCTCGAAGACCTCATTGTCACCGCCGCCAACCAGGCCCTGACCCGTGCCAAAGAAATCTACAACGAGGAAATGGGACGCCTCACCGCCGGCATGAACCTCCCCGGCGTCATGTGATCGCCCATGACCTCGCTTCCTGAGCCGCTGCTCCAACTCATCTCCGCCCTCGCCAAGCTCCCCGGCATCGGCCCCCGATCCGCCGAACGGATCGCCCTCCACCTGGTCCAGGCCGACACCGAATCCGTGCGTCGCCTCGCCGACAGCATCGTGGCCGCCCGCAACCAGATTCGTCCCTGCCAGGAATGCGGCGCTCTCACGGAACAACAGCCCTGCCTCATCTGCACCGATTCCCGCCGCGACCCGGCCCTGCTTTGCGTCGTCGAGCAACCCACCGACATTCTGTTGCTTGAGAAATCCGGCACCTTCCACGGCCGATACCACGTGCTCGGAGGGAAACTATCCCCCCTCAACGGCGTGGAACCCGAAGACCTTCGCATCAACGAACTCCTGTCGCGCCTCACCCCCGGCGCTATCCGCGAAATCATCCTTGCCCTGGGCGCCGATGTGGAAGGGGATGCCACCGCCTACTACCTCGCCCGGCAACTCGCCCCCACCGGCACCCGCGTCACCCGCCTCGCCCACGGCCTGCCCGCCGGCTCCGGCCTTGAGTTCGCCGATGAACTCACCCTCAGCCACGCCCTCGAAGGCCGCCGCGAACTGCTCCCCTGATCCCGTCCCAGCTCAACCCGCCATGCCCACTCAGCCCGCCAACCTCCGGCTCGTCGTCTTCGATCTTGGCAAAGTCCTCGTCGATTTCGATTACCACATCGCCGCCCGACAACTCAGCCCTCACACCCGCTTCAGCCCCGACCGACTCATCGAGCTGATGCTGCGGACGCCTCTTCTCCTCGACTACGAACGCGGCGCCATAACCAGCACCGAGTTCTATGACGCCCTCGTCCTTCAGACCGGCTTGCGCTGCCCCTTCCCCGAGTTCGCCTCCCGCTTCGGCGATATCTTCTCGCCCATCGAACCCATGATCGAGCTCCTCGAGCACCTCCGCGCCCTCGGCCTCCCCACCGCCGTGCTCTCCAATACCAACGAGCTCGCCATCCAGGATATCCGCGCCAAATTCCACTTCTTCGCCGGTTTCAAACACCACATCCTCTCCTACGAACATCGGGCCATGAAACCCGACCCCGCCCTCTACCACGCGCTCGAAAGCACCTCCGGATTCATCCCCTCCCAGATCGTTTTCCTCGACGACCGCCCCGAAAATGTCGAAGTCGCCCGGAAACTCGGCTGGCACGCCTTCGTCCACCACGATCCCGCCGCCACGCGCCGCACATTCACTGAGCTCGGACTCCTCCCCGACTAACAGGCCATGGAGGGACGAGCTACCCGCCTTCGCTCGGAGCTTCGGCGCGGCGAGCCGCGAGCCCGCATTCGCCTCAAGGGCTCGATTCATGTCGGCCTCGTGTAACTCGGCCCTCCAGAACCCAGGAGAGGGTGACAGGTTCATGGTCGTTGAAGCGCTTCTCTTTGATGATCAAGATCTTGGTCGAGGCCCGGGTTCGCCACCTTTATCGCTGATCCCAGGTTCTGCCTCCCTCACTTACGCCTACCCGTTTCCCTCATCGGCGGACCCTTGGAATCGGTGGAGATACCTTTCGACCAGCGGACGACGCCAGCACAGCAGTTGGAATCATCGAGTGGTCAATTCCGGCCAGGTTCCTCAAGAATCTTCGCCGGGTCCGGCCCGCTGCCAAAGGTAAACACCCGCTCGGAGAGATCGTTCAAGGCCAGGCGCGCCGCCTCGAATTCGTGCGAGAGGATTCCGAAAACGGTGCTCAAGGCATAGCGCTGGGCCAACCGATGATCGCCGGCAACGCGATAGCTCGTCCGCCCGAGCTCTTCATAGTAGCTGAGTCCCGGCGCGCCACGCCGTGCCGCGCGATGCTCGATGTGTTCCTTGAACAACCCCGCGAGAAACAGCGCGTGATTCCCCATGTGCGCCCGCACCTGGAATGCCGTCCCCTCGTCCACCCTGGGCAGGGCGGCCAGCATCTCGAAGAAATACTCCAGCGGCTTGTCCAACCCGGGAACTTCACATCGCGAACTCACGATGCGCACATACTCGGATAGCAATTCGGCCACGTAATCGGCGACCGCCCGGTCTTCGATCCCGGCCCGCGCCAGGACTCGCCTGACCAACACGTAGAAGTAGAACCGCGCCGAAACCTCGAGACAACCCCCACGCTCGAGCAACGCCGCATGAAGTTCCGGATCGTCCAGGATGAGGTCCCGGGTTTCTTCATCGGTCAGCAATCCCACCAGCACCGTGCTCCCCTTTCCCTCGCGCCCCAGGACATCCACCACGAAATCGACATCCCGCGCCGTAAACCGCGCACGACAGGTTGGTTGAATCATTTTCATACCAGGGACGGCCCAAGGCGCGGTCACTCCTGAGCGCACACTGGCCCGGACCGTCGTTGCATACCTGACCTCACTGTAGCAGATTGACGTCCAGATTTGAATGGCCGCCCAACCGACAGCCGAGCCGAGTCCCTTGATTCACGCTCCAGACCTTGCGATCCGCGCGCGCTCGGAGCGCCAGGCCATGGATTGGAGTGTCGCCCTGCTCAGTCAGGGCATTGAATCCACTCCCCTGCACGCATCTGAAGGTTGGCAACTCCTCATCCCGCGGGACCTGTACCCCCACGCACTGACCATCCTTGAAATCTATCAACGCGAAAACCGGCGCTGGGTCTGGCGGCCATCCCATGGCTCTCCCGCCTTGCTCTTTCACTGGGGTGCCCTCGGTTGGGGCGTGCTGATCCTGTTCATCGACACCTGGAGCCGCATCGGGGGACCGGCTATTCGCGAAGCCGGCCTGATGAGCAGCGGCGCCGTGCTTCGGGGCGAATGGTGGCGATTGTTCACCGCCATCACCCTCCACGCCGATCTGGCGCACCTGATGGGGAACCTGACCACCGGCATCCTTCTGCTTGGATTCGCGATGGCGCGCTGGAGTGCCGGCACCGCGCTGCTGGCGGCATGGTGCGCCGGCGCGATGGGCAACCTGGCCGGGCTGCTTTTGCATCCCCAAAGCCATCACGGTCTGGGTGCCTCCGGCATGGTCATGGGCGCGCTGGGCCTGCTCGCCACCGCTTCGTGGCAGGAACGCCGTGCCCCCCATGCCGCCCCCGGACTCCTGGCGCGCGGGGTGTTCGGGGCCGTTCTCCTCTTCATCCTTTTCGGCGTCAACCCCAGCAGCGATGTCATTGCGCATCTCGGCGGGTTCGTCGGCGGCCTTGTCTTCGGCACGCTCTTCGGTCTGTTGCCCGGGCGTGCCGGCCACCACGCCCCGGCAAGCCTTGTGGCAGGCGCCATTGCCGCCGGCAGTCTGATCTGGAGTTGGGCGCTGGCGCTGCTCCACCGATGATACCTCCTCACACGTTTCACTCGCCCTGGCTCACGGCCCTTGCCCTGGTGACCGTGGTTTTTCAACTTCACGGCAGTCCACTCACCGGTCGCCGGTTCATTTCCTTCGACCGCTTCGACCAGTTCGAAGTCGAAACCTCTGCCCATGACGGCGGCGGCAGGCTCACCTCGCCGATCATCGAGGCCGGATTCGACTTCGACCAGATCGTCGTCTCCTGGAACATCGCGCTGGCGCCGGGCGCCTTGCTTAGGATCGACGCACAGCCGATCTTCGACGGGCGCAATGGAAGTTTCTATACCCTGGGCTACTGGTCAGGCCGGGATGCCCACGCACATCCCCGTCGCCGCCCCATCAGCAGGAGCGGTGATAAACAGTCCAATCCGGATGGAGAGGTCCAGACCGACGTGCTCGTCCTGTCCCGACCCGCGCAGTCGTTTCGGGTCCGACTCAGCGTCGTTCACGCATCCAACCAGGATCCCACCGTGCTTCAGTTCGTCGGGGTTTCGCTGCTCAACAGTTCCGTCGCACCCCCGGAAATGGCGGCGACACCTGAGCCTGGACGAGGGCGAATCCTCGCCGTCCCAACCCGATCGCAGCTCGACTATCCCGGGGGCGGCGCGTGGTGCAGTCCCACGAGCGTGTCGATGGTTCTGAGCTACTGGTCAGGACGACTGGAACGGCCGGATTTGAACCGCGATGTCCCCGAGGTTGCC
>JAHDYP010000020.1:47435-61637 GCA_023383055.1 Verrucomicrobiota bacterium | reverse complement strand
GGTGGAGGAACGGCGTGGGGCGTCGCATTACGGGGAGGAGTTGCGGGAGAGCGCGTGGGAAAAGGCGGAACGGTTGGCGCGGGAGGGACTGCAGAAGCTGGGATGGACGGAGGCGGAACTGGCGAAGCGGCCGAAGGGGGACCGGAGCCAGCCTGTCCAACCTGTTGTCGGAACGGCGGCGGAAAGGAAAGTAGTGTCAATCTGTGGGACTGACCCCTTTTCGCACACGGAAACATCTGCTCGTGCCGCCGGATCATCGGGACGACCACGTCGCGCCGAAAGGCCTCGAACTCGCCCGCATCCATCTTCAGGATCGACTGCATCTCGCGCAGCGCCTCGTCCCGGGCTTCCTCGGGCATGAGGGCCAGATTCCAACAGATCTGGCCAAGTGTAAGCCCTTTGTTCAGCTCCTCGATCGAACCGCGACGCAATCCCTATCGCAGCACCTGGTCAACCAGGGGGGCGCATCCGAATCATTGATCCATCCAGTGTGAGGATCATGGGATGGGCCATCAACTCGGGCCCGTTGAGATTCCCGACCACGTTGTAGAATCCTTCGTCGCTCCAGAACACGAAGCCCGCCAGTTCAGGAAAGCTGCTCTCCAGTTTTCGCAGCACATCCAGGCAGTCTCGCGGCGGGTCAGACTTCCCGCGAATACCCAGTTCGGCCCACCAGATGACCTTGCCCTGATCCTTCTTCTTCGCCACCGCCCAGTCGTATTCCGCGAAAGGCAGGCCGGTGCCATATGCCGATTTTCCGAGCAGGTCCACATAAGCGTCGCCGGGATAACACCGCTCCAGCGCGCCGGCGTTTTGCGTGGTGTGATAGGCCCAGACGATGTGGTCGAGTTTCTTCGTGACCTGGAAATAGTCATGGACCAGCCGGTAGAGCCGGATAATGGCCTCGCTGCCCTGTTTGGCGTGCCACTTGTTCCGGTCGTCGCTCTCCACGAACGGCGTGTAGACGACCGGAACACCCCGGTCCTTCAGCCACTGGAGATTGGCGGCCATCCGGTCGAGTTGCCGGTAGAAGTTGGCTTTGACGGCGTTTTCGCCGGGCGCCCAGATCTGCTCGATCTCGACGGGATCATTCCACCGGCCGCCGGTTGGGTTCGCGAAGAAACTGTAAACGCCGGCGATCAGGCCCCGTTCCCAAAGCTTCCGGACGCCTTCGTTCCACGCCGCGTCGCTGAACGGGTCATCCACGAAGTCATAGGTGATGCACCCGTAGCCCGGCAGTTTGCCGGTGTGGTCACGCACCTTCCTGATCCAGTTGCTGGGGTGGTCCATATCGGGATTCTCGTTGTGAACCCAGGTGGCCACCTGACCGAACAGATACGATCCCCGGCCCAGTCCCTTCAGATACGCGAGCACTTGCCCCTTGGACTCGACGGCATGGCTGGCGCCCGAAACCGCGCCCGGCGTAGTGCGCTCCGCGTCCCGCGCGGGATTCCCGACCGGCTCGCGGGCCTCTTGGGCATGGGTTGAAGCGATGGGTGCGCTCAAGCCGGCGGCGGTCAGCAGCTTGAGCAGTCGGCGGCGGGTGAAGGCGGTTTTCATAACTGCAGCCGATCACTACTCCTTTGCCGGCAATACCTCCACCGTTTTCTACACGCGCGCCTCCGCCCGGCCTACACCCTCCCCACCGTCGCATACAACTGCGACAGTCGATGCGCGTGCTCATCGTACGCCGCCTCGAAAATCTCCACCGCCCGCTCCGCCCCCACCACCGCACCGCTCGCCAACACCTTCGGCGGTTGCCCGGCCCGGACCAGCCGCGCCGCCACTTCCGCCTTGATGGCGTTGACCAGCAAACAACCGCCCACGGTTGAACCGGGCGAAACCGGGGCTTCCAGTCCCGGGATGCGAACCATGGCGTCCCCGACCGGCGCGCCCGTGTCGAGCACCAGGTCGGCGTGGTCCTGGAGTTTCTTTCCCTGCGGATCGCGCGAGGGATGAGCATGCGAATGCGCCAGGCTGACGATGGCCACCACCTTGATGCCGCGCTGCCGGAATTGCGCCGCCATCTCGATCGGCACCACGTTGCAGCCGCTCGAGGAAATCACCAGCGCGCTGTCGTTCGGTTTCAGGTCGAAGTTGCGCAGAATCCGCGCCGCCAACCCGGACACATTCTCGAGAAACATCGCCTGGCGCTGGCCGTTGGCACCCACCACGAGATTGTGAAAGCTCAGGGACAGCTCCACAATCGGGTTGAACCCGGGAAACGATCCGTAGCGCGGCCACATCTCCTCAACCATGATCCGGCTGTGGCCGGAACCAAAGACATGCACCATGCGCCCGCTCGAGATGGTCTGCGCAAACCAATCCGCCGCCTGGTCGATCCGCGCCTTCTGCTCCCCCACCACGCGCACCAGGTCCCGCACCCGATCGAGGTATGCTTCCGTGTATTCCATAAACTCCATTCCTCCGTGACCGGCAACTTCCGGCGTCGCCACTCGATTTCCTTGCCCAACCCGAATCGCCGATGGACGCATCTTAACCCGCCTGCCCCAGAAACCGCCCCGCATGGTGCGCCGCCCCGATCGCTCCCGCCCATTCTCCCAGCTCCGCCTGGACCACCGGAACCCCGCGGCCGTACGGCCGCCATTCCACCTCATCCAGCTCCCGCGCCAGCGGTTCGAACAACCGCGGACCGGCCGCCGCAATCCCGCCTCCCAACACCACCAACTCCGGATCCAGGATATTGTTCAACGAGGCGATCGCACAGGCCAGCACCCGCACCGATTTCAGCCAGACACGGCCGGCTTCAACGTCGCCCGCGGCATAGGCGGATACCAACTCGCGGGTGGTGCCAAATCGTCCACCGCTCCGCTCGCGCACGGTGTGTTCACCCACCAAATCCTCGAGGCTGCCCGGGGTCCGGGTGACATCCAGCGGACCCTCAGGATCCAGACAGAGATGACCCAGATGACCGGCCCGCCCGATCGCACCCCGCAGAATCCGGCCATCGGCACATACCGCCCCGCCCACCCCCGTTCCCAAGGTCAGCAGATAGACGTCCCGGCGGCCGCGGGCCGCGCCGGCGGACACTTCTCCAAGCAAGGCCGCGTGCGCATCGTTCAGCACCGGCACAGGCTCGGCCCGCCCAAGATGCCGGGTCCAATCCAACCCCACAATTCCCGGCAGCCGCCCCGGCATGCAGGCGATGGAACGTCCGTCAGCCGCAGCCATCCCCGGGGCGCACAAACCGAGGCTCGCGACGCCGCCCAACTCGCGCTCCATCTCCGCGACCAGGCTGCGGACCGTGACCGCCCAACTGGGCAGGGCCTGCTCTGTCTCTCCGTCGCGCGTGGGCAGGGTGTCGCGCCGCACGACCCGACCCGAGCCAGCCTCGAGACACACCGCCTTGATCTGCGACCCTCCCAAATCGATGCCGGCCAGTAATGACATGTTAAGTATCGAATTCGAGCCGCGCCCGAGTTGAAGTGAAAACGCCCTATAAAGCGAGGCCTTTCTCACAATCCGAAGCCGGCCGGGCATGGCGAACACGGCTCGGAAAGCCACCCCGCATTTCCTGATCCGCCGGCGGTCCCCGGATCCACCCCGCGTTACGACACCAACGGCAGGGTTCGCTTCAACCGGGCGCTGGCCACCGCCGTGTCCACGATGCGCTGCCCGATCCGGCAAACCCTCGGATCCAGCGGTCCCTCGACGGGCAGGCCCCGCTCCAGCCGATCGATGAAATACTCCACCGGGTTCGAATTCGGCGCCGCCAACGCATCGACGGGCAGATCGGCTCCGGCCGGGCAATCCCGCGTCTGCAGGCGGATAGTCCGCTCGAGGTCATAGCTGCCAAGCGTCCCCTCGCTTCCCACCAGCACAAACCCGCATTTCGGCTGCGGCTGATGCGTCCACGGATCGGTAAATGTCCCCCAGCGGGTCTCGAACTTCGACAATCCCTGCGCATACCGCGCCACCGTCACACTGTGCTGATCCACCTCCAACCCCGGCGTCTCGTCCATCACCGCCGTGATCTCGATCGGCTCGCTTCCCCCGTGAAACCACGTCCCCAGCGTCGCCCCATACCCCAGGTAATCCAGCATCGACCCGCCCCCGCGCGCCTTCCGGTAAAACCAACTCGACGCCTTCTCCCCCACGGTCGGCTCCCGCTCAATCTTGTCGGCGCCATGATACAACGGCCCGCGGTTCCCATCGTAGTAATGCACCTCGAGCACGTCCCCGATCCGCCCCTCGTCGATCAACCGCTTCGTCGTCGCATGACTCGGATACCACCGCAACGGCCAGTTCACCGCCAACGGCTGCCCCGCCCGCGCCATCGCCGCCAAAATGCGATCCGCCTCCGCCAGCGACGCCGCAAACGGCTTCTCCAACAGAATCGGCACCCGATGCCGCGCCACCCGCTCAACCCAGTCCCCATGCTCCGCTGCCGCCGGACACAGAATCACCAGGTCCGGCCGCACCTGCTCCAGGCAAGCCTCCGGATCGGTGAACACCCGCTCTCCCGGCACCTTGAAATGCTCGATCGCCTCCCCCATGCGTCCAGGGTCAGGATCGCAAATGCCCGCAATCTCCGCCCGCGGATGATCGAATACCATCCGCAGCAAATCCCCCATGTGCATGTGGTCGAAGTTCATCCCCACCACCCGCCAGCGCTTCCCGCATTGCGTCATGCTCGGTTCGTTATCATGCCCACCCACCCAATTCAATACCTTCCCCCGCTTTACGAAACCCTCCCGCCGTTGTAGTTGAGCCCTCACCCGATCCCTCTATACTGCCCCCCGTCACCCGCTCCCGGCATGAATGTCGTCGAACTAAACCAGGTCACCAAAACCTTCGGCACCACCCGCGCCGTGGATGGCCTCTCCCTCGCCGTTCCCCGCGGCAGCATCTATGGTTTCATCGGGCCCAACGGCTCCGGCAAAACCACCACCCTCCGCATCATCCTCAGCATCCTCTACCCCGACTCCGGCCACGTGCGCGTCCTCGCCGACGGCCAGCCCGGCCGAAGCTCCGATCGCATCGGTTACCTGCCCGAGGAACGCGGGCTCTACAAGAAAATGCGCGTGCGCGAACTCCTCCGCTTCCACGGCGAATTGAAAACCGGCCGCAAGGTCAACGCGGAAGTCGACGCCTGGCTCGAACGCCTCGGCCTCGCCGATGCCGCCACGAAAAAAATCGAGGCCCTCAGCAAAGGCATGAGCCAGAAAGTCCAGTTCATCGCCGCCGCCGTCGCCCAACCCGAACTCCTCATCCTCGATGAACCCTTCAGCGGGCTCGACCCCGTCAACGCCGAAGTCATCCGCACCGCTCTCCTCGATCTCCGCCGCCAGGGAACCACGATCATCCTCAGCACCCATGACATGAATCTCGCCGAATCCCTCTGCGATTTCATCCTGATGATCTTCCGCGGACAAAAGGTTCTCGACGGCACCCTCGCCGCCATCCAGGACCAATATGGCGCCGATACCATTCGCATCAGCATGACCCACCCCCACCCCAACACCCGACACCTCCCCGGCGTCACCGAAGTCCGCGACCTCGGCCAAACCCAGGAACTGCGCCTCGACCCGGCTGCCGATCCCCAGGAAATCCTCGCCGCCCTCATGCAACAGGGCCGCGTCCGCCGGTTCGAACTCACCCGGCCTTCGCTGCACGATATCTTCGTCCGCATCGCCCGCCCGACCCAGGAGGAATAATATGCGTCGTGTCCTGCGCATCGCCCGACGGGAATACGTCGCCGCCGTCAAAACCAAAGGCTTCATCATCGGTCTGATCCTCGCCCCCTTGCTGATGGGCGGCGGCGCCATCGCCCTCTCCCTCCTCAAAGGCCGCATCGACCTCACCGACAAAAAAATCGCCGTCATCGACCGCTCCGGCGTCGTCGCCGACGCCCTCACCGCCGCCGCCCGCCAGCGCGATACCCAGGTCGTCCACCACGCCAAATCAGGCCGCAAACTCCAGCCCGCCTACCTCATCGAAGTCGTCCCTCCCCATGACGCCGATCCCCAACGCCAACGCCTCGAACTCTCCGATCGCATCCGTCGCGGTGAACTCCACGCCTTCCTCGAAATCGGCCCCCAAGCCTTGCACCCCGGCACCAACGCCGCCCTCGCGCAAGTAAACTACTACGCCAAAAACGCTGCGCTCGACGACGTCCGCCGCTGGCTCGGCAACCCCGTCAACCAACAACTCCGCAAAGTCCGCCTCGCCGAAGTCGGCATCGACGAAACTCAGGTGAAGGACCTCCACGACTGGCGGCCCGTCGAGTCCCTCGGCCTCGTCTCCCTCGACCCCACCACCGGCGCCGTGACCGACGCCCCCAAACGCGGCGAGGCCGAAGCCGTCCTGATCCCGCTCGCCATGATCATCCTCATGTTCATGATGGCCATGATGGGCGCCATCCCCCTCATGGGCGCCGTCATGGAGGAAAAAACCCAGCGCATCGCCGAAGTGCTCCTTGGCTCCGTTCGCCCCTTCGAATTCATGATGGGCAAAGTCCTCGGCGGCCTCGGCGTTTCCCTCACCGGCTCGCTCGTTTACTGGTCCGGCGGCCTCATCGTGGTGGTCAGCCTCGGCTTGACCGGCTTCCTCTCCACCAGCCTCGTCCTCTGGTTCTTCGCCTTCATGCTGCTCAACACCGTCATGATGGGCAGCCTCCTCGCCGCCCTCGGTTCCCTCTGCAGCGACCCCCGCGACGTCCAAAACCTCACCCTGCCCGCCATGATCCCCGTGCTCATCCCCATGTGGGTCATCGTCCCCGTCCTCAAAGAACCCGGCGGCGCCTTCGCCACCTGGCTCTCGCTCTTCCCTCCTTTCACACCCCCGCTCATGCTCGCCCGCCTCAGCGCCCCCTCCGGCGTCCCCGCCTGGCAGGCCTGGGTCGGTTTGCTCGGCGTGCTCGCCTGTACCGCGCTCGCCGTCTGGCTCGGAGGCCGCATCTTCCGCATGGGCATTCTTTTCCACGGCAGACTGCCTCGATTCCGCCAGGTCCTCCACTGGGCCCTCCGCGGTTGACCCTCCCCAACCCCCAATCCCCAATCCCAAATCCCAAGTCCTCAATCTCAAATCCTCAATCCCCAATCCCCGACTCGACAACCACACCCTCCGCGAACTAATGTTCCCTCGTTTCCAGAACCAACACCGGAGTCATCGCCTTGAAGCCTCACCCGCCACACCATCCCTCGTTCCCGCCCCACGCTGCGATCGCGCGTCCCGCCGCCTTCACCCTGATTGAACTCCTGGTCGTGATCGCCATCATCGCCATTCTCGCCGGCATGCTCCTGCCCGCCCTCTCCCGGGCCAAAGGCCAGGCCCAATCCACCCAGTGCAAGAGCAATCTCAAACAGATCGGCCTGGCCACTTTTCTCTATGCCGACGACAACCAGGATCGACTCCCTTACGCCTGGTGGTACCACGCCGGCGCCGACGACGCCAACGTGAACAATTTCCATTACCTGCTGACGCCCTACCTGATGAGCGGCAAATTCGACGCCGGCACCCTCACTGTCAACAGCGACTTCGCCGAGGGCATCTACCCCTGCCCCATCCGCCTCCGCGAAAAACATTGGCGCAACCTCGACGTCTTCCGCCCCGGCATGCCCGGCAACCCCTGGAAAATCAGTTACGCCATGAACCAGTTTACGCTCCTCAGTTACCCGCCCCACGTCACCAGCCCGCAAACCGCCAAACTCGGCACCGTCCCCGAGCCCACTCGCACCCTCCAGGCAGTCGACGTCTCCTTCGAACTCAATCACCCCGCCGTGATCAACCTCGGCAAAATCGGTGACTATTGGGACGTCGGCTACAAACACGGCCAGAAACATCCCGAAGGCCAGGCCAACATCGTCTTCATGGACGGCCACGTCTCGGCCTTCACCCCCCTCCAAACCAACGACATCATCCTCGATTTCAAACCCACCGCCACCAAACCCTAGCACCTTCCAGGAAACCCGGCCCTTCATCTCCCCCGTCCCTGCCCGTCCACACCCGTCCACCAAGGTCCACTCCCGTCCATAGCCTCATTCTGCAGCCTCCCCCGCACTACGACCCCGCTCCCACCGCGCTGAGTCGTACGCGATAGAACTTCGCGCTTCCCACTCCCACTTCCCCTGTCACCACCACCACGGCACGGCCCTCACCGTCAAACGCCAGTTCCCGCCACGCTTCCCACTCCTCCAGATCCGCCGAACGCTCGATCACGCCAACACCTTCAACCGGCCCCGAAGCTTCCAACCGAATCTCATCCGCCCCCGCCCGCACCACATCCAGCTTCGGCTGCGCCGCCGCATCCACTTCAAACCGCGCGGCCAAAGTCCAATCCGCCGCGAGCTCAAGCGTAACCGTGCTGGCGAAAACGCCGGGCAAACCGTCCCAGCCCGCAAAGCGGTAGCCGGGTTGCGGCCGGGCTTCCAGTTCAATCGGGTGGCCCGCGAAGTAGCTGCCGGTCCAACTCCCATCGGCCGTGGGCGGCACGATCGAATTCAACCGCACCTGACCTGCTCCCCGCGGGGCGACCTCGAGGGTGAGCCTCGCGATGCCCTTGAGGCCAAAACGCCGCAGCAAATGCTCACGACACGCGTCCGGCCGGCGCCGGGCATAATCGCGCAGGTATTCGATGTTCCGCCGCCACGTCAGGAACGACCCGGGATACCGCCAGCGCGCGATGTGCTCGGGCATCTCGCGGTTCAACACCGCCGCCATCTGGTCGATCCGCGCCAGGGTGCGCGGCGTGGCCAGAAGCGTGTTGAGCAGATCGGCAAATCGGTTGATGAACCGCGCGCGGAACCCGGGATTCCGAATCAAACGCCGCAGCAGGAACGTGGTGGTTTCGTTGTTGTGATCGTGCAGCGAGCCGTCGGGCGTGAGCACGGCGCTCAGCATGTCAAAACTCCAGGCCGGTTGCTCGGCCCAAAAACCGCCCCAGCCCACGTCGTAATCATAGTACAACCAGCGCCAGCGCCCATCCGGCAACCGCGGCCTCCACAAACGATGATTGCCGATGTCCCAGCGGTAGAAAAAGATCTCGAGCGCCTTGTAGTCGATGTAGCTGTCCACCTCCATCCATTGCTCAACCTGCTCCATGGCGGCGGCGTCCCGCAAATCGTGCGCCGCCACATACGCCAGCATCTGATCATAGTGTTCCGTGGTCCCCGCCCGCGCCGCCGCATACCCCTCCAGATAGTCCAGTTCGTCCTCCGCCACATTCCCATAATAGCTCACGAACTCGTCGTCCTGCTTCTCTTTGAGATAATGCAAACCCCAATACTCGCCATTGATGAACACCACACAGGCCCGCGCCGCCTGCGTCGTCGCCCCGGTTTCCGCCGACAGACTCTGCATCAACTCGTCGCGCATGAACGCCGTCGGCTGGTCATGACCGGTCGGCCGCAACATCACATGCTCAAATCGATCCCGGTCACGATCCGGAAAAAATCGGTACTCGAAGGGACGCCGCCCCCGGCCACCCGTCGCGTCCAGATCGAGCCCCTTGATCGGAAAATAATGCGACGTGTTCCCGTGGATCTTGACGTCCCCTTCCTGCGCAATCTCCAGCCCGCCGTCCGCTTCGTAGAACTCCACGTGCACCAGCCGCTCCCACTCGTCTCCGCGCTGCGCGTAATTCCCCCCCGCCGCGTTCCCCGGCACGTAAATCCCAATAGCTTCATCGAACAAATTCGCCGGCGCCGTCGCCAGCGATACCACCGGCAACGAATAACGCGCCGCCCCCATCGGATGCACCCAGAAACTGCGGGTCACCACCCCGCTCGGCAGGGAATCCTCCCGAAACCCGCGGGCACGCACCACCCATCCCTTGTACACCTCCCCCGCCGGCGGCAGCCCGCCCGGCACCGTCGGAATCATCGAGTATTCATTCGCATCCCCCACCCGTCCGTCCAACCATAACGGCCCCGTGTACGCCGCCGATGCCTCGGTCGGCTCCGAACCGTCCAGCGTGAATCGAATCGTCGCGTTCGGGCTCTCCATCGTCAGCTCCAATGCGAACGGCTCCGCCTGGAACCCGCCCGGATGCGAAAACTCCGGCGGCGATAACCAGCCCGTCGCGCCCGGCGTGGCGTTGGACGCCCCGGGCGTGGGCTCGACAAACAGCCGCCAGGCGCCCCATCCGTCCGGCTGGCGGCCAAAGGAAATATCCCGGGGAATCGCGCCAAAGATCACGTGATCCGCCCGCCACCCGTCCGGCCGCGTCAGCAGTAACTCCTCACCGTCGGCGCTCAACGCAAAACTGGTGTGCAACGGCCGCGGTAACTCCAGCCCATACCGCGCCGCCAGGTACGACGCCAACCCCCGGCGCTCTCCCTCCGACAAACCGCGATCGAACAACAATATCTCCGCCACCTCCCCGTTGAATGCCCCATACGCCCCGTTGCCAACCTCTACCGGCGCCGTCACCTCCCCCCGTGGCGACGGCCCCGCCCGCCGCACCACCAGACCATTCACGTCCAAACTCGGCGACCGCGCGTCATAGTTCACCGCCACGATATACCAACCCGCGGCCGACGGTTGATCGTGAACCAGCGCCGCCGGCATGTAGCTCGACCCATGCTCATATACGCTCACCCCATTGGTCCCCGCCGACAACCCAACCCCGGCCCCCAGGTCGCCCCCGTGCTGCGCCCCGAACAGATAATGCTGACCCGCCACCCCGCCCACGCCGGTCCAACCCTCGTCGTCGACCTGGTGCGCCACGCGCGGACGCACCACCACCCACAAACAAAAGTCGTTCGTCGCCAGCCGCTGGTTCAGGCGAAGCAAATCGTCACGCCCATCGAACCGCACCGCCGGCAACCCGTTAATGACCCCCGGCAGCCAGCGCGGCTGGCTCGACGATGACTCCTGCACCGCCCAAAACTCTCCCGTCACCCGGTCCCGCCAGCGCGTCACATAGCAATCCGTTCCCACCATCCGAATCTGTTCGGGATCCGTATCGTCAATCGCATCCGCCGCCAGCCATAACCGCAACCCTGGCACCGCCTCGGGCGCCACCGGCGTCGACGCCACGGGCTGGCGATCCTTGCCGGACGCGTAAACCAGCAGGAAACCGTGCGGCGCCAGCGTGCGCGGCGCAAACTGCCAGCGCCGCGGCTGATCCGCCCGGTCCGAGACCGACCACCCTCCAAGGTCCACGCTCTCCGGGCCCGGATTCCAAAGCTCGAACCAGTCCGAGGCGTCGCCTTCTTCGTCCACCTCCGTGCCGCCATTCGAGGTCATCAATTCGTTGATCACCACCGACTGCGCCTGCCCAAGCCCACCCCATTCACACAAGACCAACAACAGGCAGACAAGGGCGCAGGTGACACGTACAAACCGAAGGCCACTACCGCGAACGGAACCGCCCACGCACCGGATCGCGCCGCCGAACCCAGAAAGTTCTCTTGCACTGCGGCGGGAAGTCACGCGCCACGCCGCCTTCCCAGGGATGCATTGAATCATCATCGAACGGAATCACCATAGAGCATCGCCCCGCCGCTGCAAAACACGAAACGCTCATCGTCGACTCCCGAGACGACAACCATACGCTGCTGCCAGGCTCGGACCACTGCGAATTCGTTCGTTGCCCAATACCCAAAAAACCGATTGCTTCCCATTCGGATTCGTATGATGATTTCTCCCCGTAAACCCATGAAAACACAACCGCGCTTATTCCTTCGTTTGGCGGCCGTCGGCTTGCTGATGGCCTCCTTCACGTTCACCCAAGCCCAGTCCGAACTGGTCTTTCAGGACAACTTCAACCTGGGCGTAGGCACCACGGACATTAATGAAGGCCTCGCCAGCCGACAAAGCGGCACCGCCGGCGTCGTCAGCTATCTCGAGTCCAGTGTTACCGGGTCCGAAGGCGGCTTGCCGGGGTTTACCGAGATCTACGAAGATCGGCTTTATATCTGGGTTAACTTTACCACCGAGGCTCAGTCCTCGACCTGGGTGTCGCCCAACCGCAATTTCGTGGACGGCCCCACCTTCACCCTCGAGTTCAAACTCGATCCCTCCGTCCTCGACGAAGGACGGGCCAGCGATGACTGGGCCGCCGTCGTCTTCGGCGCCACCGCCACCGGCCAGTTCGTTAATTCCTCGGACGGCATGGGCCTCCTCTTCCGCAGCAACGGCGCCATCCAGTTCTTCGACGGTGGCACCGCCGTCTACGGCAGCGAACCGGCGACAATCCCCGCCGGCGAAGTCCAGGTCCGCATCGAGGTCACGGGCGAGGGTTTCACCGGCACCACCCCCGCCACCGTCGCCCTCTTCGTCGACAACGACCCCGTGTCGCTGACTGCCGAAAATGCCACCTACACGCGCGCCACCGGGTTCCGCGCCAATTACCTCACCCTCCTGGGCTACGCCACTCAAGGAAACGAATGGCAATACACCTTCGATGATCTCACGGTCCGCGCCGATACCTGCGTCCGCCTCGACCCCCAGGAAATCATCCTCGATGCCGAACCCACCGGTCCAATCCAGATCGCGCTTAAAGTTCCGCCTACGTTCAACAATAGCCAGGGCGGCACCGTCACCCTCAGCAGCAGCAACCCCGGCGTCGTCTCTATTGTGGGCGCCCAGGATAACCAACTCGCCGTCAACTTCACCGCCGGCGGTCCCACCTCCCAGATCATCAACCTCGAGGTCGTGGGCAGTGGCCGCGCCCGCATCTTCATGGCCACCGCGGCACCCGATTGCATGGGAGACCCGGCGGTCATCATGACCCCCATGGTTACCACCGTCCTCAACCCCAGCTTCGAAAATAATTACAACCCAGCCTATCCGCACTACAGTGCGATCGCCGATTGGACCGGTGGCAGCGGCGTGAATCGGTCCGCCGGCCCGTTCCATAACGGCACCATTCCCGACCGCGCGCAGATTGCCTTCCTCCAAGGTGCCAATACCATCTCCCAGCTCCTCACCGACCTCGAGCCTGGCAAGAATTACTGGCTCCAGGTCCGCTACAACGCCCGCAACTGCTGCGGTGACTTCCCCGACATGACCGTCAGCATCGACGGCACCGCCCTCGGCACCGAATCGGCCATCCAAGCCGCCGACACTTACTACTTCCGCAACTTCGAGTTCACTCCCACCATGGACACCGCGTTGCTCGAGATCTCGGGCAAACCCAATGCCGGCGGCGACGCCACCCTGCTCATCGACGCCGTCGCGGTTGTGCAACGCGATGCCGGCAACGTCGTGATCCAGAACCCAAGCTTCGAAGCCAGCGGCATCGTCCCGCTCCCCGGCACCTTCTCCGGCCAGAACCTCTCCGGGTGGCAGGGCGAAGGCACCTTCGGCCTGAACCTCTCCGGCGATTCCTTCGCCGATAACGGTATCACCCCGGAAGGAAGCCTGGTCGCCTTCGTCCAGGGGGTTGGTTCGCTCAGCCAAACCCTCAATGGCCTGATCCCGAACGAAACCTACACGGTCAGTTTCGCCTACAACGCCCGCTCCGGTAACCAACCGCACCTGCTCGTCACCGCCGACGCCGCCGTTCTCCTCGACGTCGACGTCGATCCGGTCGGCAGCAACCCTTACCACCAGGCCAGCGTCACCTTCACCGCCCAGACCGGCTCGGCCGTGCTGCGCTTCGCCCAAACCGCCGAAGGCGATCAAACCGTCCTGTTCGATGACATCCGCGTCGTCGGCGCGGCCATCAACCTCCCCTGCATCCAACTCTCACCCGACCAGGTCCAGTTGAGCGTCGGCCAGACCAGCTCCGAAGTGACCGTCAAAGTCCTCGAAGACGTCGTCGCCAACGGCCCCACCACCGTCAGCGTGACCAGCACCGATCCCGCCGTCGCTTCCCTGCCCGGCGCGGTCAATGGCACCTTGACCCTGACCTTCCAGCTCGGTGGCGAGCTCGTTCAAACCGTCCAGGTGGTCGGCGCGGCTCCGGGCAGCGCCCGGCTCCTCTTCAGCGAACCTCGCGGGGTTTGCTTCGACAAAACCGGCATCAACGTCCTGGTCCTCCGTGGCTTCGTCCGCAACCCCAGCTTCGAAGCCAACTCACACTCGGCCTGGCCCGGCTATGGCCCCATCGCGAGCTGGTCCAGCGAAGGCGGCGGCAACACCGGCATCAACGACGCCACCGGGCCGTTCCACGATAACGGTGTCATCCCGGATCGCAACCAGGTCGCCCTGCTCCAGACTCTGAAGATCATCCGCCAGGATATCGTGAATCTCACGCCGAGCTCACGCTACTGGCTGCAGTTCTACTACAAC
>JAHDYP010000020.1:44359-47425 GCA_023383055.1 Verrucomicrobiota bacterium | reverse complement strand
CCGCACCAACACCGCGGTAAACAACCTCGATCTGATCGTCCGGTTCGGCGGCAGCGAACTGCAGACCTTCCCCGCCGTCCAACCGGTCGGAACCAATGCCTATCACTTCGCCCAAATCGAGTTCATCCCCACCGCGGCGAACGGTGTCCTCGAATTCCAAACCGTCACCACCGCCGATGCCACGCTCCTGCTCGATGCCCTCACCATCGTCCAACGCGATACCGGCGGCATCCTGCTTCGCAACCCAAGCTTCGAAGCCAGCGGCCAAGTGCCGTTCCCCGGATCCATCACGAACGCCATCGCCGGCTGGGACGCCGGCGGCGGTCGCGGCGTCAATGTCTCCGGTGTCGGTCCTTTCGCCGATAACGGCGCCAATCCCGACCAGGACAACGTCCTCTTCCTGCAAGGCGCGGACTCCTGGGTTAGCCAAACCCTCTCCGGCCTCACCGCCGGCCAGAACTACACCGTTCGCTTCGGCGCCAACGCCCGCACCGGCAATCAACCCACCCTCAAGGTCTCCTTCGACGACTACGTCGCCCCCACCCTCGCCATTACTCCCGTGGGCGCCTCCAATCCCTACCACGCCCTCGAAGTCGTCGTTCCGGCTACCGCCGATCAAGGCGTCCTCCGGTTCGAACAAATTGCCGCGGGCGATCACACCGTCCTGATCGATAACGTCGTCGTCGTGCCCGGCGGCACCCTGCCCGAACCCGGCGTCAGCCTCGCGGTCGGCAAAGACTCCGAAGGCAACGTAAAACTCAGTTGGCCGGCCAGCGCCGCCGACTACCTGCTCAAATCCGTCACCTCCCTGTCCGACGAGTGGCAGAATGCCCCCGAACCGGTCGTGGTCGAGGGCGATCAGCGAACCGTTACGGTCGAAGCCACCGGCAATGCCCGCTTCTTCCGTCTGAGCAAGTAACCGCCAAAAGCGTGTCGCGTCGTCCATCGACCCAGGCTCTGGCATCCCGCCTTACCACGGCGCGCGCGGCTCCTCCGCCCGGCGCGCCTTCGAGTTTGGACATTCTTGACGCTCGTCGATGTGGTTTCAGGGCCTTCATCCGGCACTTTGTCTTACACTTCGTCGCAGGAGGGACAAAGTATGAGATGAAGTGCGGGATAAAGCGTGATGTGCGATGAAGGCCAATTCGAATAACGCCCAAACTCCACGCAAAACGTCCACTCACGTCCATGCGCGCCCTCCCGCGTCCCTTCTCACTTGAACCTCCCCCCTCTCAACTCTCAACTCACCCCACCCTCAGTTCAGACTCCGCTCAACTTTCTCGCCTCGCCTTAACGCCCGCCGCGCCACCCGCGTGATGCTCACCGTCACCGCCACCGTCGCCATCAGCCCGAACAGATACAATACCCACTCGCCCCTCGACAGTTCGTGCGCCTCGGCGCTCGCCCGCGCCAGCGACCCGAAATACGCGTACAGCGCCGATCCCGGCAGCATGCCCACCCACGAAGCCAGCACATAGTGCCGCAACGAAACCTGCGTAAGCCCAAACGCGTAATTCAAAATCACAAAAGGAAACACCGGCGACAATCGCGTCAACATCACGATCTTCCAGCCGTCCCGCGCCACCGCCTCATCGATCGCCGCATACATCGGACGTCCACGCAGACTCCGCTCCACCCAGCCCCGGACACAGTACCGTGAAATCAAAAACGCGCAGGTCGCTCCCAGCGTCGCCGCCAGCGATCCCAGGATGGTCCCGAACACCACCCCGAACGCCGCCCCTCCGCCCACCGTCATGGGCGATCCCGGCACCAGACAGACCGTGAAAAGCATGTACAGCAGGATGTAGAAAACCGGCCCCCAGATCCCCAGATCCTCGATCCACGCCAGCGCCGCGCTGATCCAGGCGCGCACCTCGATCAACCGCCACGCCGCCACCGCCACCGCCACCGCCAACACCACCAACGCCCACCGCAGAAACTCGCGATGGGAAAACGCGGCCCCCATGGGTGTTGGTGCGGATCCTATCATGTCGCCCACAGCCTATACTGCCGATGCCACCTGAGACAACCCCCCCAATCCCCAATCGAGGGTGACGCCAACCCGTGCGCTTCCGTCACGGCTCCGCTCCCCGCCCGGGAGCCGCATTCAGTACACGCTCACCGTGGACAACACCGGGCAGGCACGACTCTCCTCAACGTTGATCCGGAGACGGCGTGTCGTCACGGGATCGAACTTGAGGATGCGCCGGTACCCGATAGTCGTGGCTCCCGTCACGCGTTGCCACGCCCCGTCCATTTCGGCTTCCACATTCCATTTCTCCACCCGCTGTCCCAACGGCGCGTGTTCACGAACCAGCACGTGGCTGACCGACGTCGGTTGATCGAACTCCACGGTCAGGGTGGCCGCCGTGACGTTGTCGTCGCTGGCCCAATACGTGCCGAGGTCACCGTCGTTCAACCGGCCCGCCCCATACGCCGGATCATCGCCGCGGGTGTTGCTCGCACTGATCCGCGCTCCAAGCGCCAGATCCGTCTTGAAGGTGGCATCCAGGACCCGGCGGAGCCCCCGCAGCCGTTCCACGTCGATCTCGTGAATCAGCCCACGCCGGTCAGGCGGGAGGTTCAGCAGGAGATTGGCGCTGCGCCCCACCGAGGCGTAGTAGATCGCCAGCAACTGCTCAACCGTCTTGACCTTGGCGTCTTCAGCGGGGTGATAAAACCACCCCGGACGAATCGAAACATCGACCTCGGGCGGCACCCAATCCGAACCATCAGGCCGGCCGGGGGCGTATCGCGCAAAGTCGGGGAAGCCCGGGTAGATCTCGTGCCGGTTGAGCGCCATCCAGATCGTTTCAAAGGCCACTCCATGCTCGTTGCCGACCCAGCGGACATCGGGCCCGGCGTCGCTGAACATCACCGCCAGAGGTTGATGCTCGCGCACCAGGGCATGGGTGTTCGGCCAGTCGTAGTAAGTCGAGTTGTCAATGCGCCGGCGTTCCCGTGCGCCACCGTAAAACCCATCACCACCGTTCGCACCGTCAAACCAAACCTCGAAGATCGGCCCATATTGCGCGTCAGCTTTGTCCATTTCACGTTGCCACTGGC
>JAHDYP010000020.1:0-44349 GCA_023383055.1 Verrucomicrobiota bacterium | reverse complement strand
CCGCAACTGATTCCGATAATAGGTCAGATACTCCGGCCGGGCGTAATCCGGATGGTTCCGATCCCAAGGGGAAAGATAGACCCCAAACTTGAGACCAAACTCCCGGCAGGCATCCGCCAACTCGCGCACGACATCCCCCTGGCCGTTCTTCCATGGACTGCGCTTGACCGAATGCTCGGTGTGGCGACTCGGCCAGAGACAGAATCCGTCATGGTGCTTGGCGGTCAGAATCAGGCCGCGCATGCCGGCATCCCGCGCCACCCGCGCCCATTGGCGCGTATCCAGCCCCGACGGATTGAAGAGTGCCGGGCTTTCATCGCCATAACCCCATTCCTTGTCTATTGACTTACTATTAGATACGGATTATGCTTTGCCCGTGAATACCGCAGAAATCCACGAAAACCAACCCCCGAGAATCGGACGCCTTTACGGGCGGTACTCGTCAAACCCGCAAGAGCGGGGGGATTCCAAACGTCGCCAGATTGACGAAGGGAAAGCGTATGCGTTGCGAGTCCGAATGGACATTGCAAAAGAATATTTTGATGAGGGCGTTAGCGGGAAGGCGGGGGCGAACTTGGAGAAGCAACTGGGTCAATTGCTCAAAGACGCCAAGGCGGGGGAGTGTATCGTTGTGGAATCCACGGATCGCTTGGGACGCCAAAATCCATTTCTCCTTGGCGGGATTATTCACGATGCCGTTGTCAATCGTGGTCTGGAAATCCACTTCTACACGCTGAACCTTGTTGTCAACGAAACGACAATCAAAGATCTGGGAACCCAGTTTGGCGTGTTCACATCCGCCGCTCTTGGGAATCGGGAGAATGAACAGAAAAAGCAGAGAACAAACAAGGCGTTGCTAAATGCTGTCAACTCGGCAAAGCAAGGCAAGGCAACGCAAACACTGATAAGGGTTGCCCCCGAGTGTTTCGGGTGGGACGACACGAAGAAGAAGATTTTTCACAAACCTTCGGCGGATACCATCAAGGACATTTTCCGCTGGTACGTTGAAGGTCTTGGACGACGAAGCATCTGCATTCGGTTGAACGGGAGCAAAACTCCAACCCCTTACAAAATCGGCAAGAAAACCCGTGGGGGCGTGAAGCGTTGGCATGAAACGACAATTGCCCGTATCCTTGCCAACGAAGCATACGCGGGAGTCATCACGATAAACGGACAGAGATTTGATATTCTCCCGCCTGTCGTGTCCAAGGAAACCTTTGAGAAAGTCCAAAACATGATCATTCGCAACGGCAATCGCCATGGGCATACAAGCGAGGAGTACCGTTGCAATAATCTTTTTACGGGAATCGGTCATTGTACCTGTGGGGCAACCTTGAAGGTATCAAAAACCGAAACGAGCAAGGACAAGGTTGCTTACTATTACCGATGCCAAGGATCAATGGTCGGTTCTTGCCAACACAACGAAGGATTTCGGGCGGACTTGTTTGAAGCGACGTTTTTTGCAAACTACTTTGGGAACCCAGATCATCTGCTGACAAAGGAGAGCATGGAAATCAAAGAACGCATTTCCGCCTTGGAAACGAGAATTCAGAACCACGCAAAAGCAATGGGCAATCTGCTGGATTTGGTTGAAGCGGGGGACAAGGACGCCAAGACCAGATACAATGCTCGCAAGTTGGAAAAGGAAACGGCAGAGCGGGAGTTGATGCTTGCAAAATCACAACACTCCCAACAACGCGACATGCCAACCGCAATGAAAGCAGTTGCCGATTTGTTCAAGGCGGGTTTTATCAAAATGCCAACGCTCCCAGAACATACTCTGAAAAAGATTCAATCGGTACTGGGCGACAACGAGCAACGAAGGGCGATTGCCAAAGCATTGCCGAATGTCTTCGGCGGGGTCATCTTTGACTTTGGCAAGCGTACAATCCAACCAACGACTTGCCAGAGTAAGACCCTTCCCCCGATTTCGGTTCCAAAGCGGTAAGATCTGGGACAACCCCCGCTCCACAAGGGCGGGGATTTCGTTTATGCGGGTTTTGGGGGGCGGAAAAAACGCTCGTATAGTAATTTAACCCCCGTCAACAAAACTCCACTGGAACCCCACAGGGGAGGCGGGAAGGGCAAATCCCGAAACCCTCGGATTCATTCTATCCGACCCTTTTCCTGAAATCGTTTATAGCGTATCAACCCGCGTTCTGGTGTCTTCACCCTCCCCGCCAATCAAAACTCTTCCTGTGAGCAACCTGAAGTAAATAAACACTATTCTCGCGGGGCGTTGGGACGCTATACCGAAGAATATAATTCAGGACATATCGCCAAGAAATGAATACTTGGCATGAAAACCTGATACTTGACGGAACAAGGGGGTGGCGGGAAAATGAGGGCAGGATTGGTACGATACATTTATACTTCACCTAAGGCAATCGGTCAAGGATATTCCGCAATATATTTGCAGGATTATTTTCACTTTCCAACCCGTTCAGGTATGGAAAGTGAACCTGCGGAAGTATGCCAATCCGAGGAGTATTGTCTATTTTCCAGCGAGTAATCTTGCCCGAAGGTCTCCGCTCCCAAAGTAGTTTCCGTCTCTGGAAAATGTTCGGTCAATTGTCGGGTTGAACCACCCGAGAAGGGTTCCAGAGCGGGAGAGGATTTCCTTGCGGGTCTTATGAGTATCCCGAAGAAATCCAATGACGTTATTGGTTCGGTCTTTGATTGGAGTCATCATACAGCGAATAAATATCACGCGGTTTGCAGAAGATTCCACACGTGAGAGGAAGTGAAAGCATTCCCTCTCGCGGTCTTGATGCCTCGAAGGTTCAACGCTTCCGCCAGTTCCGCCAGTTTGGTCAATCCCGTCTTGGATTGGATTTCCCGAACGATGGCGAGCAACTTGCCGTTCCGCTCCGTGGCAACTGCGGACTTCGCGTCCCTTGCCTTCTGGACGCTCTCTTGCCAGCGGGGGTTGCCGAGTATCGTCCCCCTCGCTTTCGCTTGCTCCAATGCCCCCTTGACGCGACTGGCGATAGCATTTGCTTCGTTCTCGGCAACGGATGCGAGGATATTTATCACGAAGGGCGTTGCGCTTGGATTGTCCACGCAAACGAAGTCAACCTTGGCGTTCTGGAGAGAGGCGACGAAATAAACGTTTCTCGCCAACCTATCCAACTTGGCAACCAGAAGCGTCAACCCTTCCCGCTTGCAACGCTCCAACGCCAGCGCCATTTGCGGTCTGTCGTTTCGCTTCCCGCTCTCAACTTCAACGAACTCGGCAACGACTTCCCCGCCATTGGACGCGGTAAAATCGGTAACCATTTTCCGCTGGGCATCCAACCCCAAACCCGACTGCCCTTGACGCTTGGTGCTAACGCGAAAATAACTGACGTATCGCTTGCCGTTCTTGGGTTCGTTGCGTTCCGTTTTCATCTTGTGAATACTCTACGGCATGGTTCCTGCTATGGCAAGATATATTTTCAGGTTGTGATATTACAATATCAGTTCCTGAACCCGCCTATAAATCGTTATATCTCGCGACATTTGGCATGCAAACCTGATACTTGCATGGTATTTATAGATCCTGATTTCCATGCCAAAAGGCAACCGAACACGAAAATATATTTACTTTTCAGGTATTGACTCTCCACCTGTGGTCTGGCAAAATAGTATCGTGGGGAAACAGGGTTAGATTTCGTCTCCCCCGCCATTATCCCAAAATACTTCAACGCCTTGCCTGACTTGGCATTATTTATGAATGGGGAGCAATCCCCAAGGAGAGAGTAAGGTTCATACAACCAAGGGCATCCTCGTAGGGATGCCCTTTTTTCTTTGCTGGATGCCCCAAGGACGCATCCTGATTGATTTCGGGGGACCGATACGCCAGAACCCCGTTTCCCTCGCTATAAAGGATTTCCTGAATTGCGTTCCGTTTTTTTCATCCGAGGGTTTTGAGAAATGGCAATCAGGGGAACCCTGCGGGGTTTCCTGTGAGTTTTCTTGATGAGGTGAAAGTTATTATACGCGGGGGGAGAGAGTCCCAAAAAGTCCCCAAAAAGCGAAAATCCCGCCTTGGGGGCGGGACGTGATTGCGGGCGAATCCTTATTTCGCTTGCTGGCGGATGCGTTTTGCCTCTTGTTCCATCCATTCAGCGAAGCGTAGCATTGCCTTGTCCACCTTCGTAATCTCCGCCTTTAGTTCATCAATCCTGCTCTGATACCCTGCTCGGACGGATTGAAGTTTAACGAAATTCTCCGCGTTGACGGGCAATGCGTCAAGGTCTTCGGACTTCGGTTTATTCTTACTTCCCTTTGGTCTAGGCATATTCGGTTTGTTCCTTTCTTGATGGATACTCCTGCCCCGAGGTTGAACGAAGGGCAAGAAATAAAAATATGCCCCCGCCGAGAATGGACGCTTTCCCGACGGGGGAGGTATGAACGGCGGGAAACAAGAAAACCCGCCTCTCTCTGCTACGGGAGATTTACTTCTTCCATCCGCTGAAATACCACGAAGGACGGCGGATGTTTTCCTTTCCTTCGGTCAGAACAACGCCGTTGCTGTCATCCCAAGAAAGAAACTTCTCGGGCGGAAGGTCGGACTTGTTGACCAGTACCGCCCCGTGTCCCTGAACCCAACGAAGGACTTTGCCCCCGAGGGTATCGGCATAGGGGCGGGACGCATCGCGGTTTTCATTTACGCTCACGGGATGCCCGTCCTTCATTGTATCGCCACGGACAGAAGCGGATTGTTCAAGTTCAAGCGTTGGCGTCTCGGGGCATTGTTTCTTTTTCTTGCCCTCAAGGTATGCGTCCAGTTCTTCCAATAGTGAACCAATTCCCTTCCCCTTCTGTGGGGCGAATGGTTTCGGGGAGAGTATCAAACCACGCAAATCAAAGAGGGACGGATTCCTAATCGGGTCTGTCGGATTTCCATTTTCCTCCGCCAGTTCGCGGAGCGTCCCGAATACATCCGAGGGGGTTATTTCTTCGTAATCCTCTGGGGAGTTCTTTTGGTCATACGTTGCCCGCGTCTCGTCAATCCTGGACGTGATTTCGTGGAGATACTTGAGCAAGTCGCCAGTAGGAACATTGTCCCGCTCCGAAATCGGTTCTTCGGCAACAAAGTTCCGAACGCAATATGTCCCGTTGTCTCGTGGTTCAACCTCAATCTTTGCCAGTGAGGACTTGACGACGATTTTCCCGCCGTCCATTTCAATGCTATCGGCGGGGAGCATTTCATTCAAGTACTCCACCAACCATCCAAGGGAATGTCCCGCCATCCTTTGGGCGGACACGTCAACCTGGTCGGACGCTTCACCGATGCGTTGCCATCCTTCCCGCTTGGATTGTTCCGTTGCCCGATTCACTCGTTGCTCTGGGCGAGCAAACGCTTTGGCGGGGTTGTATTGAGACACTCCGCCCGCGTCGGTCTGCTCGCTTGCTTGGGGCAAGGCATCGCTGGGTTTCTTCGTGGGATTCTCGTTTTCATACGCGGTCAACAAAATATATTCCAAGCGGTCTTGAGATATGCCCTGTTGGTCAATGCTTTCCTCTCCAGCAGTCGTCGTGAGTTTTCCCGAAAGGTCAAATACTCCATCCGCAACTTGATGGATTGAAAATGTTGCTTCGGTCAAAAAGACATAAACCAGATATCCTATTTTCTTCACGCGTCCCGCTGGCATCAACTCCGCCAATCTCTCCGCAAGCAGTTCATCCCGAAAGTTGCATTCGGTATCTTCTCTGTTCTTTTCAAGTGTCGTCATAAGATCATTCTCCCGTTGTTTGGTGGTTGTCCGTTTGTAATAAATAGTCCAGCAGTTGCCGATATGTTCTGGTGTAGTCCGCGAGGGCATTCCGCAATCGCTTCTCCTTGCTTTCCAGTGAAGCAAGCAATGCGATTTTCTCCCGCTCAATAATGCATTCCCATTGTCTGTCCAGTAGAGTTTGCTTTTTCATGTCCCAAATCCTTTGTTCCGTTGGGGCATGATTGCCCCAAGCAGAAATAAATACTTTGCTCCCGCTGGCAAAATCCGAAAAATCGTCTCTGGGGTTCATCTTTTTCCAACCATGGACATTTGCCCCGCTGGGAGCATGAATTGTCATGGGAAATGATGGTTCCCGTATTTCGTGACTTTCTCCCGAGTCTATTACCAAGGACACTTGCCCCATCTACGGGGGAAAGTGTGGCGGATAATTGCCATTACCTACCCCTTTCCAGATAAAATAAATGAGAGTGTGGTTTTTCCTGCGTGTTTCGGATTCTCGGCAGTATGTATGATTGAGCAACCCCATTGCTTACGCGGCAACGCGTCCCCTCCAAATCCAGCGTCCTCCCGAAAGGGTTGACGCCTGTCCTAGGGTGACGAAATAAAAATAATCTCCCGAGACGATTTCTGTGAATGTGGCAGTTTGTGTCCGCTATATATGCGGTGGATTGGGAGAGAGACAATGTTGTCCTTCTCCCAGTCCCGATGTTCACTCGCTCAGTACACCGATACCAAAAACAAGGCATCCAACTCGCCAGTGCTGGCGTCTCACCGAGGGAAGGTGAGAGGGAACGCCAGTGGCAACGAGAATAAATAACTGCAAACTCTGGAGGGGAAGCGATACGGCAGTAATGAAGTATCGTTTTGCTGTGGAGAGTATAAATGACTCCATCCAAAAGATGGGATACACGGCAGGTTCTTACCAATGCCATTCCAGATAAAATAAATGAACGTGTGATTTTAGATGTGTTCCCTGCTATCTATACCTTGACGAGGGCAAATCGTCGTTCGTGTTTTTTCGTGTCCACAATCAAAACCCCGCTGGCAACGGCGGGGTTCTTTTTTCTTCATCAAGCAAAATATAAATAATCAAATACGCAACTTTCGCGAATCGTACATATACTTATTAGGGAGAAAGGACACTTGACATATGACGAGACAACAAAGACTGAAAGCAGAGCAAAACCAGCGATTTTGGACAAGGAAACGGGATGCGGGTTGGCGAGTATTCAGTTTCATTCTTCCCCCTGAAATTGGATCCGAACTACTCGCGTTGAAGAGAACACGAATGAATGAATATCGGCAACGCCAGAAGGCGGAGCGTATTGAAGGTAAGGAGAGTTGAGATATTATGGACACGAAAACGAAAACCGAATGCTTTGCCCAGATCCCACATTGCGTGATCCTCGCAAACATCCCCGACAAGTTGAAACTCTTGCTCTGCTACTGCTACAGCAATTCCCCTGTGTTCCGATACAACGTCCCTGAAGCAACGGACTTCTTGAAAGCAGACAAACGGACAACTCAACGACATTTTAGAACCCTGATCGGAGCGGACATATTCACGGCAACAGATTCCTACAAAGTCAAACACGGGGAAATCCCCAACTTCCTTTTCCATGGCGACAAGGTTCCCGCGTGGATAGGAGGTCAACCGAAGCGGATTGTGTCAGGAACAGAACCCCCGACAGAACCCCCGACAGAACCCCCGACAGAACCCCCGACAGGGGCGCCGGCAGGCCCCCGGGGGCGGCCCGCGGGGCGCGCCCCACCCCCGTCCCCAGACCCCACACCCATGTTTAATAACCCTGAAGCAGAACCAATAGAAGAGAACCAAGAATATAGAAATGGGGGTTGTAGGGGGGATTCCCTCCGTTCCGCTCCGTTGCCGTCGGCGGAACTCCACGGGCAGGATTTGGGAAAGGTTTGGGATGACTATTTTCATTCTCCCATTTCTTCAACTCCCGCCAACGGCGGAATTGAAAATGTTGGGGAACAGAATAATAAACCTTTTGATTCAGTCCCCATACCTTCAACTGCTCCGCCAGCGGATAATCTGATTGAAGGGGCAAGGAATAAAAATGAAGGGCATTCCCGTTTGTCTTCCCCACCTTTCAAGCATGCCGTCACGGCAAGCATGAGATCTGGATCAGATAATAATCAGGGGATTATCAAGGGGATGACGGCGGGGCAACGCTGGACGCTCGCCCTTGCAAAAAAGTCAAAACGAGCAACCCGAGACTGGGAGGTTGAATGAGTTTCACCCGTCAATGTCCCCAGTGTGGATCCTTGTTGACCTATCGGAACCTTGACGCATTTACCCGAGCAACCCGCCGTCAGTCCGTATGCAAATCCTGTGGAGGAAAAATCATTCCGACCAAATCTCAACCGCCAGAGGGAGCAGAAAGGAAATCACGCCCCGAGGATGCTCTGCCGAACTTCTGGCGTTTGCTTGACTCGCAATTGTCGGGTAGTCAATGCCGTTGAGTTCCTTATTCCTTCGGGGTCTTGGATGGATTCGCGATTTTTCTTTTTGCAAGCAATGCGTCAACGAGAAACAAATCGTCATCCGACTCAATCACGAAATAATGAGGAGTCCCGTCCACACTGACAACCTTTTCAGATGCTTCCGTGAGCAGTTGCTTTCGTTCATCGGCGGTTATCTCGCGGATGGTGTACTTTCCCATCCGTATTAGGTCTTGAAGTCTTATCATTAGGCGATTGTGGCATTCCCTCGCCAGCGGTCAAGCAATCGGGGGAGCATAACCACTCGGGGCAAAAATCCACTCCCCGCAATTTTTTTGACGGGGAATGCAACGCGGGCAAAATCCAATGCCCTGAATTAGGGAGCATAGCAGGCATGCCCCCAACTTTGCCCCGATAGTTTTTCAAGCATCCGCGAAGATCCCGACGAAAAGTTTTCCATCGGTTCAGAAGCAATAACTAATGGTCATTCCTTGTCCGTGAAGGTGTTTACGGTGAAATGGATGAAACCGTAAAACTCGAGTTCCTGCCACTGCAGTTGACGGAGGGACGGTGTCGCCCCGTGCGGCTTTGGCGGAGGTGTGGCACCCTGCACCCCGAATGCCGGCTGCCCATACGCCAATAACAGCATCCCAACCCAACGCGCGCCTCGGTTGAATAGCAATAGTTTCATCTTGCCGCGACTCTGCCAGATCGGCGGCAGCTTGAAAACCCTTCCCGCACCGGCTCACTCACCGCACCCACACCGCGGGCCGGGTCCCAATCTCGCCACCAACTCGAGCGCCCCGCCCGCGTCCGGCCGCAACTCGAACTCCTGCAGCCTGAGATCGGACATCAACGACCCCGGGAACCGCAACGGGCGTTGCCCCAGACGATCCAGGTGCGGCTGGATGGCCCGGGCGCCAATCCCGCCAATGGCGCCTTCGCCCTCACATCTGAGCTCGCGCAATCGGAGCTCGAGCGCCGATCCGATCTCGGCCAGGCCGGTCAGCCGAACCCGGCCCTTTAAAAAGGCCTTACGCGCGCCAATCCGGGCCACGAAACGAATGGCATTCGGTCCAGCCGGTTCGAGGCGGATGCCGGCCTCATCGACCGTGATCCCCTGGGCTTGCGCCAACTGGCGCACCGCTTCCAGAAAGAGCCGGTCGAGCCCGCTCCCGGTGATGCGGGCATGCATCGATCCGCCACCGACCTTCGCCGGCATTAGCCAGCCATGACCGGCCTCGTCACGCGCAAATTCGAACTGGAGGTCGGATACCTCGAGCTCAAAGTGTGGCCCGTCAAGATCACCCCATCGCAGCGGCGCCCCAAAGATTCGCACCCGCCGACAACCCGGACCCTCCTGGCGTTCGACCACGGGCCGGGGCCGAACCCACGCAGTCGCGGGATCGATGCGCACACCGCCCAAGTCCAGCGTCAGTTCACTCAGGACCGGCCACTCGCCCGTCACCACAAGACGCGGCGGTGACCGCAGCATGTCGCGCAGTCCCTCGAACAACTGCCGCCGCAATTGCTCGACGCTGGAGGGCCAATCACCGGCTGGCAGCGGGAACATCACTTGTGCCGCGGAGCCAACTCCCACGCGTTAAAGATCACGTTTCACTCCTCGCATTTCACTCCTCACCTTTCACCTTTCACGCTTCACTCCTCACGTTTCACGCTTCACGCTTCACGTTTCACTCCTCACGTTTCACTCTCCTTCAGCGCTCCCTCCTTCGGTTCGGGCAGCCAGCGCGTGAGAATGGCCCCCATGAGCACGTAGCATCCGGCCACGCAGCCGCCGACGACGGCGATTCTTGCGGGGCTGGGCGGAGTCGAAGCCGAAAGCGTGATGGTGAACCAAGCCGCGGCCGTGCCGATCACGCGTCCGCCGATGTTGGCGGCGAAGCTCTCCCCGGTCCCTCGGAGGTGCAGCGGGAACACCAGCGGGATGTAGTTCCCCCAGAAGCTGAACTGCGCGATGGTCAGCAATCCGGCCACGAAAACCCCCAGCTTGATCCAGATCAGCGTGTCCGGGTTGCCGAGCACAGTCGAGATCCACCAGAAAAACAGGGGCACAAACAGGAGTGCCGGCAACTGGAACACCCGCAGCAGGGTCCGCCGGCTGAGGATCTGCACCGCAATCATCGCGAACACGAACCGCCCCACCAATCCGCCCACCTCCTGCCAGAGCGTGACCTTGGCCACCGCCGCGTCGGAGGCGTTGCCGGCAATCTGACGTCGTTGACCCGCCGTCAGCTCCGGCTGGCCCGCCGCCTTCGCCGCCGCCACCGCTTCGCCCACCGCCGCCTTCGCCGTCGCAATCATCGCCCCATGGCCGGCTTCGCTCGGCGTGCCGACGCGTTGGGCGCCGAGGATCTGCGGCAGTTGCTGAATCGCGCCAAACGCAATGCCGTAGCTCGCGGCGAAGACCAGCGTGGTCAACACGGTCGTCCGCCACAGCTCCGGACTGAACAGGGCCAGCACGCTGGGCCGTTTGAGCCGGCCGGCCTCGCGCTTGCGCTGCCACTCGGGCGATTCCGGCAGGAACGGACGGATCAGGATCAGCGGGATGGCCGGAATGACACCCGAAATGAGGGTGTAACGCCAGGCTTCGTGACCGCCGTGGATGGCCGGCAGATCCAGCGCCACTTTCGCCGCCAGCACGTTCATGGCGCCTACCAGCAAACCGCCAAACGACGAAAACGCCTGCGTGTACCCGAGCACTTTCTCACGTTGATTCCGGTCGGGAAATAACTCCGCCAGCCAAGCCACCGCCGCCACAAACTCAACGCACACGCCGATGAACACCAGACAACGAAACACCAGCAACTGCGTCAGCGAAGTCGCATAACCGGCGGCGCAGGCCGAAAACGCGTACAGCAAAATGCTGAACGTGAGCACCCGCCGGCGCCCCAGGCGATCCGTCAGGTAACCACCCAGCAACCCGAACACGCCCCCCGCAATGGCGGGCACGAAAAACAACGTCCGCGCCCACTGCACATACTCGGGCGAACCGGGCACCAGCAGCGGCAAGCCATCCGGCCCAAGACCGCCCAGCGACGCCAGCGCCGGCTTGATAATGAGCGGCAGCATCAGCAGTTCGTAAATGTCGAACGCAAAGCCGATCGCCGCGATGATGCAGATCAGCCATTGCGTCACGGTGAGCCGGGGTAGGTTGGGCATGGTATGAATCGTGTCTCAGTCCGACCGCGCGGTTGGCATTCGCCACTTCGCAAGCGTGGACCCTGCCCCATCGACCCCGGCGCTTCAAGACGGAATCGCAACCGCGCGGCAACGCGGATCCATCCGGGGTATCAATCCGGCGCGGTCGGTTTTCCGGTGCGGCGGGTGGCACGTTCCCGGGCCTGACGGAAGGCATCGAGAGGATCGCCGGGAGCGGATGTCTCGGGAGCCGGACTCGCGGCCGTCGCGGGGGACACGGAAGAAGGCGGCGCGGCGCCGGCCGTGAGGGGAGCGCGCGCCTTTCGCGCAAACCAGGCGCGACCGCCTCGCGGGGCCGTCCTGGACGCGGCGGCGGCATCGCCGGCCAACACCGCTGACGCAGACGCCTCCGGCTCGGTCCGGCGGGTCTGACGCAACCGTGAGAGCCACCCCGTCCGGCGTTCGAAGATCTCGAGCAGGAACAGCAGGACGGCGGCGAGCAGCAACCAGGGCATGAGCGACACGTATTGCGGGCGAACCGGGAGAGAGTCCCAAATGCCGGGAATCTCGATCAACTCGCGGCCACCGGCGGTCCGGGCGATCCGGGCAAGGGCACTGGCCCCGCGACCGGGTTGATCCGGGGCGAACTCGGGCGAGAACGGCAGGCAGACCGGCGGGAGGGTGACCGGGGTCTGGCCGGGGATTTCGACCGTGTTGAGGACCGTTGCGCGACCGGTCATGGGGAGGGTGAACTCGAGCAGGTCGGCGGTCTTCCATTGCAGGGTGGCCGACTCGCGCGCCGGTGTCGTTCCAGGGAGCCCCTGCAGAATGCGGATGCGGGGTGGGGCCGCGAAGGGATCGGCATCGCGCTCCGGATCGAGATGGAGCTGGACGATACAAACGCCGTCGCGGACCTCCTGGGTGAGGAGGAGGTCATTCGGCAGGGGTTGGGATTTGCCCGCGGTCCAGCGGCCCAGGGTGGCGTAGAACTCACCGACCTGTTCCCAGGCGGCGAGCGGTCCGCTGAACTTGCCATCGGCTTCGCCCGTGAAACAGAGCACCCGTCCGTTGCCGGCGTTCCAGGAAGCGACCACCGGCGCGGTATACTCGTCGGTGGTGACCGCGGCGAGGTTGGCTTCGGGCCGGGCATAGCAGAGGTTGTAGCCGCCGAGCGACGGGGGTGACCCGGGGGGCGCCGCGCCCAGGAGGGAGAATCCGCTCGTGATCTGGAACGGGCTGGAAGCGTCGACAAAGGTGCTGCGAGCCACCGAAAAGGTGTCCTGGGCGAAGAGCCGTGGGATTTCCTCCGGGCTGTCGGTGAAGTAGCAGGTGCCACCCCCGCGGGCCGCGATGTCCTGCAGCAACCGCGCGTCGACGTCGGCCACGGTGCCGAGTCCAACGACGCTGACCGTGATGTTGGCCTCGCGGCATTGCTCAAGCAATTCGGCGTAGCGGCCGGGCGCTTCCGAATCCGCGGCGTCGGCGAACAAAATGATGTGCCGGGTTTCGGCCCGGGCATCGAGGAGCATGCGGGCGGCGGACGAGAGGGCTTCATAGATGAAGATGCCGCCGCCCATGGAGTGGATGCCAAGGATCGAAGCGCGCATGCCCTGGTTGTGCTCGACGGTATCGATCGGCACGATCACGTGAGGCGAGCTGTCGACCGCGATCACTCCCAGTTCGTCCGTGGGCGCGAGCAGATCGAGCACCTGGACAGTGCCGATGTTGGCGAGGTCCATCTTGGTGCGGCCGGCACCGGCCGGGGCGGCCATGCTGCCGGAACGATCGAGCGTGACGACGATGGCCAGTGAAAGCTTGCGGTGTTCGCGGCGCATTTCCATCGACACCGGAAGGATCCGGTCGAGGGGCGACTTGAAATAGCCGCCCGGTCCGTAAGCCCGTTGACCGCCGGTCAGCATCAGGCCGGCCCCGGCTTCCTCGACCCACGCCGCCAACGTCTCCATCCCGGTCGTCCCGATCCGGGGTGCGGGCACATTCTCGATCAGCACCCCGCTGTACTGTGACAATTCCTCGAGCGTCCATCGGCATTCCGCGGGGGAGCGGCCGGCCACGTCGAGGCCACCAGCGCGGAGGAGCCGGTTGAGCCCGGATTCCGCGCCGTCCGGGGCGACCACCAGGAGCGGGCGCGCGCCTTCGACGCTGACGAGCGCGCGGGCCTGGTTGTTCTGGGGGATCGGATCGTCGTCAGCACCCGTGATCGAGAGGAGGTATTCCGAGAGGCCGGACTGCTCCGCGCGGTCGCGGAACATCAACCGGGAGAGACCGGCGGGGATCGGCTTCGAACCGCTTGCGAGAACGACCGGACCGCGCCGGAGCTGGTACTGGATCTCCTGGTCAACGGGTGACTGGATCCAGGCGCTGAGCACGTAAGCCTGTCCGGGTGACACGGACGCGGGGCTGAGGAAGGACTGCAGCGCCAGATCGCTGACCTGCGGCCGGGCCAGCAATCGATAATCGACCGCAATCCCACGCCCCGCCGCGCGCGCCGCCGCCGACAGCGGATCCTGGCCGGTCCACTTGCCATCGGACAAGACCAGGATCCGCCCGCCTTCGCCGGAGGGGATCAGGTTCAGGGCCGTCTCGATCGCGTCGTTCAAGCGGGAATGCTCGCGGCCGACGCGCGCGGTGAAACCGCTGAACACGCCCCGTTGAGGCGACCGTTCCACGACGGTTTCCCGACCATAGGCCACCACGCCCAGCAGATCCCGAGGGCCCATCGATTTGTGGAGCAGATCGACGATCTCCTTCTGGGCGGCGGCCGCGCCGTCCGGCATCGATTCACTGACGTCCGCCACCACAACCACCGACCCGGCGCGGTCGGGCAGCTTGAGAGCGAGCCCGGCGATGGCGAGCACCACGAGGAGAAACGTGACGGCCCGGAGGAGGCGCAGGCCGGCATGGGGCAGCGGCCAGGCGAGCCAAGCCGCCGCCAGCGGGATCAGGAGAAGCAGCCACGCCGGTTGAAACAGGACGATCATCTCGATCCTTTCGCGCGCGGGGCGAGGAGAACGAGGTGGACGACCATGATCGCCAATGCGGCCAGTCCAAAGATCCAGACTGCCGAAGCCAACTGGCGGCGTTGCGCTTCCTCGTCTTTCCACCCGCCCCAACGGCCGGTCGCGCAGCCCGTCAGTGCCGATTCATCCGCGGCCAGCGGATTCACCACGAAGGCGTTGGTGGCCGTTCCCAGGCTCACCAGGTAATGACCGGGCAACGGCGTCTCGAGAGAGAGGCGGTCGCTGGTTTCGACGAACTGAACCACGACCCCATCCGGCCGGGTGACCGTTGCCGGCTGGCCGGCCGTCCGGAGCTCGACCTCGGCGCCGAGCCGGAAGTTCCGCTCTGACAATCCGGGTTGCTCGGTCGCCCGCCAACGAAGCAGGTTCCAGAACAAGATCGGCCAGCCCGGGGTGTTGTGGAGCGTCGAAAGGCCGGGGTCGAGGTTGAGCGTCAAGTGACGTCGACCCAGGGCGTCTTCGCGCGCGAGCACCAGGGGGATGTTGCCGGCGGTAATGACGGGCACGGTTCCGGGAGAAAGCGCCAGGTTGGTTGCAGCGGTCCAGACCATACCCTCGAGCGCCAGGCCCTCGGTCAACGGGTGGCTGGTATCGATGACAAACGGCCCCGTGAACGCCACCCCCTCCTCGGCCGAGGGCAACACCCAGCGAAGGTCCCAGGCATTGGTGCCGTGAACCGCGCCGCTGGCCTGGTGGATGACCAGTTCGGGGTCCACCGAGAGCGCGGCCCGGAGGCCGGTGACCTCGAGTGTCCGCGAAAGCAGTTCGTGCATGGCGGCATTGGTGATCGCGACCTGGACCCGCACGCGCGGCCGAATCGGCGGCAACAGCTGAACGGTGTTATCTTCGCCCAGCGCGTCAGGTTCCAGCGCGGCCTCGAGGAGCGGAGCGCGGCCCGGGATCTCAAAAACGAGGCGCTGCCGTTCGTTCGGTGCCAGGGTCAGACTCGAGGTCTGGAGGGTGTTCGAGCCGGCTTGGACGGTCACCCTGGCCAATTGCGGCGTGGCCGCATAATTGGCGATCTCGAGCAGACACCGGTCCTGCTCGGCGTGGGAAACCCGGGATGCGTTGACGATCGCCAGGTTGGCCGAAGGCTGGCCAAAGGCGTGCCACCGCAGCCGGTCACCCGCCATTCGTTCGTCGACCGGCGGATGGTCGGTCAGGATCAGAATGTTGGCCTGCTGATTGCCAAGTTCCGACGCGAGCGTGAGCGCAGCCTCCAGCGCCGCCTGCGGCGCGTGGCAGGTCCACCCAACCAACTGCCGCGCCAATTCCGACCAGGTCCGGACCGGCGCGCCCGCCAGGCGGGGCTGCGACCCCGCGAGCACCAGGCGGACGGAGGGAGGCGGTTGCCGCCGGAAATGGCGCTCGAGATACTCGAGCGCACGGTCCCGCGCCGACACCGCCTCATAGACGGCGCGCATGGAAAACGAGTCGTCCAGAACCACGATGAGCGGCCGGCCGGCGCCGGGTTGCCGCCACTGGGGACCGGAGGCCGCCATCACCAGGCAGAGCAACGCAAGCAGCTCCAGGAAAAAGAGCAGCGGCAGCTGAATCCGCTGGATCTTCGCCCCGCCCTCCCGGGAAGGCATCTGGAAACGCCAGAGCAGGAGACTGGAGACGGTACGCCGACGAAAGCGATGCCGGAACAGGTAGATGGCCGCCAGCACGGGCAACGCGGCCAGCGCCAGCAGGGCCAGAGGATAGACAAAAAAGGGAAACATGCGTTGCCCGGTTCAGGCCGGCGCGACCAGTTGCATACTCTCGAGCCGAGCCAGGGAACTCTCCAGTTCCTCGGCGATCAACGTGGTCAGGTGAGCCCCACACTGCCGGCAGGTGTCGTCCCAGGACTGCTGCAGACGGGCGAGCCCGTCGCGGTATTGCCGGCTGACGCCGGCATCGACGTAAAGCTCGGTCGTCTCGCCGGTCTCGCTGTCGATCAGCCGCAGGCTCCCCTGCTCGGGCGGGGTGACGTCATCGCGCCCCAGCAACTGGATGACGAACAGAGCGGCGGCGCCTTCGCGCAGGCGGCGGATCGTGTGGATCGGCTGTGCCGGCCAAAGCAAGTCGCTGATCAAGACGCGGACTCCGAGCCGACGCAGCCTCGGGCCGAGCAGATCCAGCGACTGGTCCAGGTTGCGGACACTGTCGAACCCCAGTCCGTCCCAGGTGGAGGGCGGATGCGAATCGTTGGCGAGGCGATGAAAACCCTCGCCGGACAGCCAAACCGCGTGGGTGCACTGGACATTAGCCGCGGCGGTGGCGAGCAACGCGCCCAGTTTGGCGGCGGCCTCGGGTTTGGCCGATTCCTCAAGGCCCATCGAGCGCGAGCCGTCGAGGATCAAATCGAGGTGGGGAGTGACCTCCTCGCGAAACAGCTTGATCGTCAACCGATCGGTTCGCGCATAGACTCCCCAATCGATGAACCGGAGATCGTCACCCGGCTCGTAGTCGCGGTAGTCCTGGAAATCGATCGAACTGCCGGTGCGCCGGCCCAACCGGGAACCGGTTGCGCCGCTGGCGGTCGTCTGCGGCATGAGCAGGGAGTAACGGAGGCCGAGTTGCTCCCCTTCGCGCAGCGCCTGGCGTACAGATGGTTTCATCGGGTTCAACTGGGCCCGGTCGGCGTGGCCTCCGCCGGCGGGGTGACGGCGGTTTCGAGCGGTTGGAAGCTCTGAAACTGCCGGACGAACCACCGGGCGTTGAGGGCACACGCGATCATCAGCCAGGTTCCGGCGCAGAGCAGATGATCCAGCTGATGCGCCGATTCTCTCACGATGAAGAGATTGAACAGGTTACCCAACTGCAAGCGTTCGACGGCATCCCAGGTGAGGCGATTGAGAAAGAACATCCCAAGGTTGGGGACAACCGCGAGCGCGCCGGGAATGATCAGCGCCAGCACCCCGGCCAACCGGGGCGGCCGGCCGCTGAGCAGGCGCCGATGAACCAGCAGCGCCGTGAGCGCGTAGGCAAACAGATAGCTGATCACGCCCGCCGCCGTCGTGGCAAAATCGCTCACGTCGGCCGCCGACAAAGACTGGAAACCCCGGGCCCGGTCGAGACTCCAATCCAACGCCCACCAGGTCGCGCCGAAGGTCAGTGCCAGCAGGAGCGCGACCCAGGCCAGGCCGCCCGCCGCGCCATTGAAGAAGAGAAAGGCGAGCGCCCGTCTGACCGGCGCGCGCGGGATCCGGCGCCGCACGCGCAGGCTGAGTTGATCATGGTTGCTGATCACCACGAACAAGGCGGCGAACAGCAGCAGGCCCATCACGATGGCCCACGGCAACAACATCCGCGTGTCCTTCGTGTGACGCACCCACAGGAAACTCAGCCCGCCGCTCAAGAACCAGAGGACCGTCAGATAGAGCCGCAGCGGCAGCGCGCGGTTGGCGGAGGCCGGGGAAATCAGGGCAATCGAGAGGAAATGCAGCAGCAGAAAACCGGCGAAACCGATCCCGACGGCTGTGGAAAAACCAATCCAGAAATCGCGCCCCGCCATCATGGCGCCCACGCCGGAACGCATCAGTTCCAGGGCGAGCCCGACCACGCTGCTGAGCACGACGAAGGCGATGCCGATTCCGCTCAGCCCCACCAGGACCTTGAAGGGTTTGCTGAGCGGCAGACAGGCAAGCAGGATGCCGACCTGGACGGCGAAGCAAACCACGAGGAACAGGACTAGGAGAATGCAGAAAACGGTGGGCAGATCGACACCCCGGAGCAGGTTCGTGAACGCCATGAACGGCATGCAGGCACTGAAAAACAGGAGCGTCATGTAGGCGCCGCAGTAGAACTTGCCCCGGATGATACGCCCCGGTGTGAGCGTCGAAATGTAGAGCAGATCCACATTGTTTTCCTGGCGTTCGATGGCGAGCCGAACCCCCACGTACAGCGGAATAAACAGGGTGCTCGCCCCGCCCAGGATGACGACGAACGCCTGGAAAATCTGGGCGCCGAGACGCTGGTTGAACTGGGACGTGAAGGTCTGGCTCACGAGGAACATCAGCGACGTGCCAAACAACAACACCAGAAACAACAGCAGCATGCCGGTCACCGACCAGTTCCGGACCGCCTGGCGAAGCTCCTTCACCACCACCGGGTTCAACTCCCAGTCCCGCCAGCGCGCCAACCGGCTGCCCAATCTCGCCATCACGTTCATTGCACCCCTCCCTGGGTCACCGTCATGAAAATGTCTTCGAGATTCGCCTTGGTCTGCCGGAACTCGAGGATCCGGTACTCGCGCGCAATCAACCGCGCCAGGATCTCACAGGCGGCGGATTCGTCGCCGGACGATTCGAAGTGAATCTCACCGGCCACCTCCCGCGCATGATCAACCTGCGGCATCTCCAGCAGTTCCCTGAGGAGTTGCGGGTTGCGATGGTGATCCCGCTCGAGCAGGCGGATGATCACGGTGCGCCGTGGCGCGCTCTTTTTCAGCACCTCCTCGATGGTGCCGGTCTCCAGAATCCGGCCACGCTCGATGATCACAACCCCGTTGCAGATCTCCGTGAGCTCCGTGAGTATGTGCGAACTGATCAGAATCGCCTTCTTCCGCTCGGCCAGCAGGTTGAGCAGTTCCCGCAGCTCCACCCGGGCGCGCGGATCCAGCCCGGCCGCGGGTTCGTCCAGCACCAGCACCTCGGGGTCGTGGACCAGCGCGCGCCCGAGGCTGACCCGCTGTTTCATGCCTTTGGAAAGCGCCTTGAGATGCTTGTCGAGGATGCCGGTCACATGGGTGAACTCCTCCACCGCCGCCACCGCGCGGGCACGCCGCCGCCCCCGCATCCCATAGGCGCGCGCAAAAAAATCGAGATACTCGTGCACCGTCATGTCGCCGTGCGCGGGCAGCAGATCGGGCACGTAGCCGACCAACTTGCGGGCGAGCTCCGGTTCTTCCGTGATGGAGACGCCGTTGAGCAGGACATCGCCGGCGGTGGGCTCCTCGATCGTGGCAATGATCCGCATCGTGGTGGTCTTGCCCGCGCCGTTGGGCCCGACGAACCCAAACACATGCCCGGAATCGAAGCCAAACGAGATGTTGTCGACCGCCACCGTCCGGCCGAATTCCTTGCGCAGATTTCGCACCTGGATCTTCATGGTGTGGCGGGGGAATCCAGGATCCCATACACAAAGACGCGGGTCCGGCTCCGCGCCGGACCGTCGCCCAGCCCGCTTTCCAGAAACGGACTGCCGTCCAACTCGGCCAGATAGGTCCCCGGCAACAAATACCCCGCCGCGTTGGTTTCGAGCTGACTGCTCTGCCCCGCGTAACCCGTCTCCAGAAACAAGGGGCGCGGCCCCAGGCCCCGGCCCGGCACCCGGGCTTCCGCGGCCGGAACCAACACGCTCTTCTGGCCCGCGGCAATCCGGTCGGCCTGGTGCAACCGGCCATCCGGACCGGCCAGCAGCAGCGAAACCACCCCCGCGCCGAGACCGTTGACCACCTCGAACCCACCCTCCGCGCGGGACAATTGCAGCCGTTCCCGGCGGACCTCGGATTTTCGCAACTGCAGGTGGGTCGGCACCCGGGCGGTAACCCAGCCCCGGCGGAGATGTTGCGACTGGGACCAATCGATCTCGCGCGGAGTGCCTGACCGGGCATCCCAGGACTGAACCAGCGGGGTGACCTCCGTGTCGGCACTGAACTGCAAGCCCTGGTTGGGGGTCAGCGGGCAGTACAATGCAACCGCCCCGATAGTGGTGGCCCGGCGGTTGCCCTGGTCAAGCACGGTCAGACTCTCCAACCGGGTGTCCGGCGTGAATCCTTCACGGACGAAGCTGTAGACAAACACCAGGCCGCAAGTCGCGAGCGATATGGCCGGAATGGTCCAGAGCATCCAGATCCGCCGCTTCAGCCGCGAAAGCACGACCAAATTCACCGGCCCAATCAGCAGGATGAACAGCAGCATCACCAGCACGATGCCCCGCACCGGGATCGCCACGTTCTCGACCACCGGAAAGGCGCCGTTGGCCCCTTCATCGCGGGGCAACAAATGCCAGTACCGGGCCGAAAGATCCGCCGCCTCGATCAGGGTCCTGACGGCCGCCGATTTCAGATCGGATGGCTTCTCCCCCGGAATCACAAAACAACATCCGAACCCGAGGTTCAACCGGTGCCCGTCCACAATCACGGTTTCATGAATGCCTCGCCATCGCTTCCGCGCCTCCGGATCGCCAAACAGAATCAGGTTGCCCCCCGCCTCAACGTAGCTCCGAAGCGCAGCCGCAACCGGCGCAGGAAGCAGTGATTGGTCGGTGCGACCCAGCACAATCGCGTCATACGGCGTGTAGGATAGCCACGTCTCGCTCCATTCAGTCACCGGCAGCTCGGCGCGCAGAAACTGGCGGTGCCCCTCCACCGTTCCCACGAACGAACCGGCAACCCCGCTCGCGTCGCTGCTGGCCTTCGCCCCCGACGCCCAGGCCCGACCCGCCGGACCCTCCACCGCCAGCGCGTCAATGCAAATCGCCCGGGAGGGCGTCGGACCGAATTCGAGCCGCACCGTTCGCACCGGCTCAACCGTCAACGGCACGGCCACGGTGATGGGCACGGCCGCATGCACCGTCGAGGAACGCCCGGCGGAAGGAATCGGCACGATGGCAAGATTGGTTCCGGATACGCCGCCAAGCACCAGCGCCGCGCCACTCCCCCCCATCGTCCGGCTCGTCTCATAAACCTGAACCAGATTGACCGGCAGCGGCGTCGCAAAGGTGAATTCGATCCAGTGCGGCCCCGGGTGCGAAGGATCGGGCATCCAGGCGTTGGCGTGGACGCCGAAATGCCCGCCGACATCCGCGGCCCCCGTCGCCTTTTCAGCGGACAGCGGCAGCCCACCCACTCCGTGAAGCGACCGGCTCACCTCGGCATGATCCAGACTCCGGCTCACCAGAAACGTGACCGGCGCGACCGCACCGTAGTGCGCCCGCGCCCCCCCAGGGGCGAGGTGGCGCTGCGCGTTCGGTGCGGAAATCAACCCCGGAGTGTCGCCATCGACCATCACCCCCATTCCCCCATTCCCAAATATCGGCAGCGGCGGCTGCCAGAGCGAGACCGCCACCTCCGCCCCCGGGGAAAGCACCACTGTGCGGCGCAGTTCCCGAATGTTATTCCCCCAACCGTAGGAACGCTCGGGCAGGAACAGCGTCACTTCCCGGGTCTCGCTCGGCGATAGGTTCTCGAGCAGCACCCGGAATTCACGGTAACCGTGGTAGGTATCGCCATCATGCGCGGGCTGGTGCGCGACGCGGACATCGCGGAACGACTGGGCGGCGCCGGCGGAACCGGCAATCGCCACCCAGAGCGCCAGCACCGCGGCGAAAACCCGGCCTGGCGAGGCGCGGTTGAATCGTCGGCCGCTCATGACTTCATCGCGGTTCCCACTCGCACATCCCCCGGAAGCTTCAGACCGGTTTCGTCCAGGCGCCCGATCAAATCCCGCACCAATTGCGTGGCGCTGATCCGATCGAACCGAGCCTGATAATTGAGGATCAATCGGTGGTTCAACACCGGTTGCGCCACCGCCTGGACATCCTCGAATCCGGCGCTCGGCCGGCCATGGATCAGGGCATGACCGCGGGCGGCCTCGGCGATCGCAATCGCGGCGCGGGGCGACGCCCCGTAGGATACGTAGCGGGTCACCGCTTCAATCGCCTCCGCACCGCCCGGGTGGGTGGCGGAGACCAACCGCGCGATATACCGGGCCACGGGCCGCGGAAGGTAAATCCGGTCCATGGTCCGATACAGTTGCTCGAGTTCGGCCGGTCCCATCTGCCAGTCCGCCGCCGGCAACTCGCCGCGGCGCCGCTCCGAGATGATCCGATCCAGCACCTCGGCGTCCACCTGGTCGAACAGCAGCCGGAACAGGAACCGGTCAATCTGCGCCTCCGGCAGCGGATAGGTCCCCTCCAGCTCGATCGGGTTCTGGCTCGCCAGCACAAAGAACGGCTGCGGCAAAGGACGAGTCGTGCCGAGCAGCGTGACCGAGTTCTCCTGCATCGTCTCGAGCAGCGCGGATTGCGTCTTGGGCGAAGCCCGGTTGATCTCGTCCGCCAATAGCAGGTTCGTGAATACCGGGCCCGGCTGGAACACCAGCTCGCGCTGGCCGGATCCGGTTTCCTGGAGAATGTGCGTGCCCAGCACATCGCCCGGCATGAGATCCGGCGTGAACTGGATGCGCTTGAATTGCAGGCGAAGTATCTGACCGACGGTCCGGACCAGGGCGGTCTTCCCCAGACCGGGCAATCCCTCCAGCAGCACGTGGCCCTTGCTCAGGATCCCTATGAAAACCAGGCGATGCAGCTCCTTTCGGCCGAGCAGTATCCGGTCGAGTTGATCCAGGACCTTTCGCACCAGGCCAACGGCGGGTTCCATCTCCTCCGGTGTCAAAATCGCGCTGGGTTCAGTCATAAGTTGCTCGTTGTGTCGTCAAAACCGCGGGTGCCGCACTGGGCACCCCATTCCCCGGCTTCGGATTGCCTTCGCCCTTCGAGATTCAAATTCCGGATTGCCACCCACACTCCCCTGGTTCCATCGCATATCGACCTCGATGGAGCCTATTCCTCCCGCGCAAAAAACTGGCGCACCGCCATCTGATGGCGCGGGAGCACCGTCTGCGAGTGGGCAGCCCCGCCCGCGCCCCGCGCCCCGGCCAGCGCACCATGCTCAACCACCACGTCGTCTCCACTTTGATCCGGCGCCGCGCGACTGACTCCCATCAACTGGGCGTCCGACCACCGCATCGCGGGCGGCAGGATCTCCTCCTTGAACTTCGCGCCCTCCTCGGCCGACGGATCGGTCCAAGCCATGGGCGCGTCGCCGCGGCCCCGGTTGATCCCTCCCCGGCCATAGGAGGCCGCCAGGGCGCTGAACGAATCACAGTCACCGCCCGACTCGCAGAGAAATGCGGCCAAACCCTCCGTGTTCGGACACTTGCCGGCCTTTTCGCACGCAGCCAACAACTCGGCATCGATCAGTTTGAGCTGCGCGAGTTTGCCGGCCAACTTGCCGAGCCGCTCCTTGTTGAATTGAATCGATTTCAGCAGGCGCGCCATCGACTCCTGGTCAAGCCCCTCCAACTCCGAGAGCAGGTCCTCCGGCAATTCAAGGTCGATCAGCCCTTCCTCGAACTTCGCGGCCTCGAGCATGCCGGCCAGATCCCGGGCGGCGCGCGTGGCGGTCTCCTCCCCCAGGCCGGCTTCGGCGGCGGCCTGCAGCGCGCTGGTCAGAACCTCGGACCGGGTCAACGCCGACATTTTTGCCAGCGCCTCTTCGCCCGCCTGGCGCGCCAGATCGGAATTGGCTTGCTGGAGGTGATCGAGCGCCTCCCAGGTGCGGTTCGGATCGAGCCCGGACGATTCCTCTTTGAGCCGTTCCAACTGCTCCTCGAGTTCCGCCGCCTTCTCTTCCTCCAAAAGCTGCTCCTCCTCCAGGATCTTGACCTCCGCCCTGAGTTCCTCCACCAACTGCCCAACCTCCAGCCGACCGCCATCCGCCACCATCGTCAGCCGCTCGGGCAGCAATAACGCCCCGGCCACGAACAAGGCCGAAAGACCCAATGACCCCATCGCTCCCGCGCTCCGCCACTGCAATCGCGGCAGCGCGGGCATCGGAATCCTCGACTGCCACGCGGCCATGTCCCCCCACTCCTCGCTCATGACCACGCCGCCACATCCGTTCAACCGGTCGTACTCGGCGCGCAGGGTGTTAAACGCCGGTTGCCGCCGCCAGACAACCCCGGCGGCGATCACCGCCACCGGAATGCTCCCAAGCAGTCCCAACACAAGCCAACTCGCCCCGCCCGCGCCGGCAACGCGCGCGGCCAGGACCACCACCCCCCAAAGATAAAACCACGCGGCCGCCCATCGGACCGCCCCGCGGAACATCAGCAACGCGCTTAATCGCCGCACGAACGCGCGCAAACATCGGGCATGGGAGTCGTTCATCTAGTCGTTCAATCCGGATTGCCTGGTTCTCCGTCGGCTTCGCCCAGTACGGAACTGTCGCACGGTAGGTGGAGCCGAAGCTCACTTCAAGGCCAAATCACACCTCAGTCGATCACCGGCGATTCCCCACCGCGCCGGGGCAACCAATGACCCTCGCCGACGCTCAACGCCCGCTCCTGCCGCCGAGGCCCAGCGTGCGCCGCCAGCGCGCCAGCTGCCGCCGCACTTCACCCGCACCCGGCGATCCCACCGACCGGCGCCGAGCCATCGCCCGTTTCAAGTCGAAGACTCCCGACACCGCGGCATCGAATTGCGGGTTGATCCCCTGCAGGTCCGCCAGCGAAAGACCGTCAAGCGCGACACCCAACTTCTCCGCCAGGGTGACGGCCGCGCCGACGGCGTGATGCGCCGCCCGAAAGGGCACTCCCTTCAGCACCAGGTAATCCGCAAGGTCCGTCGCCAGCAAATTCGGGTCGGCGGCCGCCGACTCACAAACCGGCTCGTTCACGGTCGTCCCCGCGAGCATCCCGGCCATCAGTTCGAGGCAATCCCGCACCGTGTCCACGCTGTCAAACAACCGTTCCTTGTCCTCCTGCAAATCGCGGTTGTAGGTCATGGGCAGCCCCTTCAACAAGGTCAGCAGCGCCACCAGATTCCCAATCACCCGCGCGCTCTTGCCCCGCGTCAGCTCCGCCACGTCCGGATTGCGTTTCTGCGGCATCAGACTCGAGCCGGTGGTGTACGCGTCGTCTATCCGGATGAAATTGAATTCGCTGCTCGCCCAGAGGATCAGATCCTCCGCCAGCCGGCTCAAATGCACCGCCAGCAAGGCCGCCACCGCCCCAAACTCCACCGCGAAATCCCGGTCACTCACCGCGTCCATCGAGTTCTGGCTGAGCTGCGGCCGGCCCCGCGCATCCACAAACCCCAGCTTCCGCGCCACAAACTCGCGGTCGAGCGGCAAGGTCGAACCGGCAAGCGCCCCGCTCCCGAGGGGACAGACATTCACCCGTCGAAAACAATCCTGCAGCCGGGCGCCATCGCGATCCAGCATCTCGACGTAGGCCAGAAGATGATGCGCCAGGTAAACGGGCTGCGCCCGCTGCAGATGCGTATACCCCGGGATCAATACCTCCCGATAGCGCTCCCCCAAATCCACCAGCGCGCGTTGCAGCCCCCCGACGCGCCCGGCAATCTCCACCAACTCCTGCCGCAGCCAAAGCCGGATGTCCAGGGCCACCTGATCGTTCCGGGACCGGCCGGTGTGCAGCTTGGCCCCCGCGGGCACGCGCCGGGTCAGCTCCGCCTCAATATTCATGTGGACATCCTCGAACTCCGGCTTCCAGACGAACCGGCCGCTCCCGATCTCGCGCCCAATCTCGTCCAGGCCGCGCACGATCTCCCTCAATTCAGCCGCCTTGAGTATCCCGATGCGCTTCAGCATCGTGGCGTGAACCATCGAGCCAACCAGATCCTGGCGCCAGAGCCGCCAGTCGAAGGAGATCGACTCGGAGAAACGGCTGACGACGGCGGCGGTGGCTTTGCCAAATCGTCCGCCTCGGGAAACCGGTGGGTGAGTGGCGCTCTTTTTCACGAATTCACGGGTGCTGGTTTCGGCGCAGTATAAGTGGGGCCAACCCCAAGTCAACGGGCCACCCGTCTCCAATCCGTCAACCGCCCATCCGCGCCGAAGATAAGCCGGATGAAATAAGCCGGGGTCGGCGGATCATAGTGATACACCGGAGGATAATAATGCCCGCGCCAATACGGGTAGGGCCGTGGCCCCCCGTAATAATACATGTCCGAATAACCCCCCGCGCTGCCAGACCGCGTCAGCCATTCGGCCACTCTCGTCCCGTCACTCAACGTCGCCGATTTGTCCGGCGGCCCCAACTCGACCACCGCCTGGTCATAAGTATAAATCCCCAGTCGACTGTTCCAATCGATCTTGGTGGACACGCACCCGGTCCACAAAACCACCAAAACCAGCATCGCCCCCAAACCGATCACCCGCCGGCCGCCCTTCCAAGGTCCATTCATGCCGCCAACATAAGCTCCTCCCCCGCGATTGGACAGTCTCAAAGCAATTGCCCACCCGCCGTCCCCCTTTTTGTTTGACGTCCACCGACCCTGCTCCACCTTGTTCGACATGCGACCGATTCGATTCCCAGCCCGGCTGGCCGCGCTCCCGGCCCGGACCACGCTCTGGCTCACCCTGGCTTCGCTCCTGTCCGTCAGCGCCGACGAACCCCGTCCCTTGACCCTGGATCCGCAGATCCACCACGGCCGGCTCGACAACGGCCTGACCTACTTCATCCGACAGAACCGGAAGCCTGAAAACCGCGCGGCCCTGCGCCTCGCCGTCAACGCGGGCTCCGTGCTCGAACAGGACGACCAGCGCGGCCTGGCCCATTTCCTGGAACATATGGCCTTCAACGGCACCCGGAACTTCGAGAAACAACAACTCGTCGATTTCCTCGAGGGCATCGGCATGCGCTTCGGCCCGGACCTCAACGCCTACACCAGTTTCGATGAAACGGTTTACCTGCTCGAGGTGCCGCTCGACGATCCCGCCATCTTCGAAAAGGCCTTCCTGGTCCTCCGTGACTGGGCCGCCGGCCTCACGCTCGATCCCGTCGAGATCGACAAAGAACGCGGGGTCATCCTCGAGGAATGGCGCCTCGGCCGCGGCGCCCAGCAACGCGTGCTCGACCGCCAAATCCCCGTGTTGTTCCATCAATCCCGCTACGCGGATCGCCTCCCCATCGGCGAGCCGGACATCATCAAATCGGCGCCCCGCGAAGCCTTCACCCGCTTCTACCGCCAGTGGTATCGCCCCAACCTGATGGCGGTGGCCGCCGTCGGCGATTTCGATCCCGCCCAGGTCGAACAACTCATCCGCAAACACTTCGCCGGCCTCGAGAATCCCCCGGATGCCCCCAACCGGCCTTCGGTTCCCGTGGCCGACCATGCCGAAACGCTCTTCTCGATCGAGACCGATCCGGAACTCTCCTACACCTCGGTGCAAATCGCCTACAAACGCGACGCCCTCCTGCAACGCTTCGAATCCGATTACCGGCGCATGCTCGTCGAACAACTCTACAGCGCCATGCTCAACGACCGCCTCGACGAACAGGTGCGACAGGCCGACCCCCCCTTCCTCTTCGCCGGCGTCGGCGAAATGGGACTGACCCGCACCAAAAATGTCTACGTCCAAACCGCCGTCGTCCGGGAAAACGATCCCGCCCGCGGACTGACCGCCCTGCTCCTCGAAGCCCGCCGCGTCAACCGCGACGGCTTCGGCGCCGCCGAACTCCAACGCGCCAAAGCCCGCATCCTGCGCGCTTACGAACAGTCGTACAACGAACGCGATAAAACCCCCTCCGCCTCCTATGCCGACGAGTACGTCCGCCACTTCCTCGAAGGCGAAGCCGTCCCCGGCATCGCCAGGGAACTCGAAATGGCTCGCCAGTTCCTCGCCGACATCTCCCTCGACGAGCTCAACCGCGCCGCCGCCCAATGGACCGCCCCCACCAACCGCGTCGTGCTCTTCAGCGCACCCGGAAAAACGGAAGCCGCGGTTCCTTCCCAGGACGAGATCCTCGCCCTCGTGCAGGCGGCGGAGCGGGCACCCCTGGAGGCCTATACCGACAACGTCGAGGATGCGCCGCTGCTTCCGCAACTGCCGGAGCCGGGCCGAGTGACCTCTGAACAGTTCCATGAACGAATCGAGGTCACCGAGTGGCGGCTCTCCAACGGCGCGCGCGTGCTGCTCAAACCCACCCAGTTCAAGAACGATCAACTGCTCCTCCGCGGCTCCAGCCCCGGCGGCCACAGCCTCGTGCCCGATCATCACTACGTCCCCGCGAATACCGCGTCGACCATCGTCAGCCAAAGCGGACTCGGCGCCTTCAATGCCATCCAACTGGAAAAAAAACTGGCCGGCAAAATCGCCCGCGCCACCGCGCACCTCGACAGCCAGTTCGAAAACATCACCGGCTTCGCTTCACCCGATGACCGCGAAACCTTCTTCCAACTCGTTAACCTCCGCTTCACTGCGCCTCGCGCCGATGAAGAGATCTACCTCTCGCTCCTGACCCGACTGCGGGAAACCGTCCAGAACCGGAGAAACGACCCTGGGGCCGTCTTCGCCGACGCCCTCGAAGAAGCCCTGTACCGCAATCACCCACGCCACCAACCGCTCTCCCCCGATACCCTCGAGCGCATGGACCGCGAACGATCGCTCCAAATCTACCGCGATCGCTTCGCCGACGCCGGCGACTTCACCTTCGTCATCGTCGGCAACTTCACCCTCGATAACATCCGCCCGCTCGTCGAACGCTACCTCGCCAGCCTCCCCGCCACCGGCCGCAATGAGACCGGCCGATTCAATAACGATGATCCCGTGCGCGGCCAACACACCTTGACCGTCCGCCGCGGCATCGAACCAAAGTGCACCGTCCAGATCCTCTTCACCGGCGACACCGACTGGAACGACGAGGATCGCTACGCGCTGCGCGCCGCCGTCGACACCCTCCGCATCCGACTCCGGGAAGCCCTCCGCGAAGATCTCGGAGGCGTCTATGGCGTCGGAATCTCCGGCAACCTCAACCGCTGGCCCAAGGGCGCTTTCGCAAGCACCGTCCAGTTCGGCTGCGATCCCGCCCGCGCCGACGATCTCATCCAGGTCGCCCTCAAGGAAATCACCGACTTGCAGGAAAACGGTCCCGCCGAGGTCAACCTCGCCAAAATCCGCGAACAGCACCTCCGCGAATTCGAGATCGGCATAAAGGAAAATGCCTTCTGGCTCAATAACCTCCTCTTCCGCGCCCAGCATGACCTGCCCCTGGCCGAGTTGCTCGATTTTCCCGATAAACCGCGAAACCTCACCGCCGACGCCGTGCGCGATGCCGCCAGGAAATACTTCGCCGCCGACAACCGCTTCATCGCCCGTCTCCTGCCGGAGCAGGAATCCACCGCTCCAAGCCAACCCGCCCAGGCACCCCTCCCCTCCGAAACCACGCGCTGACCCTTGACCACGGGCCACGCCGTCCCTCCGACCACATTTTATGTCGCATATGCGACATAAAATGTGGTCGCTGGAGTTTGGAGATTTTCCGAGCGTCTTAAGTCCCGCACTTAATCCAGATCAAGCGTGTTCAATTAATCTCCTTACCAAGAACGCCACCCTTTCCACGAGTGCCAGCCGCGTTGCCCTGCTCCCACTGACATCGCTTCCGTCCTTTGGCTCAACTGAAGGCAAGTATTCACCTTCAAACCGACGATTCTGCCGATTCGAAGAAGGTTCCGCAGTCAGACTCCATGCGGCGCCCATTTCCTTAGGCGATGTTCGGGAGCACACTCTCCGAGGCCCGCCGGAACAGCGGACCCTCACGGAATGCGTTTGCTGAGTCCCGCCAGGATCCCGTGCGCCGTGTAATCCAGGGCGCCGTCAGCGTGTCCAGGCGGGTGTCGATATGCTGGTATTTGAAGGTAGTCTTGAGCCAGGCAGTCGTGCGCCAGACCACCCGGGCCTGGACTTCGTCGGTGCCCACGTCGCGGGCCAGAATGAACGCCGGGTAACCGTTGCCGGGCTGGGGGGAACCGTCGAAATCGCGCGAGTGATCGAAGTCCGTGTCGCGGGCCGTGTGACGGTAGCCGGCATCGAGGGCGAGAAAGGTCCAGGGCGAGACGGTAAAACCGGCGCGCGCCTCCCAGAGATCCGAACGGGCATCGGTGTCACGGAGGAAATCGCGCGCGTCATCGAAGCCGTCCGTGAGGGTTTGCTGTTCGAACTGGTCAAGCTTCTCCTGCTGCAGCCGGGCCACGGCGTGAAGCACCGCAAAGGGGAACCCGGTGAATCGGAGATTGAGCTGTTCGGAAGTGGCCTGCCGGTTCAGGTTGGCGTCGAGGGGGCTGACGAAGCCTCCGAGGTTGGCGTTGCCAAACCCTTCCTGGTGGGTCCAATCGGCCTGCACGCCCGCGGACAAGGTCAGCTTCTGCCAGGGACCCAGCTGCGTGTTGAGGTTGAGAACATTGGCCTCGCGACGCAATACCAGTTCATCCGCGTAATCGCCCGCGAACGGGCCGAGAGTCGGATCGCCGGGGAGGTAGCTCTCGCTGCTGAAACTGGCTTCCCCGTCGAGGTTCGAGTAGAGGTATCCGCCGCTGACATAGCACCAGTCGCTGATCGCTCGCTCGAGCCGCAGGGTGTTGGCGCCCTCGAAATAGCGGAACCCATCCTGATACCGGGTGACAAGGTCCGGCCGGGCGGCGCCCAGGGTGTATCCGTCCACGTTGGTCCGCCGGCTGCGCAGGTCGGCAAATTCACCGCGGAAGTTGTCCTCGATCCCGATGCCGGCGACTTCATGGCGAAGGTCCAACCGGATCACCTGCACTCGTTGACCTGTTTGGCGGCCGGATAAATGGCGCGCGCATCGAACGTAGCCGGATCGACCACCATCCCCCACTGCAGCGTGGATCGTTCGCCCTCGCGCACCAGATACTCGTAGCCCACGGTGATCCGCGGCAGGTCCGGCCGATCCAAACCCAGCTCGAACCAGGCCCGACGGGTGTCGACATGCAAGGAATCGGCGTCCAGTTCGTAAGCCCCCACCCCGAACGGCGCATAATACCCCCCCACACCGTCGAACCAGCGCCGATACTGGGTGTAACCCCCGCGCACAAACCCAACGTCCGTCCGCTCGTAAGCCAACGCGATCTCGTAATCCTCCAACCCGGGCAGCACGCGACCGGCCACCGTCACCTTGCGATCGTCCCCCAATGCCTGGTCCCACTCGAAATCCTGAATGCCGCCGGCAAAACCGTCGGGCCTCCCGACGGTCTCACGGAATTTAGCCTCGTTGCCCCTTACGCTGAACCACTGAAACGACAAGGTCGAAACCAGCTTCATCGGAGGAGCCGAAGCCTCCCCGCCCGTGCCCTCATACGCCGCGCCCTGGTCAATCCACGCCCGGAGCAAGGCAACCTGCTCCGGCGATAACGGCTCGTCCCGGCTCGAAGGCGGCATCTCCATGCCTTCAACCAGGCGTGCCACGTAATGAATGAGCGGACTCCGCTCGCTGTCGCCCGGGATAATCGCCACACCCACCGCTCCTCCGCGCACCGCGGACTCGCGGTCAGCCAGGCTGTAGCGGCTCCGCGGGCGCTCCCCGGAATGGCAGCGGTAACAGGCGCTCTCGAAGATCGGTCGAATGTCACGGTCGAACCCGACCGTGATCTCCGCCGCCGGGGGCAACCGCGCGACATCGACCTCCTGGGCTGCCGCCGGCCACACGGTTCCCAGCAACAGCAGCAACCCGCCCCGCGCCGTCCAGCGGGTCGACGGCAGCCGCAAGCAGGTTGGCCGGTGCGCGCTAATAGAGCATCTTGGGGTTGATGTTCGAACCGTGAACCGCGGTGTGGCAACCCGCGGACCAGCAACCGCCCAGACGCAGCAGTTGGCTGTGATCGGTCTTGCCGATCAGAACGCCGCCGCCCTGCTGGATCTGGGCATGGCACTTCAAACAGAGGTTCGCGTCGCGCTGGAGGATGAGCTTGGCGTTGATCGAACCATGCGGTTGATGGCAGGAGACGCATCCCTCGCGCAGGGCCTCATGCTCATAGACAAAGGGACGCGTCTGATCACGGTGACATGCGGCGCAGCTTTCGTTCAACCTGGCCATGGCCAACCCACCCGCGGGCTTGCGAATGTCCTGACCGTGCGGATCATGACAGTCGCCACAACGCATGCGGCCCTCGAGCACCGGATGTCGCTGCGGCAGGTTGAACTCCGCGTGCGTGGAAAGGTGACACTGAAAGCACGTGGCCGGATCGCGGCCCGGATTGACGATCAGATCGCGGGCGCCCGCCGCCGCCACATGCCGGCTTCCGGGTCCGTGGCACGATTCGCAACCGGTCTGCCCCGCCATCTCAAACGAGTCCTCCCGATAATACCGGCCATGAACACTGCCGGCAAAAACCCGCGTTTACTCCGCATGACACTCGGCACACGCCGCGTTACCCACGAAGACCGCCCCCAGCACGCTCGGCGGCACATGCAGCGTGCCGTCAATCGTCCCACAAGCCGTCCAAAGCAGAAGACCCAATGCCCCCAGCATCACACCCGACCAGCATCTGGCATGAAGCGATCTCACGGTGAATCAGCCTGGAGATTGCCCAAACACCTCCGGCATCGCAATCCAGGATTTCGGATCCGAAGTCTGCGAACGGAAATTCGAGACCGTGCCCCCGCACCAGAGCGGTGCAGACCGAATTCCATACCGGCGTCCCTCCACCACGCCGCGCTTGATTACCCGCCCGTTCCGGCTTCAAGCTCGCCCCATGCGCATCCTCGCCGGCCCGCTCTGGCCCGCACTTCTCGCCCTGTTCGCGGGTATCCTCCCCACCGCAAGCCAACCCGCGCCGACGATCGACCCCAAAACCACGCTCCCGCCCGCCAACCTGTTCTTCCAGATCCAGGTGGTGGACGACCAAACGAGCCGCGGTATCCCCCTGGTCGAACTCGAAACGGTCAACCATCTCCGCTATGTCACCGACAGCGCCGGCCGCGTGGCCTTCTTCGAGCCCGGTCTCATGGCGCAACCGGTTTACTTCTTCGTGCGCAGCCACGGTTATGAACACCCCAAAGACGGCTTCGGCAACGCCGGCCAGCGGCTCACGCCCATCGCCGGCGCAAAGGCCATCATCCGGCTCAAACGCCTGAGCATCGCGGAGCGCCTGTATCGGTTGACCGGCGAGGGCATCTACCGCGACAGCGTGCTGTTGGGCGAGCCAACGCCACTGGCGGCGCCCCTCGGCAGCGGCAAAGTCGCGGGACAAGACTCGGCTTTTGCCGTGCCTTATCGCGCCCGACTCTTCTGGTTCTGGGGCGACACTTCCCGCATGAGCTATCCGCTCGGCCATTTCTGGATGGCGGGCGCCACCTCCGCATTGCCCGGCCGCGGCGGGCTCGATCCCGCTCAGGGCGTCGATTTCAATTACTTCACCGACGCCGACGGTTTCAGCCGCCCCGTCTGCCGACTCGGCGTGGAACGTGGTTTGATCTGGGCCGATGGCTTCCTGGCCGTTCCCGATCATACCGGTCGCGAACGCCTTGTCTGCCACTTCGCGCACATGGAATCGCTCCATAAGATGCTCGGACACGGCCTCGCGATCTACCACGACACCCGGGAGGAGTTCGAGCGGGTCAAGGACCTTGAGCTCGAGGAATTGTGGCGCTTCCCGGCTCAAGCCCATCCGCTCCGACACACGGTGAATGGCGTCGAGTGCTTCCACCTCGGCGAAGTGTTCCCCACCGTCCGCGTGCGGGCCCAGCTCGATGCGGTCCTCGACCCGACGCGTTATGAGGCCTGGACCTGCCTGGAACCGGATGATGATCCGGCCGCCCTCCGCGTGCGACGCGATGCCCAAGGGGCGCTGGATTATGCCTGGCGCGCGGACGTCCGCCCGGTCGATCCCGAGATCGAACAAAAACTCCTGAAAGCCGGCGCGATCCGCCCGGAGGAAGCCCGTTACTTGCCCGTGGATGTCGAGTCCGGGGAGCGCATCCGATTGCAGCGGGGCTCGGTGAATTGGAACGATTACCGGAAGCAATGGGTGCTGATCGCCACTCAGTTGGGCGGCACGTCAAACCTCGGCGAAGTGTGGTATTCCGAAGCGCCCGAGCTGACGGGCCCGTGGCTGCGGGCGCGCAAAATCGTAACGCACGAACGCTACAGCTTCTACAACCCCGTCCACCACCCGTTCTTCGACCAGGCGGACGGGCGCCTGATCTACTTCGAGGGAACCTACGTCAACACCTTCTCAGGCAACCCCGACACCACCCCGCGTTACGATTACAATCAAATCATGTACCGCCTCGACCTGGCCGATCCCCGGCTGGCACTGGATCACCCGAACCGCAACTGAATCAAACGGTCAACCGTCGTCACGACACAAACACATAGTCCACTTCGGGAAACGATTTGATCCGCCGCCCGGCGCAATACCTCGGTGGGATTCGTCCTTTCAGCCCTGGCCTGGGCCTTTAGATCGCGCGCCAAAGCCGCCGGAAGTCGGACGGTCAGCGTCTCTGTCATACAGCCTTGTGTACCACGTTCGCAGTGAAACTTAAGCGCTCATCCGCGGTTCAGCTCTTGAGGAAACTCTTGAGCATCCAGATCGTTTTCTGGTGAAGCGTGATCCGCTCGATCATCAAATCCTGGGTCTCGGGATCGTTGGCCGCCCCCGCCAGGTCACGGGCCTCGGCGGCATCGGCGACCAGCTTGTCGTTCGCTTTCAACAGCAGGCGGACATACTCCTCCTGGGCCAGCGGCGAGGTGAATTCCTTCATCTCGGCAGCCTTGGCCAGGTTGCCCAGGCCGCCGATGGCGTAGGCGCCCCGGGCGCGGATGCGCTCGGCAATTTCGTCGATCGCGGTGAACAGCTCCTCGTACTGCGTTTGAAACGCCGTATGCAAGGCGAAGAATCCGGGGCCTTCGACGTTCCAATGCGCCAGATGCGTCAGCGCCATCAACGCGTAGGAGTCCGCCAGGACCTGGTTCAGGCTCTCGCTTAATTGCCGCTCTTGTTTCGAAGGGGTCGATGCTCTCTTTGCCATATGCGTTCTCTTTTGCTCGTGTTCGATTAACCAATCCATAGTCCAATCGCGACCTACTATTAGCCCGCCAGGCGGATCGAGAGAAGCCAATTCAGAGAACCGGATCGCCCCCCGGATTGCGCCCACCCGAAAACCATCCGTTGACTTGCCCGGTCGACTCGACTAGAAAAGCCGAAACGCGACTGTAAGGAGTACCGCTTATGCCACCGAAAAACACAGAGAAGAGTAGTGTCGACCCCAAAGCCGAAGCCGCCAAAGTCACCGCCACCCGACAACGCGACCTCGACGCCGCCATCAGTTCCATCACCAAGGCCTTTGGCGAAGGAAGTATCATGCGGCTCGGCGATGCCCGCGCCCAGGTCAAGATCGATGTCATCCCCACCGGCGCCCTCGGGCTTGACCTCGCCCTGGGCGTCGGCGGCATCCCGCGCGGTCGGGTCGTTGAAATCTACGGCCCCGAATCGTCCGGCAAAACCACCCTCATGCTCCATGTCATCGCCAATGCGCAGAAAGGGGGCGGGTTGGCCGCTTTCATCGACGCCGAACACGCCCTCGATCCCGGTTACGCCAAACGCCTCGGGGTGAACCTCGACGATCTCCTGGTCTCCCAGCCCGACAGCGGCGAGGAAGCGCTCACCATTTGCGAAACCCTCGCCCGGTCGAACGCGCTCGATGTGATCGTGATCGATTCCGTGGCCGCGCTCGTGCCGCGTTCCGAGTTGGAGGGCGAAATGGGGATGGCCACGATGGGCATGCAGGCCCGGCTCATGAGCCAGGCCCTGCGCAAACTCACCGCGATCCTCGCCAAAGCCAAAACCACCTGCATCTTCACCAACCAGATCCGCGAGAAGGTCGGGGTGATGTTCGGCAACCCCGAAACCACGCCCGGCGGCAAAGCCCTCAAATTCTACGCCAGTATCCGCATCGATATCCGGCGCAAAGACACCCTCAAAGACGCCACCGGCGCCGCCATCGGCAATCATGTGCGCGTAAAAGTCGTTAAAAACAAGGTCGCCCCGCCCTTCACCGAATCTGAGTTCGACATTCTGTTTAACCACGGGATCAACAAGCAGGGCAACATTCTCGAGGTCGGTATCGAGAACGGCGTCGTCGACAAAAAAGGCGCCTGGCTCCAGTTCAACGGCGAGTTGATTGGTCAGGGCAAAGAGGCCGCCCAACGCGCCCTCGTCGAAAAACCCGAGCTCCAACAGCAGATCGTCGATGCCATCCTCGCCAAACGCGCCCTCGTCGTGCCGACGTAGCCCGAGGAAAGCGCTGGAGCACCGGCGCACTCCAACACCGCCCGATCACTGGGAACGACGCGAATGTCGCGAAGCGTCTTGGAGTGCGGTGCACCTGCGCCGCTTTGTTGGGCTTCCGCAAGCCATCTGCCTGATCGGGTGGCTCGCGTGCTGCCCGCTCAACGCCGTCATTTTCTATTCCACGGGCGATCCGGAGCATAACACTTCCGCACCAACCGGTTCCCTGACCAATAGCGGCTGGCAGTTCCAGGGTCGCTGGGGCGCGTATCTCGGAACGGCGATCTCATCAAATGCGTTCCTGACCGCACAACATGTCGGCAACTCCGTGGGCGCACCGTTCCACCTGAATGGCATCGCCTACCTCAGCACCGCGTTCTTCGATGATCCCGAAACGGACCTGCGCATTGTCAAAGTCTGCGGCACTTTCCCCGACTTCGCCATTCTCCACACCAACCAAACCGAGATCGGCAAGCCGATGGTCGTGATCGGCCGCGGTACGCAGCGGGGAGCACCGGTCATCACCGGGGACGCCAACGACAAAACCAACGGCTGGCGTTGGGGCCTTTTCGACAGCCGAATCCGCTGGGGCGAAAACGAGGTCGATAGCATCGCGGATGGAGACGCGCTGTTCGAGTCATCAAAGGTCGGCGACCTCCTCAAGGTCAGTTTTACCGCCGACGCCGGCCCCAACGAATGCCATCTCTCCGTCGGCGATTCCGCCGGCGGCCTCTTCATCCTGGACGGTACCTGGCAACTCGCCGGCATCAATTACGCCGTCGACGGCCCCTACAACACCTCCACCAACGGCGCCGGTTTCGAAGCCGCCATCTTCGACGAGGGCGGCCTCTACACCCAAACCGATGATGTCTGGATCTTGAACCCCGACCGGCCGTTCGATCAATCTGGCGCGTTCTACGCCACGCGCGTCTCGACCCGCATCGACTGGATCCAATCCGTCCTCGAACAGATCGCTGCCCCGCAGGATGCCCCGATACTCCAGTCGGCCACGGATCCCTCAGGACCCTTTGCCGATCAGCCCGCGGCCACCGTCGTTCCCGGCAACCGGTTCATCACCGTCCCACAACCCGACACGTCGCAATACTACCGCCTCCGCGGCTGCCAACCCTTCCGCATCGCCGCCATCGACCTCCTCGACGATACCCTGAGGATCCACTACGAACTGAACGAACCCTGACCTGCTAAGCGCAGTCGGGCTCTCTATCACCCATACGAGATCCGATCGGAGCCGGAAGTTATTGGTGACGTACTGACGACAGCGAAAGGACGCGCAATCACCGGGCTGATACCGCCCCGTTCACGCGGCGGCACGCACCTTGACTTCCTTCTCCAGGCGTCCGGCAAGGCGTTCGTGTTCCTGCTCGAGGTCGAAGTGGATCTGCAGGTTGAGCCAGAATTCCGGGGCCATGCCAAAGTAAAGCCCAAGCCGCAAGGCGGTATTCGCCGTGATTGCCCGTTGGCCGTTGACGATCTCATTGATCCGTCGAGGCGGCACGCGGAGATCTTTGGCCAGCCTATACTGCGTGATGCCCATCGGCTTGAGGAATTCTTCCTCGAGGATTTCGCCAGGGGTGATGTTGACCAGCTTCTTGCTTTTCATTCTCAGTGAGAATCCGCGATTTCGACGTCGTAGGCGTTGCCGCCTCGCCAGCGAAAGCATAGCCTCCACTGGTCGTTGACTCGAACGCTGTGCTGGCCTCTTCGGTCACCCTGAAGTGCTTCGAGTCGGTTTCCTGGCGGCACAGCGAGCTGGCTTAATTCAGTGGCCGCGTGGAGCAACAACAATTTTCGCCTGGCGCGACGCTGAATATCCCGAGGGAAACGGCGAGCCAACTCTGCCCGGAACACTCGTTCGGTCTCAGCGCAGGCGAAACCCAGGATCACCAGCGCATAGTAACGCCGCGCGTTCAGGGCGTCAACCTGCTCGCCCCGAAGAGCCCAAGAAGAGGAACCTCGACCGGTGGCACGTGCCATTGAGAGTGGCACTACTACACGCTTGACGGATGTATCCGAGGCGGATATATATTTCCCCGATGAGCAGCCCATCGGATGATCAGGATTTGCCGCCTCTCAGCGCCGCTGTCTTTCATGTCCTTCTCGCCCTCGCCCAGGGCGATAAACACGGCTACGCCATCATGCAGGACGTAGCCGCAACCACCGAAGGCCGTATTCGCATGGGCCCGGGCACACTTTACGGAACGATCAAGCGGATGCTGCAGGCCGGCCTGATCCTCGAGACTGATGAACGTCCAGACCCCGAATCGGATGACGAACGCCGTCGCTACTACCGACTGACCGATCTGGGATCCAAAGCCGCCAACACCGAAGCACGGCGTCTGGCGAGCCTGGTGACGGTGGCCAGGCGTCGCGGGCTTGCGGTCGCACATTGAACCTCCCTACCCAGTGAAAATGCACGCACCCATGGATGACGAATCCCGGAAACTCTGCCGGGCAGCACGGTTCTACCGCCTGCTCCTGTTCCTTTATCCAGCCTGGGTCCGCGAAAAGTTCGGCGCTGAGATGCTGCGGTTGTTCAAGGATCAATGGCGCGAGGCGCGGTCCGGCAGGTCAACGCTCCAGCGACTTCGCTTCTGGCTCTGGTTGTGCGCCGACACCGGCTGGTCAGCCGGCCGTGAACACTTAAGTGGAACTCGGCGGAATATGAAGAATTCAACGAATGAGGAGAAGTTTATGGAAGCAGCACAAGGGAATGGCGGATCTCGACTATGGAAACGGTATTCGTTTGGGTTGATTGGCGTCGGCCTATCAGCTTATGGCGCGTATGGCATCGCTGCCTTCGCGAGCCAGAATCTGTTCACTCGAGTCAGGGATTGGTTATTCCTTGGAGGGACGGAACTGGTTAGCTTCGCTGGAATCAGAACCTTCGAAATGGATGCCACTTTATTGGCGTGTCTCCTGTGCCTGACTCCAGTAGTTTCCACTCTGACTGGATTGGCACTTTGCATATCAGCCATAAGAATGGCCCAGCGTTGCCGTTTGAAGTCCTAAGCTTTGAGAGGAAATCATCACCAACGCTACCCTTGGCCGAGCTTGTGTCATCTCCACCAGTCTGCTCCACGTCCCTGCCTACACAGCCTTGATTCTGAGACCGCAGCTCCCCGGCGGCCTTCGCCCGAGGTGGCTTAGCCTGCTGCGGGCTCAGGGAGTAGACGCTGGCCATTCCAATGCAATCGACTTCTCGCGCATCAGGGTGGCGAGTTCCGCCTCCGTCAGAAACCGCCGCGCGCCCGACTCCGCCTCGAGCGCCAGTCGCTCGATCTCCTGCGGCCGCAGAATCACCTGCAGCCGGCCCGCAGCATCCGACTTTCCCAAAGGACCGTCGTTTGCGCCGCACCCGGTAATTCTGATCCATTCCACGAGGGTGACGTGAGGGACCGGGTTGCCCCGCCGATCTCGAAGTCGGAGCTCCCATCGCTCCGCCGGCAATCGTGTCCTGACTATGATCGCCTCGGCATCGAGTTCGATGCGCATACCTCCCTCGCAGGCATACATCTCCCCGGCAAATCCAGTGCCGTCCTGGACCAAATGCCGTAACTCGGCATAAAGCGGCATCGCCGGCGCCACCACCTCCAGCCATCCTTCTTCATCCGTCTCGAAAACGCCCAACGGCAGCCCCTCGTGCACCGCGCAATGGTTGTACTGCGTCACATAGACCGAAAGCGGAATCGATTCTCCCTTCAGCGCAACTCCATCAGCCGACAAAAACCGCAACCGCCTCACAGTCAGCGCCGGCAACTCAAGCTTCCGCAGCTTGCCCGAATCGACTCGCTCCACCGTCCCCAACGCCTCCAGCGCCGGAAGCCATCCCCTCAGCGGATCCGACGGCTCGATCCCGGCCGAGCGATACCACCGCAATTCCGGCAGCTCGAGCACGACCCAGAACTGCCGCGTATTCGACGCCGGCTTGATCTCCTCCGCCAACCGGCGGGCCGACAGTTCAACCCACACCCGCCCCTCGCGAATCTCGCCCAGCTTGAACCGCTGCACTCCGCCGTAAACGTCCTGGTAAAGCCACACCGTCCCCGACGTCACCACTGCCGACGCGCCCTCGCCCGCCACGCGCACTTCATAGTCCGCACCCTCAGGTTCAGCGCCGTTCAACCGCCCTCCGACGAGCATCGCCACCCAAAGCCATTTCACCAGGCATCTCAGAACCGCCCTGCCCATATGATCCTCCACCCTCTACGCTTAGCCGCCTCAGCGGTCAACCATTCCTGCCCAGGCTGTCCTCGGACCGGCCGAACCAGAACCCAGGGCGCGCGGCCGGGCCCCCTTTGCGGAACCCGCCCCCCCGGAACGCCCGACCGCGCGGTGACGACTGTGAACCTGTCCCCCTATCGGCAGGCAGTGACGGCTGTGAACCTGTCACTCTATTTCACGGCTGCAGGATAGCTCACGCATATGCCCATACAAAGTCCCCATATTGACACCCGTATCAAATGGCCGTATACGAATGCACATGAAAACGACGGTCGAGATCGACGAGCATAAACTGAATCGTGTAATGGAGTTATGCCAAATATCGACTCGCCGTGAGGCCATCGATCGGGCACTGACAGAGCTGGAACGACAAGCCAGTTTCAAGCAGGTGCTCTCGCGTAAATGGGATCCTGCAATCCTCCGCGATGCTATCGATCCCGCGTATGACGTCCTCGAACTCCGAAACCAGGAGAAACCCGGTGGAAATCCTGGTTGATTCCACCCATTACATTTCGCTGTTGCGAAAGGGCTTGGATCCTCGGTACAAGTTGGCTGGATGGGCCGCCTCCGGCCGGCTTCACGGGTGCGGCGTTATTCGCGCTGAAGTCCTGCGCGGCTGCCGACATCCTGACGTGAAAGCCGACCTGTGCGCCTTCTTCGATCTCCTGCCGGAGTCTGTATTGGACCCAAACTTCTGGCGCGAGGTCAGTGAACTGGCGTGGCGGTTGGATCGAAAGGGTACCGTATTACCGCTCACCGACCTCGTCATCGCCACGATCGCGACCCGCCTCAACGCCGCGGTGATTTCCACTGATCCGCACTTCCACGCCGTGCCCGGGCTACAAGTCCTTGCCGAAGTCCCGCGCCTGGGTTGAACAGACGACGGACGGGCAACAGAGAACACCGCGAACCTGTTACCGCGAGCCTGGCACCCTATCGCCTGTTCCTGAGATCTCGAGGGGCCACGCCAACCCTGGAACTTGAAGCGCCATGGAATGCGATCCACCATGACGTCGACACCAACGCCACCTGACAGGTCGTGACTGCCGTTGCCCGAGGTCGGGCTCGTGCCGCTCCGGCTTGCCCCGGTTGAGGGTCAGACTCCGTGAAGGTGCCCGGGAAATTCAGGAGAAGGAGAACCGGAATTGGCTGAGGGTTTCTCTGAGGTAAGGTGAAATGAACATTACGCAAGTATCTACCAATGTGTATCTTCTGCATAGACCGCTACCCTCCGACAGTGAGCCTGTCACCCTGTCGCGCAATGAACCTGTCACTCTGTCTCAGGGGGGGGCGATGGCCCATCGGCACCATTGGGATATGGCGACCGTTCCGAATACTATGAACCTGTCCCCCCATTCCAAAGGCGGAGCGCTTATGGGGATGGAACTCGATGCGGGAGGCGGACGAGCGCCGGTGAGTTTCCGCAAGGCAGTTGTCACCCGGCGCGGCAGCCTTGCGGTTCGGAAATAGGCGGATGACGGGAGGATCGGTGGCGCTGTCGCCCGAGGGTTACCACTGCCTTACCCGAAAGAAATCCTGACCCGCGGCGGACTCGACTCGATGCCGCCACTGCAACGCCGGCAGGATCGGACTCGCGGGAGCGTACGGGCCAGCCGGATCCGACGCGCGTTCGACCTGGAACACGCGGCCGGGCCCGTCCCAGTTCAGCTCGAGTTCACCGTCAGCGTGGTAGTTGGGTAACTCGAGCGTCGGCCCTTTCTCCGAAGCGAGCGCAAGGTCCGTCACCAGCCAGAGGCCGTCCAAGCCGAAATCGGCCAGATCCTCGAGCGGCGAAAACGGCTGCACCAAATCGAGATTGCGGATCACGACGAATCCCTGGTCGCTGAGAATGTCCCCTCGCTGTATCCCGCCTGCCGTCGGGCTCACGAAACCCGACTCGACCGAGAACCAGATTTCGCCGTTGGGCCAGGCATAAAGGCCATCCAGACCGATATCCGAATCCGGTGATTCGGGTTTGAAGTTCGCCAGGAGCTCTTTCGCCGATCGCACGAGGTAGCCGCGCTCAGAGAGCAGATCACCCACGCCGATGGTCACGCCGAGTGCCTCGGAAAGGGCCGCCTTCCGGAGGGAGAACCAGATCTCGCCGTTCGGGAGGGTGTGCACCGCATCCAATCCGAGGTCCGATGGTCCGCCGGCGAACTGAAAAGCTCCGGTCAGTTCCTGGTTGCGTTTGACCACACGACCCCGTTCCGAGAGCAGATCACCCTCCTGCAACCAGCCGAGCGTTTCGCTGAACCTCGATTCTCCCAGAGAAAACCAAATCTCGCCTCCTGGCTGCACCTCGAGGGCGTCGATGCCGATCTCGGGTGTTGGAGGCATGAATCCCAGTCGACTCAGCAAATCCCGGTTGGACCGCACCACCCGTCCGTCACCGCTCAACAAGTCGCCTGGTGATATCCGTTCGAAGGGCGGATCCGAATTGCCCGAGGTCATTCCATTTGCGGTCGAGAACCAGATCTCGCGGAGCGGCGCGGCACGCAAGACAAGCCGGTAAGTCTGGAAGGGGGTGCCTTCGACGTCGTTCAACGCGATGTCGAGCATCGGCCATTGCCGGCTGACGGTGGTGATTTCATTGGTAAAAGTCCGGTGAATGGCTTCGCCAAGGCCTTCGACGCGCAATTCCAGCCGCATCGCCTGGCGCAGAGCCACTTCGCCGCCCACTTCGAAAAAGCCGGTTCCGCTCAACCGCACATCCCACTCCGTGCCCATGCCGGTATGGAATTCGACATCCCGCATTTCATAGCGGCTGCCGATGGGCGTTTCCTCGATCAACTCCATGGTGAACTGGCCCCGTAGCGGCGAACTCAACGTCGGCCGTCCGCAGACCGGACAATCATCCACCCACTCGCTCCCCTCGATCAGCCGGTACTGCGACGCCCCTGCCATCGCCCCGCTTTCCACGACCGCGAATGCCATCGCCAACCCCATCGCCAGCCAGAGCGCTCGCCATGTGTGTCGCGGCCGCCCTCGACTCAGGTGGGTTTCCTCTTCGTCGCCGGGGGCGCATTTGCAGGTTCCATCGCCGGCGATCAATGAAGTGTCGACTGTTGTTCGGCCGTTCATAAACCTGGTTCTTGTGGATCTGGTGGCTGACGTTACGCCGTCGGCAGCTTCTGGCAAGCCCTCCCGCACGCCGGACGACTCCAGGGACGTCCCGATTTAATGTCGCATATGCGACATTAAATCGGGACGTCGTTTTCCAGTGGCGTTGCACCGGGCGACGCCGTTCGATCGCACGTTGACTTGCACGTTGGTGCTGGCATCGCGGTTTCAGATCGCCTATATCAGCCTGCGTCTTGTGCCTGTCGTCACGTGCCAAACAACCGCACCTCCGCCGCAAGCCTTCGCCGGCCTGTTTGGCCGGGGGCACCCCATCCTTGCGTTGGCTCCCATGCAGGACATCACGGATCTGCCGTTTCTGCGCCTGATGGCGCGCTACGGCGGGGCCGATCTCTACTTCACCGAGTATTTCCGCGTTTACCCCGGCTCAAAACTCAACCGCCACATCCTCCGGTCGGTCACGGAGAATCCCACTGGCCGACCCGTCGTCGCCCAACTGATCGGCAACGACATTCCTGAACTCGTTCGCACCGCCCGCGAACTTCAGCAGTATCCGGTCGCCGGCATCGACCTGAACCTCGGCTGCCCGGCGCCGGTCGTGTATCGTAAATGCGCCGGCGGCGGTTTGTTGCGCGACCCGAACCGGGTCGATGCGATCGTGGGGGCGCTGCGAGCCGCCGTGGAAATCCCGTTTACGGTCAAGACCCGCGTTGGGTTTGACGCTCCCGAAGTCTTTGCCGAGATCCTGGGGATCCTCGCCCGGCACGAGATCGATCTGGTGACGGTTCACGGCCGAACGGTGAAGGAGCTGTATCGGG